>NZ_JAWJYQ010000040.1:0-16992 GCF_032971465.1 Pseudomonas sp. LSJ-87 | reverse complement strand
GCGGGTTTACCCGCGAAGAGGCCGGTACAGGCTGCCGCTTAGTCACGGTACTCGCACAGGTAGGCAGTATCCACCGCCACCTTCAGCTGGAACTTGCTGTCGGCGGCCACATTGAACTTGTCACCGGCGTTGAAGGTTTCCCAGTTGTCGCTACCTGGCAGCTTCACGGTCAGGGCGCCGGAAACCACGTGCATGATCTCGCGCTTGGCAGTGCCGAACTCGTATTCGCCCGGGGCCATCACGCCGACAGTGGCCGGGCCTTCTTCGCCCGCGAATGCAATCGACTTGACGGTGCCGTTGAAGTACTCGTTGACCTGGAACATGGGCGACTCCTGAAAAGGGGGGATGAAAAAGGGCTGGCCAGTATGCCCAAGCCCACGGGCCCCGTCATCTGCTTTCAGGTAGCGTCCACCGGCAGGCTCAACGGCAGCAGCCGCGCGGTATTGCGCGCATCTTCCAGGGCCCGGTGCTGCTGCCCGCAAAAGTGCATGCCGGCCAGCTGCAGTGCACCGTTCAGCCCCGCGGGGCGCTGCAGGTGGCGGGCCTTGGCGAAGCGTTGCTTGAGGTTGATGTGCGGCAGGGTCCGCAGCAGGCTGTCCAGCCCATGCTGCTGCCACTCCTGGTGCAACTGCTGGCGGTCGTAGTCGCCCCAGCTGACCCAGGCCTGAAGCTGCCCGCGGTGGTGCCCGAGCCAGCGCTCGAAGCTTGCCCATACCTCGCGGAACGGTGCGGCACTGTCCACGCTGGCCTGGCTGATGTGGGTCAGCTCACGGCAGAACGGGGTCAGCTGCGGCCGCCGCCGGGGCTTCACGAAGCGCTGGAAGTGGTCGACCTCGCGGCCTTCGCGGGTAACCAGGCTTGCGCCGATTTCAATGACTTCCATCTCTGTGACCGGCCACCCACCATCGTCGGTGGTGGCTTCCAGGTCGATCACCAACCAATGGCCCATACCAGGCTCCCTTGCAGATCCTGCTAGAGCGTAGCCAAACTCAGGGCATCCGGCACCCCCTGGCAATTTGCCTGCGGCTTTGGCACAAAGGGCCACTAACCGGCAGTTGTGTCCGGCCCGGAAAACGCCTAGCTTAGGTGGACCCAGGCATGAACCGTGATGAGCATCCGTCTTGACTCCAGCGCCCGGCCTAAAGGCCCTGTCTTCCCTGATGCTGCTGGCCGTGTTCTGGCTGGCGGCGCCGGTATGGGCTGCCGATGCCGTCGAAGTGAGGATTGGCGCGGCGCATTTCCCACCGTACACGGTACGCCCCGAGCAGGGTGCCGACAGCGGCCTGCTGCCGCAGCTGGTCGACGCGCTAAACCGCACGCAGCAGCGCTACCACTTCGTCGTGGTGCCCACCTCCATCCAGCGGCGTTTTGGTGACCTCCAGCAAGGCCGCACCGACATGGCCATTTTCGAGAACCCGGCGTGGGGCTGGCAGCAGATTGCCCACCAGAGCGTGGACCTGGGCCTGGAAGATGCCGAGGTGTTCGTCGCCCGCAAGGCCAACGGCCGTGACCCGCATTACTTCGACGACCTGCACGGCAAGCGCCTGGCGCTGATCAACGGCTACCACTATGCGTTCGCCGGCTTCAACTCCGACCCGGACTACCTGCGCACCGCCTACAAAGCGACCCTGACCTATTCCCACGACAGCAACCTGCTGATGGTGCAGGCCGACCGCGCCGACATCGCCCTGGTCACGCGTTCCTATCTCAGCGATTTCCTGGAGCGCAACCCGGCCAGCCGGGACCAGTTGGTGTCCTCGCAGCGCATCGACCAGGTCTACCACCACTACGCCTTGCTGCGCCCGGGGGCGCCGATCGGCGAGCAGTCGTTCGCGGCGCTGCTGCGGGCCCTGCGCGACAGTGGCGAGCTGGCGCGCATCTTCGAGCCCTACCGCATCACGGTTTCGGCCCCACACGACTAAATTCCCGTGGTGCGGCAACGTTCTCAGCAGTGAGCCTTTTCTTCATTGCCGTGAGTCAAGCCCATGCCGTTCGATGCCGCTTCGCAGCCCCAGTCAGCGCCACGCTGGCGCAGCCTCAGTGCCGAGGAGGGCGACAGCTGGCTGAGCCTGTCCCTCGAAGGCCGCCCGCTGATCCAGTTGCGCCTGGAGGTGGGCGCCACCCTGCATGTTCACCTGGAGCGGCTGTGCCCCGAGCGCCCCTATCAGGCCTTGTGGGCCGCCTGTTATTGGCTGCTGGCCCGCGACACCGCCTGCCAGCGCCTGGCCTGGTACCTGCCCGAGGCGTTGCCCCAGGCATTGACCAGTGGCCTGCTGCTGGCCGGCGAGCAGCCTGGCCAATACCTGTGCGAGCGAGCGTTGTTCTGGCAGCTGCCACAGCCGTGGCTGGGCGAGTCGGTCAGCGTGGCATACCCGCAGCAAATGCAGATCAGCAACGGCAAGCGCCACCCACGCCGCGCGCCCAAGCCTCGTGGCGAGGTGTACCGGCGCTTCGATACGCGCCTGGGCAGTTGGGTGTCGCTGCGTACCTTGGAAATCGAACATGACCTGGAGCGCTTCAACCGCTGGCAGAACAACCCGCGGGTGGAGGCGTTCTGGCAGGAGGGTGGCACCCTTGCGCAGCATCACGAATACCTGGGCAAGCTCGAGGCCGACCCGCATGCCCTGACGCTGATCGGCTGCTTCGATGACCAGCCGTTTGCCTACTTCGAGGCGTACTGGGCCAAGGAAGACCGCATTGCGCCGTTCTACCCGGCCGATGACTACGACCGTGGCATCCACATGCTGGTGGGGGAGGAGAGCCACCGCGGGCCGCACAAGGTGGCCAGCTGGCTATCGGCGCTGGTGCACTACCTGTTCCTGGATGACCCGCGCACCCAGCGGGTGGTGGCCGAGCCGCGTGCCGACAACGGCAAGATGATCGGCTACATGCACGACCAGTGCTTCCATTGCGACAAGGAGTTCGACTTCCCGCACAAGCGCGCGGCGTTGATGATTCTGGGGCGGGAGCGGTTCTTCGATAAGTGTAAATTGGCTTGAGTGCCAGGGGGCCGCTGTGCGGCCCTGTGGGAGCGGGTTTACCCGCGAAGAATGCGACATGGTGCATGGCACCGGCTATGCCGGTGTTCGCGGGTAAACCCGCTCCCACACGTGCCCTCAGCAACCTTGAAGGTTCAGGCCTGCCGACTGGCCGTCTTGCGGCAATGTACCAGCGCATCGCGGATCATGAAGTTGACCAGTGTCGGCGACACTCCCAGCTCCTTGGCAATGTCCTTCTGCGGCACGCCATGCAGGCGGTACATCTCGAAGGCATAGCGGGTGCGCTGGGGCAGTTCGTTCAGCGCCTCGGCAATGTCATCCAGCGCGGCAAGGTTGATGTGGGTGGCTTCGGGGGAGGCGTTCTGCACGACTACGTTCAGGCCTTCCTCCTCGCTGCCGGAGTACTTCAACTCCATCGCCTGCTTGCGATAGTGGTCGATGGCCAGGTTGCGCACGATCTGGAACAGGTAGCTCAGCTGCGCCTTGAACGACGATGTGATCTGCGGGGCGGCGCTGAGCCGGAAAAAGGCGTCCTGCACCACATCTTCGGCGCGCGATCGGCAGCCGGTGATGCGGGCAGCGATCTTGACCAGGATGCTGCGGTTGTCGACGAAGGCCTGCAGTAATGGTGAATCGCACTTACTTGTGGATAGTTGTTCCGCCATGGAAATCACCTTGTCACAGAGGGGAAAGGACGCACCCAAATTTGGGAAGCTTCCTACGACGGGCGACAAGCTATTCAGAATGATAATGATTGTCAAATGCGAAATGTAATTGGTAACCGTGCATTTCGGTTCTAAGCCTGCGGCACCGGGCTTGCCCGCGAAAGGGCCTGCGTGATGCCCTTGCCGGTGCCATGGCACGCTAATTTCTCCCCCCGCCCATCCGTTCCCCTGTGTACACCTCAGGCCGCCACATGCCGCTGCGCCCACGTTCGCGCAGCAGCCGGCCCGCCCCAAACAGACACTGGCAGGAACACCCCATGACGGACGCCTTCGAACTCCCGCTCTCGCTGGTCCAGGCCCTGGCGCAACGCGCCGCACAGACCCCGGACAAAGTCGCCTTGCGCTTTCTGGCCGACGCTCCCGGCGAGCAGGCCGTGCTCAGCTACCGGGACCTCGATCAGCGTGCGCGCACCATCGCCGCTGCCTTGCAAACCCGGGCCAGCTTCGGCGACCGCGCGGTGCTGTTGTTCCCCAGCGGGCCAGACTATGTAGCGGCGTTTTTCGGCTGCCTGTATGCCGGCGTGATTGCGGTGCCGGCCTACCCGCCGGAGTCCGCGCGCCAGCACCACCAGCAGCGCTTGCTGTCGATCATCGACGACGCCGAGCCGCGCCTGCTGCTGACCGTCGCGGCCCTGCACGACAGCCTGCAAGGCCTGGAGGCCCTGGCGGCGGCCAACGCCCCCGAACTGCTGATGGTGGATAGCCTGGACCCAGCACTGGCTGCGAACTGGCGCGAGCCCGCACTCAAGGGTGATGACATCGCCTTCCTGCAGTACACCTCCGGCTCCACCGCACTGCCCAAGGGCGTGCAGGTCAGCCATGGCAACCTGGTGGCCAACGAACAACTGATCCGCCAAGGCTTTGGCATCGACCTCAACCCCGACGATGTGATCGTCAGCTGGCTGCCGCTGTACCACGACATGGGCCTGATCGGCGGCCTGCTGCAGCCGATCTTCAGCGGCGTGCCTTGTGTGCTGATGTCGCCGGGCTACTTCCTGGCCCGGCCGCTACGCTGGTTGCAGGCCATCAGCGAGTACGGCGGCACCATCAGCGGCGGCCCCGACTTCGCCTACCGGCTGTGCAGCGAGCGGGTCAGCGAGGCCTCCCTGGCCGGGCTCGACCTCAGCCGCTGGCGGGTGGCCTATTCCGGCTCCGAGCCGATCCGCCAGGACAGCCTGGCGGCCTTTGCCGACAAGTTCCAGGCCTGCGGCTTCGACCCGCAGAGCTTCTTCGCCAGCTACGGCCTGGCCGAGGCGACCCTGTTCGTCAGCGGCAGCCGCCGTGGCCAGGGCATCGCCGCGCTGGAGCTGGACGCCGAAGCCTTTGCCGACAACCGTGCGGAACCTGGCAAGGGCAGTGTGCTGATGAGCTGTGGCTACCCGCAGCCCGGGCATACCGTGCGCATTGTCGAACCACAACGCCTGCAGGTGCTGGGCGACAACCAGGTGGGCGAGATCTGGGCCGGTGGCCCGAGCATCGCCCTGGGCTACTGGCGCAACCCCGAGGCCAGCGCCCGCACCTTCGTCGAGATGGACGGCCAGACCTGGCTGCGTACCGGCGACCTGGGCTTTATGCGCGAAGGGGAAGTGTTCGTCACCGGGCGCCTGAAGGACATGCTGATCGTGCGCGGGCAGAACCTGTACCCGCAGGACCTGGAAAAGACCCTCGAGCGCGAAGTGGATGTGCTGCGCAAAGGCCGGGTGGCAGTGTTCGCCGTCGAGCAGCAAGGCGAGGAGGGCATTGGCGTGGCGGTGGAAATCAGCCGCAACGTGCAGAAGTCGATCAAGCCCCACGCGCTGATCAAGACCCTGCGTCAGGTGATCGCCGACGCCTGCCGCCAGGCCCCGGCCGTGGTCCTGCTGCTGAACCCCGGCGCACTGCCCAAGACCTCCAGCGGCAAGCTGCAGCGTTCTGCCTGCCGCCTGCGCATGGACGATGGCAGCCTGGACTGCTACGCCCGCTTCCCTGAGGTGAGCGAGCCCGTTGCCACGGATGCCGCTGGCGATGAGCTGCAGGCGCGCATCGCCGGTGTGTGGCGCGACATCCTCAAGGTCGAGGCGGTGGCGGCATACGACCACTTCCTGCTGCTGGGTGGCAACTCCATCGCCGCCACCCACGCCACCGCACGCCTGGCCGATGAATTGGGTATCGAGCTGGGCCTGCGCACCCTGTTCGAGGCGCCGATACTGGCTGACTACGCCAAGGCCGTGGCCGCGATCATCGCCGAAGGCGGTGGCCGGGTCGGCGCCATCGCTACCCTGGAACGCACCCAGGCGCTGCCCCAGTCGCTGGCGCAAAACCGCCTGTGGTTGCTGTGGCAGTTGGACCCGCAGTCGGCGGCCTACAACATTCCGGCCGGCCTGCAGTTGCGCGGCGAACTGGACGAAAACGCACTGGAAGCGGCCTTCCAGGCGCTGGTGGCGCGCCATGAATCGCTGCGTACCCTGTTTGCCGAAGAGAACGGCCAGGCCCTGCAGCGCATCCAGGCGCAGCAGCCGTTCGACCTTCGCCGCCTGGACCTCGAAGGCCAGGCCGCCGAACAAGTCGCCGCCCAGCGTGAAGCCGAAGCTCGCCAGCCGTTCGACCTGACCCGGGGGCCGTTGCTGCGGGTGACCCTGGCGCGCCTGGACGATGAACACCATCAACTGTGGGTGACCCTGCACCATATCGTCGCCGACGGCTGGTCGCTGAACATCCTGCTCGACGAATTCGCCAAACTGTACGCCGCCCATTGCCAGGGCCTCGAGGCCAGCCTGGCACCGCTGACCCTGGGTTATGCCGACTACGGCACCTGGCAGCGACAGTGGCTGGCCGCAGGCGAGGCCGAGCGTCAGCTGCAGTACTGGCAGGCGCGTCTGGGGGATGAACTGCCGGTGCTCGACCTGTGCACCGACCACCCGCGCACCAGCCAGCGCGACCACCGCGCCGCCCGCTTCAACCTCAAGGTACCGGCCAGGCTCACCGAAGCGCTCAAGGGCCTGGCCCGCGAACAGCAGGCCAGCCTGTTCATGGTACTGCTGGCCAGCTGGCAGGCGCTGTTGCACCGCTACAGTGGCCAGGCCGATATCCGTGTCGGCGCGCCCAACGCCAACCGCCCGCGCCTGGAAACCCAAGGCATGGTCGGCTTCTTCATCAACACCCAGGTACTGCGTGCGCAACTCGATGGCCGCCTGCCGTTCGACCAGTTGCTGGCCCAGGTGCGCCAGGCCACCCTGGATGCCCAAGCCAACCAGGACCTGCCGTTCGAGCAACTGCTCGAAGCCTTGCCCGAGGCTCGCGAGCAAGGCCTGTTCCAAGTCATGTTCAACCACCAGCAACGTGACCTGTCTGCCCTGCGCCGCCTGCCGGGCCTGCTGGCCGAAGAGCTGCCGTGGCACAGTCGCGAAGCCAAGTTCGACTTGCAGCTGCACAGTGAAGAAGACCACCAGGGCCGCCTGAGCCTGGCCTTCGACTATGCTGCCGAATTGTTCGATGCCAGCACCGTCAAGCGCCTGGCCCAGCACCTGCTGGCCCTGCTCGAGCAGGTGTGTGCCGGGCCGCAGCGGGCGCTGGGCGAGGTGCAATTGCTCGACGAGCCTGGCCGCGCGCAACTGCTGAGCTGGGGCGAGGCACCCGCTGCGGCGCCGCAGCGCCTGCTGGTCGAGCAGCTCAATGAGCAGGCACGCCTGACCCCGCAGCGCACCGCCCTGGTGTGGGACGGTGGCAGCCTGGATTACGCCGAGTTGCACCAGCAAGCCAACCGTCTGGCCCACTACCTGCGTGACAAAGGCGTCGGCCCCGACACCTGCGTGGCCATCGCCGTCGAGCGTTCGCCGCAGCTGCTGGTGGGCCTGCTGGCCATTCTCAAGGCCGGTGGTGCCTATGTGCCGCTGGACGTCGATTACCCGGCCGAGCGCCTGGCCTACATGCTCGCCGACTGCAACGCTGGCCTGTTGCTGAGCCACAGCAACCTGCTGGGCAAGCTGCCTCAGGTGGACGGCGTCAGCGCCATCGCCCTCGACCAGCTGCACCTGGACAGCTGGCCAAGCCATGCCCCCGGGTTGCACCTGCATGGCGACAACCTGGCCTATGTGATCTACACCTCCGGCTCCACCGGCCAGCCCAAGGGCGTGGGCAATACCCACGCGGCACTGGCCGAGCGCCTGCAATGGATGCAGGCCAGCTATGTGCTGGACGACAGCGACGTGCTGATGCAGAAGGCGCCGATCAGCTTCGACGTTTCGGTGTGGGAATGCTTCTGGCCACTGGTGACCGGTTGCAAGCTGGTGCTCGCCGGCCCTGGCGAGCACCGCGACCCGCAGCGCATCGCCGCGTTGGTGCAGGCCCATGGCGTGACCACGCTGCACTTCGTGCCGCCGCTGTTGCAGGTGTTCGTCCAGGAGCCGCAGGCGGGTGCCTGCAGCAGCCTGCGCCGGCTGTTCTCCGGTGGCGAAGCGCTGTCCGCGGCACTGCGTGACCGCGTGCTGCAGGTGCTGCCACAGGTGCAGTTGCACAACCGCTATGGCCCGACCGAAACCGCCATCAACGTCACCCACTGGCACTGCCAGGCCACCGATGGCGAACGCTCGCCAATCGGCCGCCCGCTGGGCAATGTGCTGTGCCGTGTGCTGGACGACGAGCTGGAACTGACCGCCCCCGGTGTACCGGGCGAGCTGTACCTTGGCGGTGCAGGCCTGGCCCGTGGCTACCTGGGCCGCCCGGGCCTCACCGCCGAGCGCTTCGTGCCCCAGGCTGACGGCAATGGCGAGCGCCTGTACCGCAGTGGCGACCGCGCCCGCTGGCAGGTGCAGAATGAGGCGCTGGAATACCTTGGCCGCCTCGATCAGCAGGTCAAGGTGCGTGGCTTCCGTGTCGAACCCGAGGAAGTCCAGGCCTGCCTGCTGGCGCAAGCGGGGGTCGAACAGGCGCTGGTGCTGATTCACAAGGATGCCGTAGGCGCGCAACTGGTCGGCTACTACAGTGGCAGTGCCCAGCCTGATGCATTGCTGACGGTGCTGGCTGAACAACTACCGGCCTACATGGTACCGGCACAACTCATCCCGCTGGCGCAGATGCCGCTGGGCCCCAGCGGCAAGGTCGACCGCAAGGCGTTGCCGGCCCCGGTGTGGCAGCAGCGGCAACACGTCGAGCCGCAAACCGAGTTGCAGCAGCAGGTCGCCGCCATCTGGCGCGAGGTGCTGAACTTGCCGCGCATCGGCCTGCAGGATGACTTCTTCGCCCTCGGCGGCCATTCGCTGCTGGCCACTCAAATTGTCTCGCGCACGCGTCAGGCCTGCGATGTCGAGCTGCCGCTCAAGGCCCTGTTCGACGCCAGCGAGCTGGGCGCCTTCTGTGCCGAGATCACGCGTATCCGCGCTGCCGGTGAGCGCAACCTGCAAGGTGCAATCGCCCGCGTCGACCGCCGCCAGGCGGTGCCGCTGTCGTACTCGCAGCAGCGCATGTGGTTCCTCTGGCAAATGGAGCCGGGCAGCCCGGCTTACAACGTCGGCGGCATGGCGCGCCTGCGCGGCACCCTGCATGTGGATGCCTTCGAGCGTGCGTTGCAGGCGCTGGTGGTGCGCCACGAAACCCTGCGCACCACCTTCCCCAGCATCGATGGCGTGCCGTATCAGTGCGTGGCCGACGACAGCAGCCTGCACCTCGACTGGCAAGACTTCAGCGCCTTGCCCGCTGATCTTCGCCAACAACGCCTGCAGCAACTGGCCGACGACCAGGCGCACCAGCCGTTCGACCTGGAGCGCGGCCCGCTGCTGCGTGCCTGCCTGGTCAAAGCCGAAGAGCGCGAGCATTTCTTCGTGCTGACCCTGCACCATATCGTCACCGAGGGCTGGGCCATGGACATCTTTGCCCGCGAACTGGGCGAGCTGTACGAGGCCTTCGTCGATGACCGCGAATCGCCGCTGGCGCCGCTGCCGGTGCAGTACCTGGACTACAGCGTGTGGCAACGGCAATGGCTGGAAAGCGGCGAGAGCGCCCGCCAGCTGGCCTACTGGCAGGCCCGCCTGGGCGATGAACACCCGGTACTGGCGCTGCCTGCCGACCGCCCGCGCCCGGCAGTGCAGAGCCACCGTGGCGAGCTGTACCGCTTCGAGCTCGACCCGGCGCTGGTCGCCCGCGTGCATGCTTTCAACAGCCAGCGCGGTCTGACCCTGTTCATGACCATGACTGCCACGCTGGCCGCCTTGCTGCACCGCTACAGCGGCCAGCGTGACCTGCGCATTGGCGCGCCGGTGGCCAACCGCATCCGCCCGGAAAGCGAAGGGCTGATTGGCGCGTTCCTCAACACCCAGGTGCTGCGTTGCGAGCTGGACGGCCAGATGAGTGCCGCACAGTTGCTGGAGCAGGTACGCCAGGTTGCCATCGAAGGCCAGTCGCACCAGGACCTGCCGTTCGACCAGCTGGTGGAAGCCCTGCAGCCACCGCGCAGCAGCGCCTACAACCCGCTGTTCCAGGTGATGTGCAACGTGCAGCGCTGGGCCTTCCAGCAAAGCCGCCAGCTTGCCGGCATGCAGGTGGATTACCTGGTCAACGACGCCAGCGCCACCAAGTTCGACCTGTACCTGGAGGTGACCGACCTCGACGGCCGCCTGGGTTGCTGCCTGACCTACAGCCGTGACCTGTTCGACGAGCCACGCATCGCACGCATGGCCGAGCACTGGCAGCAATTGCTGGCCGGCCTGCTCGACAACCCGCAACAGCGCCTGTGCGAGCTGCCGATGCTGAGCAGCGCCGAGCAGCAGGTGCTGGCGGGCCAGTTGCAGGGCGAGCAGGATCTCGCACTCGACCAGACCGTGCACGGCCTGTTCGCCGCCCAGGCTGCGCGCACGCCACACGCTGGCGCGTTGACCTTCGCTGGCCGGCACATGACCTATGCCGAACTCGACCAGCAGGCCAACCGCCTGGCCCGCGCCCTGCGCGAGCGTGGCGTCGGCCCGCAGGTGCGCGTGGGCCTGGCGCTGGAGCGTTCGCTGGAAATGGTCGTCGGCCTGCTGGCCATCCTCAAGGCCGGTGGCGCCTACGTGCCGCTCGACCCCGAATACCCGCTCGACCGCCTGCGCTACATGATCGAAGACAGCCGCATCGGCCTGCTGCTCAGCCAGCGCACGCTGCTGCAAACCCTGGGGCAGTTGCCCGAAGGCGTGGCGCGCTGGAGCCTGGAGGACGACAGCGCCAGCCTGTCGGCCTACAGCGATGCGCCGCTGGACAACCTCAACCTGCCGCAGCACCAGGCCTACCTGATCTACACCTCCGGTTCCACCGGCAAGCCCAAGGGCGTGGTAGTCAGCCACGGCGAGTTCGCCATGCATTGCCAGGCGGTGATCGACGCGTTCGGCATGCGCAGCGATGACTGCGAGCTGCACTTCTATTCGATCAATTTCGACGCCGCCAGCGAACGCCTGTGGGTGCCGCTGCTGTGTGGCGCCCGCGTGGTGCTGCGCGCCCAGGGGCAGTGGGGCGCCGAAGACATCTGCCAGCTGGTGCGCGAGCAGCAGGTGAGCATCCTCGGCTTCACGCCCAGCTACGGTAGCCAGTTGGCGCAGTACCTGGCCGGGCAGGGCGAACAGTTGCCAGTGCGCCTGGTCATTACCGGTGGTGAAGCGCTGACCGGCGAACACCTGCAGCGCATCCGCCAGGCCTTCGCGCCACAGCAGTTCTTCAACGCCTACGGGCCGACCGAAACCGTGGTCATGCCGCTGGCCTGCCTGGCACCACAGACACTGCCGGCGGAGTTGGGCAGCGTGCCGATCGGCCGCGTCATCGGTAGCCGCACGGCCTACATCCTCGACGAAGACCTTGCCCTGTTGCCGCAAGGCGGCATTGGCGAGCTGTATGTCGGCGGTGCCGGCCTGGCACAGGGTTACCACGACCGCCCGGGCCTTAGTGCCGAGCGCTTCGTCGCCGACCCGTTCGGCAGCGAAGGCGGGCGCTTGTATCGCACCGGTGACCTGGTGCGCCTGGGCAGCGATGGCCTGGTCGAGTACGTCGGCCGCGCCGACCAGCAGGTGAAGATTCGCGGTTTCCGTATCGAGCTGGGCGAAATCGAAAGCCGCCTGCAGGCGCATGCCGATGTCGACGAAGCTGTGGTGCTGGCCCTCGACCTGCCGGGCGGCAAGCAACTGGTGGGTTACCTGGTGTGCGGGCAGGCCGCTGCCGACAGCGAGGCCCAGGGCCTGCTGCGCGACGCGGTGAAAGCCGATGCCCGCCAGCACCTGCCGGACTACATGGTGCCGGCGCACCTGGTGCTGCTCGACAGCCTGCCGCTGATGGGCAACGGCAAGCTCGACCGCCGTGCGCTGCCGCTGCCGGACCTGGAGCAGGCACGCCAGCAGTACCAGGCGCCTGGCAACGAGGTGGAAGCGCAACTGGCGCAGATCTGGCGCGACGTGCTCAACGTTGCCCGGGTTGGCGTGCAGGACAACTTCTTCGAACTGGGCGGCGACTCGATCCTGTCTATCCAGGTAGTCAGCCGGGCTCGTCAGGCCGGCTTGCAGTTCACCCCGCGCGACCTGTTCCAGCATCAGACCATCCAGACCCTGGCCGCCATCGTTCAGCGCAGCGAAGCCGCCAGCAGCATCGAACAGGGCCAGCGCCAGGGCCAGGCCGGCCTCACGCCGATCCAGCACTGGTTCTTCGACAGTGAAGTGCCACAGCCGCAGCACTGGAACCAGGCTGTTCTGCTGGAGGCGCGCAAGCCGCTGGATGAGGGGATACTGGAGCGAGCCTTGGCCGCCCTGGTGCAGCACCACGACAGCCTGCGCCTGCGCTTTGGCATGGCCCAGGGCCGCTGGCAGGCCGAATATGCTTCGCCTGCCACCGGGCAATTGCTGTGGACAGCCACGGTCGCCGACTTCGCCGATTGCCAACCGCTGTACACCGACCTGCAACGCAGCCTCGACCTGGAACAGGGCCCACTGTTGCGCGCCTTGCTGGTTAATGACGGGCAGGGCGGCCAGCGCCTGTTACTGGCGATCCATCACCTGGTGGTCGATGGCGTGTCGTGGCGTGTGCTGCTGGAAGACCTGCAAGCGCTGTACCGTGGCCAACCGCTGCCGGCCAAGACCCACGCCATCGGCGACTGGGCCGCACGCCTGGCCAGCTATGCCGGCAGCGATTCGTTGCGCGACGAGCTGGGCTGGTGGCAAGGCCAGTTGGGGGGTGTGCGTCGTGAACTGCCATGCGATCACCCGCAGGGCGGCAACCTGCACCGCCACGCCCGTACCCTGGCCATCGGCCTGGATGTGGCGCAGACCCGGCAGTTGCTGCAGCAGGCCCCGGCGGCCTATCACACCCAGGTCAACGACCTGCTGCTGACCGCGCTGGCGCGTGCCCTGTGCCGCTGGAGCGGCGATGAAGAAGTGCTGGTACAGCTTGAAGGCCATGGCCGTGACGGGCTGTTCGAAGACATGGACCTGACCCGCAGCGTCGGCTGGTTCACCAACGCCTACCCGCTGAGCCTGCGCCCGCTGCCAGGCGAGGACGATGCGGCGCGGGCAGGCTCGATCAAGCGCATCAAGGAGCAGTTGCGCCAGGTGCCGCACAAAGGGCTGGGCTACGGCGTGCTGCGCTACTTGGCCGATACGGCAGGGCGCGAGCAGATGGCGGCCTTGCCGCAGGCACGCATCACCTTCAACTACCTGGGCCAGTTCGACCAGCAGTTCGACAGCACAGCCCTGTTCCAGCCGCTGGACGCCCCGGCCGGCCTGGCCCACGACCTCGATGCACCGCTGCCCAACTGGCTGAGTGTCGATGGCCAGGTGTATGGCGGCGCCCTGCAACTGCGCTGGACTTTCAGCACCGAACGCTACGACGAGCGGACCATCGCCAGCCTGGCCGAAGCCTATCGCCAGGAGCTGCTGGCGCTGGTCGAACATTGCCTGGCTGATGGCAACGGCAGTTTCACGCCATCGGACTTCCCGCTGGCGCACCTGACTCAGGCGCAGATCGACGCATTGCCGGTAGCGGCAGCGCAGATCGAGGACGTCTACCCGCTGACGCCGATGCAGGAGGGCATGCTGCTGCACACCCTGCTGGAACCAGGCACTGGCCTCTACTACATGCAGGACCGCTACCGCATCAACAGCGCGCTCGACCCCGAACGCTTCGCCCAGGCGTGGCAGGCGGTGGTGGCGCGCCACGAGGCGCTACGCGCATCGTTCAGCTGGAACACCGGCGAGGCGATGCTGCAGATCATCCACAAGCCGGGCAACACGCCGGTGGACTACCAGGACTGGCGTGGCCTCGACGACGACGCCCAGGAGCAGCGCCTGCAGGCCCTGCACAAGCAGGAGCGCGAGGCAGGTTTCGCCCTGCTCAGCGAGGCGCCGTTCCACCTGCGCCTGGTGCGTGTGGCCGACGAGCGCTACTGGTTCATGATGAGCAACCACCACATCCTCATCGATGCCTGGTGCCGTTCGCTGTTGATGAACGATTTCTTCGAGATCTACCAGGCCCTCGGCGAGGGGCGCCAGGCCCGCTTGCCGGTGCCACCGCGCTACCGCGACTACATCGGCTGGCTGCAACGCCAGGGCCTGGACGACGCGCGAGCCTGGTGGCAGGCCAACCTGGCCGGCTTCGAACGTGCCACCCCCATCCCCAGCGACCGCCCGCTGCGCCACGACCATGCCGGTAGCGGCATGATCGTCGGCGACTGCTATACGCGCCTGGCGGTGAGCGACGGCGTGTGCCTGCGCGAGCTGGCCCAGGCCCACCAGCTCACCGTCAACACCTTCGCCCAGGCGGCCTGGGCCCTGGTACTGGCGCGCTACAGTGGCGACCGCGACGTGGCCTTTGGCGTGACCGTGGCCGGGCGCCCGGTGAGCATGCCGCAGATGCAGCGTACCGTCGGCCTGTTCATCAACAGCGTCGCCCTGCGCGTGCAATTGCCGGTGGCGGGTGAGCGCTGCAGTGTGCGCCAGTGGTTGCAAGGCCTGCTGGAGCGCAACATGGAGCTGCGCGAGTATGAATACCTGCCGCTGGTGGCGATCCAGGAATGCAGCGAACTGCCCAAGGGCCAGCCGCTGTTCGACAGCCTGTTCGTGTTCGAGAACGCGCCGGTGGAAACTGCCGTGCTCGACCACGCCCAGCACCTGAATGCCAGCTCCGACTCGGGCCGTACCCACACCAACTTCCCGCTGACAGCGGTGTGCTACCCGGGCGATGACCTTGGCCTGCATCTGTCGTTCGACCAGCGCTACTTCGACTACCCGACCGTCGAGCGCCTGCTGGCCGAGTTCAAGCGCCTGCTGCTGGCGCTGGTGCAAGGCTTTGAAGGGGAGATGAGCGCACTGCCGTTGCTGGGCGCCGAAGAGCAGCGCTTCCTGCTGGAGGACTGCAACCGTACCGCGCGCGCCTATCCACTGGAACAGAGCTACATCGCGCAGTTCGAGGCGCAGGTGGCCGCACATCCGCAACGTACCGTGGCCCGCTGCCTGGACGCGTCCTACGACTACGCCGGCTTGAACCTGGCGGCCAACCGCCTGGGCCATGCCTTGATCGCGGCGGGTGTGAACGTGGACCAGCCGGTGGCACTGCTGGCCGAGCGTGGGCTACCGCTGCTGGGCATGATCGTCGGCAGCTTCAAGGCAGGCGCCGGCTACCTGCCACTGGACCCGGGCCTGCCGGCGGCGCGCCTGCAAAGCATCATCCAGCTCAGCCGTACACCCGTGCTGGTGTGCAGCGCGGCCTGTGCCGGGCAAGGGCGGCAGTTGCTGGGCGAGCTGGAGGCGGCGGTGCGGCCGCAGCTGCTGGTCTGGGAAGACATCCAGGCCAGCCCGGTGGCCAGCCACAACCCCGGCATTCACAGCGGGCCGGAGAACCTCGCCTATGTGATCTACACCTCAGGCTCCACCGGCTTGCCGAAGGGGGTGATGGTCGAGCAGCGCGGCATGCTCAACAACCAGCTGAGCAAGGTGCCGTACCTAGCGCTCGGCGAGCAGGACGTGATCGCCCAGACGGCCTCGCAGAGCTTCGACATTTCGGTGTGGCAGTTCCTTGCCGCGCCGCTGTTCGGCGCCCGGGTGGAGATCGTGCCGAACGCCATCGCCCATGACCCGCAGGGCCTGCTGGCGCATGTGCAGGCCACCGGCATCAGCGTGCTGGAGAGCGTGCCGTCGCTGATCCAGGGCATGCTGGCCAACGACCACCAGGCCCTCGATGGCCTGCGCTGGATGCTGCCGACCGGCGAAGCCATGCCACCGGAGCTGGCGGCGCAGTGGCTGCAGCGCTACCCGCAGATCGGCCTGGTCAATGCCTACGGCCCGGCGGAGTGCTCCGATGACGTGGCGTTCTTCCGCGTCGATGCCGCCTCGACCCGTGGCAGCTACCTGCCGATCGGCACGCCGACCGACAACAACCGCCTGTACCTGTTCGGCGAGGACCAGGCGCTGGTGCCACTGGGTGCGACAGGTGAGCTGTGCGTGGCCGGCACCGGCGTGGGCCGTGGCTATGTCGGCGACCCGGTGCGCACGGCGCTGGCGTTCATTCCCCATCCATATGGTGCGCCGGGCGAACGCCTGTACCGCACCGGCGACCTGGCGCGGCAGCGCCCGGGCGGGGTGCTGGAGTATGTCGGGCGCATCGACCATCAGGTGAAGATTCGCGGCTACCGCATCGAACTGGGTGAAATAGAAGCCCGCCTGCACGAACAGCCGGAGCTCCGCGACGCTGCCGTTGGCGTGCAGGAGGGCGTCAATGGCAAGCACCTGGTGGGTTACCTGGTGGCGCATCAGGGCGTTGCAGCCGACGCTGCGTTGCTGGAACAGCTCAAGCAGCGCCTGCGTGCCGAGTTGCCGGAGTACATGGTCCCACTGCACTGGGGCTGGTTCGACAGCCTGCCGCACAACGCCAACGGCAAGCTCGACCGCAAGGCCCTGCCGGCCATCGACATCGGTGGCCAGCACAGCCAGGCCTACCAAGCGCCGCGCAATGAGCTGGAAGAGGTACTGGCCGGTATCTGGGCGGATGTGCTCAAGGCCGAGCGGGTCGGGGTGCACGACAACTTCTTCGAGCTGGGCGGACATTCGCTGCTGGCCACCCATATCGCCTCGCGGGTGCAGAAGCAGCTGCAACTGAACGTGCCGCTGCGGGCGATGTTCGAGTGCAGCACGGTGGAGGAGCTGGCGGTGTATGTGCAGGGGCTGCAGGGCAGTGTGCTGGATGACGACAAGGTCGACCGGCTCAGTGACCTGATGGCCGAGCTGGAGGGGTTGTGACCTGAGCGGGTGAGGCCTGCACCGCCCCTGGATTGGTGCACAAAAGTTGAAATTGCT
>NZ_JAWJYQ010000039.1:0-86200 GCF_032971465.1 Pseudomonas sp. LSJ-87 | reverse complement strand
GACCTGAGCGGGTGAGGCCTGCACCGCCCCTGGATTGGTGCACAAAAGTTGAAATTGCTGGGGCCGCTATGCGGCCCTTTCGCGACACAAGGCCGCTCCTACAGATACGGCGTTGTTCTCGAGGTTTGGCGCTGCACCTGTGGGAGCGGGCATGCCCGCGAACACCGGCGCAGCCGGTGCCATACCTGCAACCCCACCTTTCCCATGGTTCTTCGCCATCATGATGCGGCCCCGATTTTTTCCTGCGACATCGACGCATTGATGAATGCTTCATCATAAGAGTTCGCATGGTAGCGAGCGAGAAACTCATGAGCATTCTCAAATGGCTCGAGGTGTTGATGAGCGAGCATGTAGAAACGATGGCAGTTTGTGGCAATTTCCTCGGTATAGTGAGATGAAATCAAAACACTAGCCCCGTTTTTGCACGCGTTTTTTATACCTAGCCAGATGTGGTGTCTGAATTCTGGGTCTACCCCCGCAGTAGGCTCGTCGAGGATGATCAGATCGCTGCCCATGAGCAGTAGCGTCAGTGTGACAAAGCTCCGGACTTCGCCATAGCTGCAAGTAGATGCCTTCTTCTTGTAGATTTCAGCATACCGTTTCGACAGCGAAGGTGACCATTCAGAGAGGCGTGAAAGCACCTCGCAGTGATCCGGTGCTGATCTGGAGTTTAAATGTGTAATCAGTTGGTAGACTTCGCTCATCCTGAGCAAGGGCGGTGGTGTCAGTACTTGAGTCAGATAAGCCTGCTGTCTGGATGAGTTTATGATTGTGCCGTTGTTTGGTTTTCTGATGTTGCAGATTAGGTCGAAAAGCGTGGTCTTTCCTACTCCGTTACTGCCCAGTACGCCTACGGCCTCTCCTTTTTTCAACTGTAGCGTGATGTTCTGTAATAGAGGGCTGCTGTTGTATGAAAAGTCCAGGTTTTTGATGGTGAGAAGGTGCATTTTAATAGCGGCTCCATATGGGGTGGATTCTGAACAGCTTTCCTGTTGCATAGAGCCCCGCTGTTGAAATGGCAAAAGCTGTCGGAAAACTAATGGCCAGTGGTAACTCTCCGGTAATTATTCTTGTGCTCAGGTGCAAGGGGTTGATCAACGTTGACCAGTGGGTCAGTTCGTCTTGTGTGGTGCCCAAATAACCGGAAAGTAACATCAGGAATGAAAGTAGCGAAAATAGCGTCCCGGCTGTACTGAATTTGATGGGCATCGCTGCGATTGCCAAGCCGATGCAGGAGAATATCAGGTAACTCGTATAGAACGCGGCTGTAAGGTACAGGAGTTCTGATAGCGAGTAGGAACCGTATAGAGGCTTGGAGGCGAAGTAGAAAAAGCTGGAGTATACGACACTGACCAATGTGTAGCTGACGGCGTGCGATGTGAGGAAAAGTGCAATTGCCTCGCGTTGGTAAATGAATGACCGGACAAAGCCACTTTCTCGTCGCCCGATTAGATAAAAGCCGAGGCCGAAGAAGGCAACGTTTGCAGCGATGTAGGCGTAGAACCACGCAGCAGAGGATATATAGAGAGAGTCTGGTGGCGCTGCAAGGGAACGGCTTTGCCTCAGTAGTATGAACATCAAGCAAGGCGCCGCCGCTGTCCACAGCAACGCAGTGGGTTCTCGCAGGTGTTCCAGGATCAACACCTTGGTGATCATGAGGATCTGTTTTGTTCGCGTTATGGGGTATGGCTTTTTGTTCATTTTTCTCGCCTTTAGTGTGTTCGCGAATGCAGGGGGTAAGGTTTTATATTCACGCTGCATGTGCGTCAAGTTTGATGGAGGCGATGTGTTGGCTGGGGTGTAATCTAGTTGTTTGAATTGCAGTTGGTATTGTGGGATCTATCTGAGGGGTATGTCTGATCGCGATCTGTTCACTGATCATGGGAGTGAAAAAGACTTCTGTTTTTTGTAGGGCGGATCTGAAGTTGTTGTGGGATTGTTATATGTTTTATTGCCGGGCGTTGTTTCCCGATGATCGGTTAGGAAAAGTGTTTTTCGCCTTGGGTGGTATAACTTAGTGTTGCCAAATGTAAAGTTGGCCATTGGCTGGTATCTGGGCCGATGTGCTCAAGGACGAGCTGGAGGGGTTGTGACCAGAGCAAGTGAGGTCTGCACCGCTCCTACAGCTACGGCGTTGTTCTCGAGGTTTGGCGCTGTACCTGTGGGAGCGGGCATGCCCGCGAACACCGGCGCAGCCGGTGCCATAACACCGCGTTGAGTTCTTCGCGGGCTTGCCCGCTCCCACAGGGCCGCCACAGCCTTGTGCTGCGAATGGGCTGCAAGGCAGCCCCGGCGATTTCACATCAGCGCTTGCCGAGAATCTTCCCAAGCAACTCCGGCCGCGGCGCGCCTTGCTGGCTCTGCAGGTTGCCCTGATCATCCTGATAGAAGATCGCCGGGGTCGCCTGCAAGCCCATTTCTTCCATCAGCGCCATGTTCGCCGCCAGCTTCTGCTGCACCGCCTCTGGCACCTGTGCCAATGGTTTCAGTGTGCTGGCCTTGCCGGCCTTTTCATGTTCCTGCAGGGCCTTGGCCGGGTCTTTCGCCGCCAGCAGCGCCGCCGACTTGCCCGGGCTGTCCTCGCGGATGATGCCGACCATGATATGGCGCAACTGCACCTTGCCCGACTCCACCCATGGCCGCGCCTGTTCCCAGAACATGTTGCAGTACGGGCAGTTGGGGTCGCTGAACAGGTACACCTTGCGCGGTGCATCGTCCTTGCCGTCGGCGATCCAGGAGGTTTTCTCCATCTTCGCCCAGATTTCCTTGCTCATCGGCGCATACACCAGCTTTTTCAGCGGCTCGGCACTGAGGTCGTTGCCCTGTTCGTCGAACAGGCTGCCAACCAGTACATGCTTGCCGTCAGGGGTGAGGTACAGCGCCAGGCCGTTGTTCTGGTACTCGGCGGCATACCCGCGCAGGCCGTTGGGGGCGTCGAAGCTGCCTTTGATCACGGCGCCCTTGGCTTGCAGTTGCGCAATCGCCTTGGGCAGCTCTTCGGCCTGCAGGGTAGGGGCAGCTAGCAGAGCCAGGGACAGGGGCAGCAGTGCAGTCAGTCGCATGTCAGTTTCCTTGTGCGGCAGGGGCGGGCGCGGTGGCCCGGTCGAAAGGCTCCAGGGCGTGGCGCAGGCTGGCCCGGGACAGCTCGCCCAGATGGCTGCCGACCAGGCGCCCGTCGACGTCGTAGAACAGGGTGGTGGGCAGGGCCATGGAGCCGACGCGCTGGGCCAGCAGACCGGTGCCGTCGAACAGCACGTGGGTCAGGCTCAGGCCGGTGGTGGCGAGGAAGGTACTGACGTTTTCCGGGGTCTCGCCCTGGTTGACGAACAGGAAGGTCACGTGCGGGTAAGCGCTTTGCGCCTGTTGCAGCACCGGCATTTCGCGTCGGCAGGGTGGGCACCAGGTGGCCCAGATGTTGATGACCAGCGGTTTGCCGCGGTAGCTGTGCAACGCTACGGATTGGCCGTTGGCCTTGCGCAGGCTCAGTTCGGGCAGTTCGGTGCCCTTGCTGTACAGGTGGCCACCGAGGCTGGCCAGGCCCCAGAACAGCGCGCCGCTGAACAGCGCCCAGCCCAGCGGACGGCGCAGGCCGGGATGGCGCCAGCCCTGCCACAAGGCGCCGAGCACGATGCCGGCAAGGCCCGACCAGAACAGGAAGCCGCCATCACGGATATCGATGATCTGCAGCAGGTCGTCCTGGTACATTGGCCAATAGGCCAGCACGAAGCCGGCGCGTGCGCACAGCAGGCCGATCAGGAACAGGTTGAACAGTGCCGATTCCGGGCTCTCGCCGCCACGCCGGGCGACCCACCAGCCGACCATGCTGGCGATCACCAGGGCGGTGAGCATCAGCAGGTGGTTGAGGGCCATGGTCAGTGGCCCGAGGGTTACGGTCAGCATCAGCCTTGGCTCCTGGTCTGGGTCCAGTGTTGCAGGAAGGCGGCTGCATCCACTTCTCCAGTGATGCGCCGCGCGCGGCGTTCGTCGCCTTCAGGTCCGACCCAGATGATGCTGGGCGGGCCAGGTACCTGGTAGCGCTGCAGCAGGGCCTGGCTGGCCGGGGTGTCGGCGGTCACGTCCAGGCGCAGCAGGTGCACACCGGCCAGGCCGGCCTGCACGTCGCTGCGGGCGAACACCTGTTTTTCCATGACCTTGCACGACACGCACCAGTCGGCATAGTAGTCGAGCATCACCCACTGGCCACGGGCCTTGGCCGCATCCAGTTCGCGTTGCAGGTCTTCGGGGCGGCTGACGGTGACGAAGGCGTCCTCGGTGTGCTGGCCGGTTGCCGGCGCAGCGCCGCCACCGGCGAACGGGCGCAGCGGCTGCCAGAGGTCGTCGCCACCGGCCGCCGCCCCCACCAGCAGCAGGCCGCCCCACAGGGCACCCAGCAGCGGCAACGCGCGCAACGCCGGCAACCGCTGCAGGGCCGGCCAGGCAGCCCAGGCCAGGGCAATCAGCAAGGCGCCGCTCAGGGCCAGCAGCAATGCTGCGGGCAGCAGGCTGCGCAAGGTGTATAGCGCCATGCCCAGGAACACGAAGCCGAACACGCCCTTGACCCGGTTCATCCAGGCGCCCGGGCGGGGCAGGAAGCGGTTGCCGAGGGTTACCAGCAACAGCAGCGGCACGCCCATGCCCAGGCCGAGGCTGAACAGTACCAGCGCCCCCTGCAGCACGTCGCCGCTCTGGGCGATGTACAGCAGCGCGCCGGCCAACGGCGCGGTCATGCACGGGCCCATCAGCAGGCCGGACAGCGCGCCGAGCAGCGCCGCGCCATACAGGTTGCCGCCACGGGTGCCTTGCCCGGCGCGGTCGAGGCGGTCACGCACGGCGGCGGGCAGTTGCAGTTCGAAGGCGCCGAACATCGGCAGGGCCAGCAGCACGAAAAGCCCCGCCAGGCTGCCCAGCAGCCAGGGTTGCTGCAGCCAGGCCTGCAGGCTGGCACCCAGCAGCGCGGCGACCACGCCCAGGGCGGCATACACCAGGGCCATGCTCAGTACATAGACCCCGGCCAGTATCCAGCCGCGCCGGGCACTGGCGCCATTGCCCATTACCAGCCCGGCGAGGATCGGCAGCATCGGCAGCGAGCAGGGGGTAAAGGCCAGCAACAGCCCCAGGCCGAAGAACGCCAGCAGGCTCCAGGCCAGGTGGCCTTGTTGCAGGTCGCTGGCCAGGGCCTGGTCACTGGCTTGTTCGGCCGCCGGCGCCACACTGCCACCCAGGTCGACCAACGTGGTTTGCGGCGGGTAGCACAGGCCGGCGTCGGCACAGCCCTGCCAGCCCAGGCGCAGCTGGCCCCGGGCATCGGCCGGTAGCAGCAGTTCGAGCTGGTCGCGGTACACCGCACTGTCGCCGAAGAACTCGTCGTGATGGTTGAGGGCGGCCGGCAGTTGCGGGTGCTGTTCGGCAGGCAGGCCGTCGAACTTCAGGCGTTTCTGATACAGGTAGTAGCCGGGCTGGATCTGGAAGAACAGGCGCATCTGCCCGTCGGCCTGGCGCTCGTGGGTAAGCACGAAGGCCTGGTTGACCGGCAGGAAGTCCGGTTTGACATCGAACGGGTTGGCCTGCAACGGGCCGGCCAGCAGCAGTGTCAGGAAGAGCAGGAGGACGCGCATGTCTTCGCCTTGGCAGTACGTTGAAAGGGGTCATGCTGGCTTGGGTCGATTAACCCAAGGTTAACTCTGGTTTTTGGTCAGGGGGGCGCATCAGGGCTTGCAGGTGTTTGCCGTGGGATGGTCTGCGCCTGGGAGATCCTAAGACAAACACCTACCAGCCCCAGAGCAAATTCCGCCCCAGATCCCAGACATGTCGCGACATATTGTCGACTTGACTTTGCCTGCGCCAACACAATTGCTGTAAAGTTGACGTACAGGTCAGCTTTTCAGGCTAGTACCAGAATCAAAAAAAGGGCAGTCCCCCTGCTGCCCAGAGGATCAAGCATGTCCAACCGTGATATTTCCCGGCGCGCCTTCCTGCAAGGCGGCCTGATCGCTGGTGTCGGCGTGACCATGGCGCCGCTCGGCAGCCAGGCATTCGCCGCGCTGATGGAGGAACGCGTCACCACCTCGCCGCAGAAGTGGATGAACCATGACGGCAAGGCGCGTTTCCGTAACGATGCCTTGTCCAAGGTGTGCGGCGACAAGGTGTTTGCCCGCGACATCCGTGCCAAGGACATGCCCGGCTGGCCCGCGCAGCAGGGGCATGCGCTGCTGCTCAAGGCGACCAAGGCCGACCGTATCTATGCCGGCCATGACCTCAGCCTGCTTGGCGCCGACCTGCAGCCGGACCGCATCGTCACCGCGGCCGACCTGGAAAAGGACGGCATCGCCTGGCCCGAGGCCCACTCGCCCGACCCGCTGCTGCCGCCCGGCAAGGTGCCGATGTTCATCGGCCACCCGGTGGCGATCCTGATCTGGCACGACTTCGAGCGCTTCCGCCAGGCCAAGCGCAAGCTGCAGTTCAACGACCAGGCGATCCGCTATGGCGCCCAGGCGTCGCTGTACCAGCGCGACCCCTACGGCAGCTTCCGCTTCGTGCGCGTGGGCGGTGCCACGCCGTTCGACGACGATGAATTTTCCAGCCTGAAGAATTCCATGCTGTTCCCCACCATCCTCAACCGCAAGCCGGTGTGGTCGAAGCAGCCCAACCAGCATGGCGACCTGACCGAGCAGGGCCTGTTCTACGCCAAGCGCATGGCCGAGCAGCTGGACAACCCACCCGAGGACTGGCTGGTGTTCGACGAGCGCTACAAGACGCCGTCCATCGAGCCGGCCGCCTTGGAGCCGGACAACGGCAACGGCTGGTACGACCCGGCCAGCGGCACGCTGCACTTCGTGGTCGCGACCCAGTGCCCGTTCGAAGTGGCGCAGGAATGCGTGCACATGATCAAGCCGTCGCGCTTCGCCCTGAACACGCTGAACATGCACCCGGGCTATACCGTGGGCTACGGCTCGAAAGACAACAACATCTTCGTCTTCTACGCCGCCGTGGCCGCGCTGTATGGCGCCGGTGTGCCGATCCGCCTGGCCAACGACCGCTACGAGCAGTTCCAGAGCGGCATCAAGCGCCATGCCTTCGATATCCGCTACCAGTTGGCGGTGGACAAGAAGGACAACAGCTTCAAGATCTTCCGCGCCGACATGAGCTGCGACGGCGGCGGGCGTATCAACTACAGCCCGTCGGTGGCAGCGGTGGGTGCCACGGCGGCGCAGTCGATCTACTACATGCCGCAGAACGACTTGTCGGTCACTGCCTATCATTCCCGTGGCGTCGAGGCCGGCTCCATGCGCGGCTACGGCACCCTGCAGACCATGGCCGCCACCGAAATGATGGTGGATGAGATCGCCGGGCGCCTGGGCGTCGATGCCATCGACCTGCGCCGCGCCAACGCGCTGAAGTCGGGCATGAAGAACACCCAGGGCGCGGTCCCGGCCGGCGCCCTGCGCCTGTACGAGATTCTCGACAAGGCCGCCGTGCACGACTGGTGGCGCAACCGCGATGCGCGCAAGCAGCAGATGGACGCCAAGGACCCGGACCACTGGTATGGCGTGGGCTTTGCCATCTGCCAGAAAGACTTCGGCACCGGCTCCGAAGCCCCCATGGCCAGCATCGAATTCAGCCGCGACGGGCGCATCAGCCTGCGCCACATCGGCACCGAGCTGGGTACCGGCATGTCCACCTCCCAGGCCCTGGTGGTCAGCGATTTCCTTGGCCGCTCGGCCGACGAGGTGAAGACCGCGGTCACCGAATGGCCGGAGCTGCAGCTGACCACCAGCGGCAACCCGTACCTGATCAGCCAGCCCGAGCAGGACGCCGCGCTGCGCAACCCGCGCTGGGTCGGCAAGCTTGCTTCGCCGTCGTCGGCGACCAACTCGGCCTTCTACTTCAGCCATGCCACCCGCGAAGCGGCACGCGTGCTGTTCAACCACGGTCTGTGGCCGGCGGCCATGGCCATCTGGCGCCAGGGCCCGTACGGCGGCCAGGCCAACCCGCTGGTGGTGCGCCGCGAGAATGCGGTATGGGTCAACGGCGAGCTGACCGGCAACGGCCTGTCACCGATCCCGTTCGCCCAGCTGGCACAAAAGGCCCATGACATGGGCCTGGTCACTGGCGTCAGCGTGCACGGTTTCAACCGCTGGAGCTGGGCCGAGGCCGACTTCGTCATCGACGGCGTGCGCGAACGCTTCCCGCTCGACGCGGTGGCGGTGAAGTACGGCGATGGCGCGGTGAACGCCAAGAAGGCGCAGATGAGCAGCCACGGCTACCACCTGCTCGACCGGCAGAACGCCGCCTACCCCGACACCCAGCTGAACAACGCCATGGTCACCTACTACAGCCCGGTGGCGACCATTGTCGAAGTCAAGGTGAACAAGGGCACTCACGAAGTGCAGGTGCTCAACCACCACAGCTGGGTCGAGTGCGGCCGGGTGCTGGTGCCGGAACTGGTCAAGGGCCAGCTCGAGGGCGGTATCGCCATGGGCATCGGCCATGCCTTGACCGAAGAAATGCCGTTGTACGAGGGCGGGCCCGGGGAGGGCGACTGGAACTTCAACCGCTACCGCCTGCCGCATGCGCGCGACGTGGCGGTGTGGCAGCAGACCAGCGAAATCCTCCCGCCGCTGTCACCGACCGACCCGTCCAAGGGCATCGCCGAAGTGGTGATGATCCCGGTCGTCGGTGCCATCGGCAATGCCGTCGCGCATGCCATCGGCAAGCGCGTTCGCGATCTCCCCATCACCCCAGCCCGTATCAAGGAGGCCCTCAATGGCTAACCGTCCACTGCAACTGACCCTCAATGGTCAACCGGTCGGCCCGGTCGAGGTCCCCGACGACCTGGCGATGATCGACTACCTGCACGAACACCAGAACCTCACCGGCTCGCGCCTGGGCTGCGGCCAGGGCATCTGCCACGCCTGCGTGGTGATCGTCGACAACCCCGACGGCACCAGCGAGGAGGTGCGCACCTGCATTACCGGCGCGCATTACTTCGAGGGCAAGAAGGTCCGCACCATCGAGGGCCATGCCAGCCAGGACGAGGCCGGCAACCTCACGCTGAACCCGATCCAGCAGAAGTTCGTCGACCTGTTCGCCTTCCAGTGCAGCTACTGCGCGCCGGGCTTCGTCAATGCCGCTACGGTGCTGGTGGAAACCGCCCAGCGCCAGCCGTTGAAGAAGAGCGAGGTGGAAGACCGCATCGAGGCGAGCCTGGGCCACCACATCTGCCGTTGCACCGGCTACGTGCGTTACTACGACGCCACCCGCACGGTGCTCAACGACCTCGGCCTGGTCAAGGAGGGTTGAGCATGGGTCTTGTTCGTAGCGCACTGGCGCTGGCTCTCGGCCTTGCCTTTACCTCGCTTGCCCAGGCAGCCGACCAGGCGCAGGTCAAGCGCGGTGAATACCTGGCCCGCGCGGCCGACTGCATGGCCTGCCACACCGCCGAAGGCGGCGCGCCGTACGCCGGCGGCCTGCCGATCCATTCGCCGTTCGGCACCATTTACGGCAGCAACATCACCCCGGACAAGCAGTACGGCATCGGCAACTACAGCGCCGACGAATTCTTCGCGGCGGTAACCGAGGGCAAGCGCAAGGACGGCGCCAACCTCTACCCGGCGATGCCGTACACCTCGTACCACCTGATCAAGCGCGAAGATTCGGACGCGATCCTCGCCTACCTGATGACCGTGCCGCCAATCAACCGCCCGGCACCGCAGACTGCGTTGCGCTTTCCGTTCAACGTGCGCCAGGGGCTGAGCGGCTGGAACATGCTGTACGGTAAAAGCGTGCAGCTGCAGCCGACCGAGGGCAAAAGCCCGGCCTGGCAGCGTGGGCAGTACATGGTCGAAGTCATGGGCCATTGCGGCGAGTGCCATACCCCGCGCAACCCGATCGGTGCGTTGCAGCAGGACCAGCGCCTGAGCGGCGGCCTGCTGGGTGGCTACCTGGCCCCGAGCCTGCTGGCCCAGGACCTGGCCGAGCGCGGCTGGACCCAGCCGGACCTGACCACCTTCCTCAAGCACGGCATCAGTGCCCAGGGCAGCATGTTCAACGAAATGTTCCCGGTGGTGCACCACAGCACCCAGCACCTGGAGGATGCCGACCTGGCGGCCATGGCCACCTACCTGCTGGGCGACCAGCCGCCACCGGCCAAGGCCATCCAGGCGGTGGCGCTGGAGCAGATGAGCGACAGCGCCAGGCGCGGCCGCCAGCAATACCTGAATGTCTGCGCCGGCTGCCATGGGGTGGACGGCGAGGGCAAGCCGCACATCGCCGTGGCCATGCGCGGCAACACGGTGCTGCGCCAGGCCGACTCGCGCAACCTGGTCAAGGTGGTCCTCGAAGGCATCCGTGAGCAGCAGTTCACCGGCTTCGAGCGCATGCAGCCGATGCCGGGCTTTGCCGACAAGCTCGATGACCAGCAGGTGGCGGATATGGTCAACTACCTGCGCCAGGCCTGGGGTGGATTGCCCGGTGACCTGAGCGTACAGCAGCTCGCCGAGCTGAAGGCGGAGTAAAGGGTGCAGCATCTCGATCTACAGGTGGTCCGCCAGGCGTTGCAGTGGTCGTGCGGCGGCCAGCGGGTGTGGTTGTGCACGGTGCTCGCCACCTATGGCTCGGCGCCCCGTGCGCCGGGCTCGCTGCTGGCGGTGAACGCCAGCGGGCAGTGGCTGGGTTCGCTGTCTGGTGGCTGCGTCGAAGACGACTTTCTCGAGCGCGTGGGCCGGGGGGAGTTTCCCGAGCCGGTGGCCATTGTGCGTTATGGCGATGGCAGCGACTCGCGTTCGAGCATCCGCCTACCGTGTGGCGGCGTGCTGGAAGTGCTGGTGGAGAACCTGCCGGCCGAATGTGACGTGCAGGCGCACCTGCGTGAGCTGGAAAGCGCATTGCAGGGCCAGCGCCGCGTGCTGCGTGAAGTGAGCCTGCCCGAGGGCAGGCGCCTGCTTGCCGATGACCACAGCCAGGGGCCGCGTGTGCAGCGTGAAAGTGCCTGTGTACGTTTGCGTGTGGGGGCCGCCCAGCGTCTGCTGCTGGCCGGGTACTCCAGCGTCGCGCATTTCTGTGCCGAGCTCGGCAAGGGCATGGGCTTCGAGGTCATCCTCTGCGAGCCGCGTGACGAAGTGCTCGACGGCGTGCGGCTGGATGGCATCGAGGTGCGCCGCGAGCTGCCATCAGAGTTCATCGCCCATGGCGGTTGCCATGCCGACACTGCGGTGGTGGCGCTGACCCACGACCCGAAGATCGATGACCTGGCGATGCTCGAAGCGGTGCGCACCGAGGCGTTCTATATCGGTGTGATGGGCTCCCGGGTGACCTCCGACAAGCGCCGCGAACGCCTGCGGCGGATCGGTGGACTGGGCGAGGTCGAACTGGGCCGCATCCACGCCCCGATCGGCCTCAACCTGGGCAGCAAGACCCCGGCCGAGATCGCTTTGGCGGTGCTGGCCGACATTCTGCGGGTGCGCAACGGCATCGAGCGGGGCGCGCTGTGAGCGTGGTTGCGTTGGTGCTGGCGGCAGGCCGCGGCACGCGTTTCGGTTCAGACAAGCGCCGGGCGACCTTGGCTGATGGTCGCAGCCTGCTGGCGCATAGCGTGGAACGGGCCCAAGCGGTGTTCGATGATGTGCGCGTGGTGTTGCGCGCGGGCGAGTGGAGCGAGGATTTTGCCTTGCCTGCCGATTGCCGGGTTATCGCCAGCCTGGATGCGGCGTCGGGGATGGGGCATAGCCTGGCTGCCGGCGCCAGGTCGTTGGGTGACAGCCAGGCGCAGGCGGTGGCGATCTTGCTGGGTGATATGCCTTGGATCGAATCGGTAACCTTGCGTCGGTTGGCCGAGGCGGCCACCGCCTCGACTATCGTGTTGCCGCGCCATGCGGGGCAGCAGGGGCACCCGGTGGTCTTCGGTCGCGACTTCTGGCCGGCGCTGGGGCAGCTTGCCGGGGATGAAGGGGCCCGGTCGGTGGTGCAAGCGCATCGGGATTGTTGCGTGGTGGTTGAAGTGGAGGATGCTGGGGTGTTGCTGGATGTAGATACGCCGCAGGGGTTGATTTAGGCCCAGATGTTGGCCATCGCACCCAAGACGAACACCCCAATCCACCCCACAAAAGGTCCATAATCCCCCCTTAATCTGCCCAAGGTGCAATGCCAGCCACACCATTCCGGGAGCCCCGCCATGCACGTTCTGCTCTGTGAGGACGACGACCTGATCGCCGCCGGCATCTGCGCCGGCCTTACCGCCCAGGGCCTGACCGTGGACCGTGTGGGCAACGCCGCCGATGCACGGGCGATGCTGCAGGCCGCGCAGTTCGACGTGATGATCCTCGACCTTGGCCTGCCCGACGAAGACGGCCTGAAGCTGTTGCGCCGCCTGCGCGAGAAAGGCGAGACGCTGCCAGTGCTGGTGCTCACTGCCCGTGATGCGGTCACCGACCGGGTCGATGGCCTGCAGGCCGGTGCCGACGATTACCTGCTCAAGCCGTTCGACCTGCGCGAGCTGGCTGCTCGCCTGCACACCCTGCTGCGGCGGGTGGCCGGGCGGGCGGTGAATGTGATCGAACACGGCCCGCTGCGCTACGACCCGAGCAGCTGCGAGGCAACCTTGGCCGGCCAGCCGGTCGACCTGTCCCGGCGTGAACAGGCATTGCTCCAGGCGCTGCTGCAGAACCCCGGGCGGGTGCTGTCCGGCGAGCAGCTCAAAGACTGCGTGTACGGCTTCAGCGACGAAGTCGAGAGCAATGCCCTGAACGTGCATATCCACCATCTGCGGCGCAAGCTGGGCAACGGCATCGTCGAGACCGTGCGCGGCCTGGGCTACCGGCTGGGCCCGGCGCAGGCGCCGGAGGAGGCCGCATCATGAGCCTGCGGGTACGCCTGAGCCTGATCCTGGGCAGCGCCTTCGTGATCATCTGGGCGCTGGCCGCCGCGTGGATGCTGCGCGACCTGCGCCAGCAGATGATGTTCTCCCTCGACCAGCGCCTGGTGGCTTCGGCGCGCATGGTTGCCGGGCTGATCGACCAGCTGCCGCAGCCGCTGACCGCCAAGGGTGGGGAGGCGCATTTTTCCGCCGACCAGTTCAGCGTGCCGGACGGCATGGCCTGCCAGGTCAGCTCGCTGCGTGGCGAGATTCTCGCCAGCAACCACAAGCATGATGGCGTCATGGACGATGAACGCAGCGGTTTCCGTGACCAGACCATCGACGACGCGCTGTGGCGCACCTTCACCTACAACCATGGCGATGTGCGTATCACCACCGCCGACCGGCACATGGAGCGCGAGGCGCTGAACCAGTCGATCCTGCTGGCGGCCTCGGCGCCGGTGCTGATGGCCCTGCTTGGCAGCCTGGGGCTGTTGTGGATCGGCCTGGGCAAGGGCCTGGAGCCGCTCAACCGCATGCGCGATGCCCTGCGCCGCCGGCGCGCGGACAGCGTCGAGCCGCTGCAGGTGGCGGGCATGCCCAGCGAACTGCAACCGTTGCTGGAAACCCAGAACCAGCTGTTCCTGCGTATTGCCCAGACCATCGAGCGTGAGCGGCGCCTGACCGACGATGCCGCGCATGAACTGCGCAGCCCGCTGACGGCGATCAAGACCCACCTGCAGGTGGCGCGAATGACCGATGGCGCCGTGCGCGAGCAGGCGCTGGAACATGCCGAGCAGGGCGCCGACCGCATGCACCGCACGCTGGAGCAGTTGTTGATGCTGGCGCGGGTGGAGGGCAGCCTGTCGTTCGAGGATGGCGTGCAGTGCAGCGCCGAGCAGGTGGCCCGGCAGGCGGTGCAGGATGCCGGCGGCGGTGACAACCGGCGCATCGTGCTGCGCTTGCCTGAAGCCGCTACGCAGATCTACCTGGGCATGCCTGCGCCGTTGGCGGTGGCGGCGCTGCGCAACCTGCTGGACAACGCCTTGCGCCATGGCGGCGACGAGGCGGTGGAGCTTGAGGTGCAGATGGCTGACGGCCAGGTGGGCTTCATGGTGCGGGACCATGGGCCGGGGATTGCCGAGGCGGACCTGGAACACCTGACCGAGCGCTTCTGGCGTAACGGGCAGAGTGGTGGATGCGGGCTGGGGCTGGCGATCGTACAGGCGATCGTGCAGCGTTGTGCCGGTAGCCTGAAGTTCGACAGCCGCAGTGATGGGTTGCGGGTGTTGTTGCAAGTGCCGGCGCGCTCGGGGCATTGATTTTTATTGCCTGTGCCGGCCTCTTCGCGGGTAAACCCGCTCCCACAGATACTGCATCAACCCTGAGATCTGTGCCAATCCTGTGGGAGCGGGTTTACCCGCGAAGAGGCCGGGCCTGCTTTCAAAAATCCCACAGCAACCGCTAAATCCTCCCCGCACTCAAGCGTTTTTCAAGCGACGAACACCCGCACTTTCGCTTGCTTGCGAGGATTCACCCATGTCCACCGCTTCCTGCCTTGCCCAGGTCCCGCCGGCCAGCGCGCCGCGTGCCTTGTACGAGTTCACCGATTCCCCCTTGCTGCAACGCCAGCAGCAACAGGAGTCCAACGCCCGCAGCTACCCGCGCCGCATCCCGCTGGCACTCAAGCGCGCCCGTGGCATCCATGTGGAGGATGTCGAAGGCCGCCAGTTCATCGACTGCCTGGCCGGCGCCGGCACCCTGGCGCTGGGCCACAACCACCCGGTGGTGGTCGAGGCGATCCAGCGGGTACTGGCCGATGAGCTGCCGTTGCACACCCTGGACCTGACCACGCCGGTCAAGGACCGCTTCGTCCAGGACCTGTTCGGCGTGCTGCCCGAGGCGTTGCGCCGTGAGGCCAAGGTCCAGTTCTGCGGCCCGACCGGTACCGATGCAGTGGAAGCAGCGCTGAAACTGGTGCGCAGCGCCACCGGCCGCAGCACCGTGCTGGCCTTCCATGGCGCCTATCATGGCATGAGCCAGGGTGCGCTGAGCCTGATGGGCAGCCATGGGCCGAAGCAGCCGCTGGGTGCCTTGCTCGGCAACGGTGTGCAGTTCATGCCGTACCCCTACGACTACCGTTGCCCGTTCGGCTTGGGCGGCGAAGCCGGGGTCAGGGCCAACCTGCATTACCTGGAAACCCTGCTGCTCGACCCGGAAAGCGGCGTGCCGCTGCCGGCGGCGGTGATCCTCGAGGTGGTGCAGGGCGAGGGCGGGGTGATTCCGGCCGATATCGAGTGGCTCAAGGGTGTACGCCGTATCACCGAGCAGGCCGGCGTGGCGTTGATCGTCGATGAGATCCAGAGCGGTTTCGCCCGTACCGGGCGCATGTTCGCCTTCGAGCATGCCGGCATCATCCCGGACGTGGTCACCTTGTCCAAGGCCATCGGCGGCAGCCTGCCGCTGGCGGTGGTGGTGTACCGCGACTGGCTGGACACCTGGAAGCCGGGCGCCCACGCCGGCACTTTCCGTGGTAACCAGATGGCCATGGCGGCGGGTTCGGCGGTGATCGATTACCTGGTCGAGCATCGCCTGGCAGAGCATGCCGAGGCCATGGGCCAGCGCCTGCGCCAGCACCTGCAGCAGTTGCAGCGGGATTATCCGCAGTTGGGTGATATTCGCGGGCGTGGCCTGATGCTTGGGGTGGAACTGGTGGACCCGCAAGGCCAGCGGGATGCGCTTGGGCATCCGGCGGCCAACCGTGAATTGGCGGCGAAGGTGCAGCGCGAGTGCCTCAAGCGCGGGCTGATCCTGGAACTCGGTGGGCGGCATGGGGCGGTGGTGCGCTTCCTGCCGCCGTTGATCATCAGTGGCGAGCAGATCGATGAGGTCGCGCAGCGCTTTGCCGAGGCGTTGATCGCGGCGGTCTGATCGATTGCCGGGGCCGCTGCGCGGCCCTATCGCCGGCAAGCCAGCTCCCACAGGTACAGCGCAAGCCTTCCGGTCGGCGCAGTCCCTATCGCCGGCAAGCCGGCTCCCACAGGTACAGCGCAAGTCTTCCGGTCGGCGCAGTCCCTGTGGGAGCTGGCTTGCCGGCGATAGGGGCGCAAAGCGCCCCCTGCTAATCCCGGCTACCAACCGCGCCCGGAATTCACCCAGAAGTTCACCGACAGCGAGGTGGTCACAGACTCCACCTGGTGGAACCACCCTTCAGGCAGAAACAACAGGTCACCGGCCTGCAGCACCACGCGCAGGAACGGCACCTCGCGCGCCGCCGGGAAGCGCTGGTAGTCCGGGGCGTCGGGGTTGAAGTCGCAGCCGTCCAGGCCGCCCTTGGGGCTGGTCGACCAGGTGCCCAGGGCCGGGCGATGGTGCGGCGCGGCAAGGATGAACGACTTCTGCCCCCATACCTGTGCGAACAGGTTGTCGGTGTCGTCGCGGTGCAGTGGCGTCAGTGTGCCCTTGGGGCCGATCCAGATGCGCGGCGCAATGAACTTCTCGCGGGCGAAGTACTGCGGGTAGCGAATCAGCGTCAGCAGCTTTTCCGGCACGATGTTGTTGCCCATGTAGGCCGGGGTTTCGCCGGGTTTGGCAGGGGTGTCCAGCGAGGCGATGAAGTCGGCCATGGAAGTGGAACGGAAGTCGCGGTCGGTGGAGAAGGTCTTCTTCACGTAATCGCCGTGCCGGGTGATGCCCTGCAGTTCGGCGAAATGCTCCAGCGAAGCTTCGCGGCCCATGGTGAACAGCGGCCAGTCCTGCAGGGCATCGCTGATGACCACCGGCGTACCGTGCGCCAGGTATTCGCCCTGGAAGCGCGCCAGCGGCATGTCGGCGCGGGCAATGCGTGTCACCTCGCGCTGCACCGGTTGCGCGGCCGACACCCGTTCGCTGAGGCGTGCCGGTGTCGGGTAGCGTTGGTTCATCGACACCTTGGTCGCCGGCGCGCCGCGCCGGGCGTTGCTGATGATCTGCGGCAGCAGGGTGGCCAAACCCATGTTGCCGCTGATCTTCAGGCGGGCGCTGGCGAACAGTTCTTCGACGTTGGCGGTGCCGCCCATGATGCCGAGGAAGTCACGCTCGGCCACTTCGATGGTGACGTCCGGGGCGCTGTGCCGGCCGGCACCGGTGCGGCTGCTGTCGCGCACCTCCGACCAGAAGGCCCGGTCCTGGCCGAAGACGAACTGGAAAACGCCTTCGATGCCGACGGCATGGGCGTTGGCGAACAGTTTGCTGAGGATGCTCTGAAGGTCCACGGTATGCCTCTGGCGGTCTTTCGTTGTGCTGGGATAACGAGTGCCTGCACCAACGATTTAGCCGTGTGGGCGGGTAATTTTTCGGTGTGCTGCTACGTCCCGTAGGGAGGCTCGAGTCACATTGTTCACCCAAGGAACCCACATGGCACTGCACCCTGATCTGGCGGCATTTCTGGAACTGGTCGAATTTGGCCGGCTGACGGGCAGGAGCCTGCCCATGCACGCGATGGACGTGGCCCAGGCCCGTGCCGAGTTCGAAGGCAGCTCGCAGGTACTCGACCCGAGCCCGCCCGGCAACGTCACGGCCAGCGAGTTGCAGGTTACCGCGCGCGATGGTGCCCGCCTGGCTGCTCGTCTGTACCGCCAGGGCGATGCTGGTGCTGCCTTGCAGCCAGTGATCCTGTACCTGCATGGCGGCGGCTATGTGGTCGGCAGCCTCGATTCGCATGACTCGGTGTGCCGTCGCCTGGCGGCCCTGGGCGAGTTCGCGGTGCTGGCGGCGGACTACCGGCTGGCACCGGAGCAGCAGTTCCCGAAAGCCCTGCACGATGTGCTGGACGTCGCCAACTGGCTGGCTGAGCAGGCGGCGTCGCTGGGCCTGGACAACCGCCGGGTAGTGCTGGCAGGGGACAGTGTGGGCGCCAGCCTGGCGGCGGTGCTGGCCATTACGGCGGTGGAGCAGCCCGAGGCACTGGCGTTCAAGCCGCTGGCACAGTTGCTGTTCTACCCGGTGACCGATATCTCCTGCTGGCGTGAGTCCCATCGCGAGCATGCCGAGGGGTACCTGCTGGAGACGCCTACCCTGGAGTGGTTCTACCAGCACTATGCGCCGCAGTGCGAGCAGCGCCTGGACTGGCGGGTGTCGCCGTTGCTGTCGACGCTGTGCGAGCCATTGGCGCCGGCTTGCCTGTTCGTGGCCGAGTATGACCCGTTGCATGATGAGGGCATGGCCTATCGTGACTGGCTGGTGGCGGGTGGGACGGCGGTGACCTTTGCCCGGGTGGAGGGGTTGACCCATGACTTCTTGCGCATGTCGGGGATCGTGGGGCAGGTGGAGGGGATTTACCGGGATGTCGGGGAGTGGTTGAAGCGGGTCGGCGGCCAGTCCTGACTTGAGCTCGCCGGGGGCGCGTTGCGCCCCTTTCGCGACACAAGGCCGCTCCCACAAAAGCACTGCGCCCACCGAACCATGTGGGAGCGGCCTTGTGTCGCGATGGGCCGCACAGCGGCCCCAGGGCCTCACCCGCGAAGGTGCTTCTTCAACACATCGACCAATCGCTCGATCTCCGCCTCGGTATTCAACAGCCCAGGCGCCGTCCGCACCACCGGCCCGACATCCCGCGAAACCGCATCGACCACGATGCGCTGGCTGTTGAGATACCGGGCCACCTCGTCAGCATCCTGCCCCGTGACCCGGAAGAAGGTGAACCCCGCCGAATACTGCGTGCTGCGCGGTGTCACCAACTCGACCCCCGGCAGCGCCTCAAGCCGCTGCCTGAGATAGCCATTAAGCCCATGAATCCGCGCCTGCACCGCCGCCTTGCCCAACTGCAGGTGCAGCTCGAACGCCTTGCCCAATGCCCAGCGGTGCTCGAACGCGTGGTAACCCCCGGGCGTCATCACCGTGGCAAAATCCTCGTTCTCGGAAAACGTGGCAATGGTCGGGTTCAGCTGCTTCAGTTCGGTGGACGCCGCGCAGATGATCCCGGTACCCCGCGGCCCGAACATCCACTTGTGCGTGCCGGCGATGAAGTAGTCGCAGTTGAGATCGGCAAAGCGCATGTCTTCGACGCCGAAGCCATGCACACCGTCGATCACGTAGATGATCTGGTCCTGCTCGTCACGCTGGCGATTGACCTCGCGCACCAGCGCGCCGATCTCGCCCACGGGCAGTTTCACGCCACTGCCCGAGTGCACCCAGGTCATGCCCAGTACCCGTGTTTTCGGCCCGATGGCCGACGCGATGGTGGCCAGTACCTGGTCGCTGTTGACCTTGGCGGGGTCGTCGAACAGGCGCAACCGGTGCACCGGTGTGCCATCGCGCTTGTTGCGAAAGCCCATGGTATGGCGGGCGGCCGAATGCTCGTGCACGGTGGTGAGAATTTCCTGCCCCGGGGCAATCTTCAGCCCGCCATAGATCAGCCCCAGGCCTTCGGTGGTGCTGCCGGTCAGGGCGATTTGCCGGGGCGTCACTTCGAGGTAGCGGGCCGCCCATTCACGCACGGCGGCTTCGTGCTTCCATTCCGACTGGCTGTCCCAGTCGACCATGCGGGCCGGGTGGCGGTCGAAGCGGGCACGCAGCGCCTCGATGGCTTCGCGCACGGGCCGTGGGTGCGAGGTGATCAGGAAGTTGGCAAAGTGCGCGTACGCCGGGTCCAGCTCGAACAGGTTGCGAAACCCGGCCCAGTCGCTGGCGGTGGCAGGCTGCGCAGCCGCCGCTCGGGCGTCAGGCAGCAGTGGGCTTGTGAGGGGCAGGGCGGCCGCAAGCAGGCCGGCCTGTTTGAGAAAGGTGCGACGATCGTTCATCAATTGGCTCGCAAGGGTCAGGGGGATGAGGTGGCGACAGGTTGCGCGGCGCGCTGCACCTGCTCCCACACCCGCAGGAAGTTGCCGCCCCAGAGCTTGGCGATATCCGCTTCGGAGTAGCCGCGGCTGATCAGTTCGGCGGTGACGTTGCGTGCTTCACTGGCGTTCTGCCAACCGTCGATGCCGCCGCCTTCGTTGAAGTCCGAACTCAGGCCGACATGGTCGATGCCGACCTTGCGCACGGTGTAGTCAATGGCGTCGCCATAGTCCTTGAGCGTGGCCGGCGGTTCCTCCTCGAGAATGCCGTACAGCGCGTTGGCGTACTGGCCGACCTTCTGCTCGGGCCAGCCGGCGATCACCGGGTCACCGGGCATCAGTGCGTAGTCGAGGTTGGCCAGTGGCGGCAGGTCGTAGCGGGCGCGCAGGGCGTTGAGTTTGTCCTGGGTCTTGCTGCTCAAGGGCTTGAGGTAGGTGGAGAAGGCCACCAGCTGGACCACGCCGCCGCTGTCCTTGATCAGCTGCAGCTCCTTGTCGGAGAGGTTGCGCCTGATGTCGACCATCGCCCGTGGCGCCGAGTGCGAGGCCACCACCGGCGCGCGACTGAGGGCAACGGCCTGGGCCAGCGCCTTGCTGGACATTTGCGACACATCGATGATCACGCCCAGGTCGTTCAGCCGCTTCACGGCGCGCTTGCCGAGCGGCGACAGGCCGTCCAGGGCATCGGCGGTGTCATTGAAGAACGGCAGCGGGCGCGAAGAGTCGGCCCAACTGTTGTTGCCCACGTAGCTGAAGCCGAACATGCGCACGCCGCGCGCGGCCCAACGGTCGAGCTGGTCGACGTCATCGCCCAGCGCATAGGCGTTGAGCATGCTGAGGAACACCGCGAACTTGCCTTCGCCGTGCAGGCGCCGCATGTCTTGCGGGGTATAGGCAATACCCACCTGCTGCGGGAAGTCGCGGACCATGGCGGTGATGGCGTTGTAGCGCACCTCCTGGGTGTGGCGGGCGGCTTCCACGAAGCCTGGGGTAGGGCGGTGCGGGCTACCGTCACCGGTCCAGGACTCTGGCCAGGCGAAGATGGTCAGGGCCGCGCCAGACAAACGCCCGCGTGCGGCCTTGGCCAGGTCGAAGCGGCCGCCGCCATCCTTGTCGGCCTCGCTGCCTTCGGTGCCGAAGGTCAGCGGCAGGGTGACATGGCTGTCGAACGAGATGATGCGTTCCTGCAGGTCGTTGGCCTGGCGGGTCACCTCCCTGGAATAGCCGGCGGGTGTGGCGAAGTAATGCCAGGCGGCAAACCCGGCGCCAGCGGCAACCGCCGCGGCCAGGCTGATAAACAGGGCTTTCTTCCAGCGTGGAGTCGTCATCTTGGTCTCAGTAGGTTCACCGTCGAGGGATGGGCACAGAGGCCGCCGCTACCTGCAGTGAACGAGCTCGCACCCGAGAAATTTAGCGCCTGTCGGGGGCCGCCATGCGGCCCAATCGCCGGCAAGCCAGCTCCCACCTCGAGCGCATTGGCCTCAAGCCATGTGCAATCCCTGTGGGAGCCGGCTTGCCGGCGATTGGGCTGCGCAGCAGCCCCGGATGCATACGGAGCGCCGCTAAATTTCGCCTGCCGTGCAACGTTCTAGCCTTGGACGGGCCGTGCTCCATGGCCGCAATGAATGCACAGGTATGCAATGACGATTTCCCGACGCGGTTTCATCGCCGGTGTGGCATTGACGGGTGTGGTGGTGCCCGGTGCGCTGGGGGCGCTGTATGTGCAGCGCCAGCGTGCCGCCGAGGAATTCCCGGAAACCCCTGGCGAGGCCGTCGTCGAGTTGGCCGATACCCGCCTGCAGCAGTTGGGCGATACCCTGCGCGGCATCTGGCGCTGGACCTTGCAGGGCAAGGATGCGGGGCTGGACGGCCTGCCCACGGGTGAACTGGAGCTGTTCCTGGATGTGGCAACCAGCGGGCGTGCCCTGCGCGGCTACCTGGATACCCCCGATCGCCTGCGAGGGCAGGAGGAACCGCGCTACCGCGTGGTAGGCGACCTGTTGGCGGACAAGCCGGGCACCCTGCGCTGGCGCCTGTTTTCGGCCCAGGCCCGCTATGAATGCCATATCGTGCTCGACGAGGTCTGGGGCCGCTTCGGCAACGCCGGGCCGGCCACCCTCAACGGGCGCATTGCACGCCTGGACCGCGCGCTGACATTGCCCGTGGAGGACAACCAGTTCCTGGCCTTGAAGCGCACCTTCCCCGAGGCGCGCGAGCGTATCCCGCTGAACCCGCAACTGCTGGCCTGGCTGACCGCCCCGGAGCATCGCCTGTTCCACCAGCTGTGGCACTCGTCGCGGGACAAATGGCACAAACTGGGCAAGGACAAGCAGGGCGCCCTGCGTGGCCTGGGCTGGCAGCCCGGGCCCCGTGATCGCGAGCGTGACGCGCGGGGCCGGCACAAGGACCGCAACGGCTCGGGCGAAGACTTTTTCTTCATGCACCGGCACATGCTTGGCAGGGCGCGTGCCTTGCAGGACCTGCCGTCATGGACGCGCTTCCCGCTGCCGCAGCCGGAACTGGAGCGCGACCGGGCCGGATTCGCCCGCTACTTCGACAACCATGACGGCAATGCCCTGCCGCCCACCTGGCTGGCCAGCGGTGATGCGGATTACACCCAGTGGGTGCGCGACATCAAGACGCCGGATACCTTCCATGGCAACTTCCTGGTCTGGGAGTCACGCTACACTGACCCGGAGTACCTGAGCACCTTGACCCTGGGCCAGTTCGGTTCGGAAGTGGAGCTGGGCCTGCACGACTGGCTGCACATGCGCTGGGCATCGGTGCCGCGCGACCCCTCCAACGGCATGCCGGTGCCGACGGCGCGCACGCCGGATGATTTTGCCGAACGCTGGTTCGCCGAACAGAACGATTTTCTCGGTGACCCGTTTTCATCCCATGTGAACCCGGTGTTCTGGCACTTTCATGGCTGGATCGACGACCGCATCGAGGACTGGTTCCACGCCCATGAGCGGCTGCACCCGGGCGAGGTACGGCGCCTGGAAGTCAATGGCGTGCCATGGTTTGCGCCAGGGCGCTGGGTGGAGGTGGCCGACCCGTGGCTGGGGCCGGATACCCATGGCTGCTCGACGGTGCCGGGTTTGCGGCCCGGGCGCAGTGTAGAGATGGACCCGGAGACCATGAAACTGGCCTTGCGCATCATCTACAGCGATGAAGACCTGCTCGACAAGCTGCGGCCCAAGGTACCGCAGCGGCCGTGGTATGCGCGCAACCTGAAGGTGCGGAACTAGTCGCTGCCTGTACCGGCCCTATCGCCGGCAAGCCAGCTCCCACAGGGTCTGCGCCGTGTTCAAGACATGCGCTGTACCTGTGGGAGCTGGCTTGCCGGCGATAGAGTCGGTACAGGCGGACCCTACTGGCTGACCACCCAGCCACCCCCCAATGCCTTGTACAACGCCACGCTACCCTGCAACCGGGCCAGGCGCAGTTGTGCCTGCTGGTCCTGCGCCACATACAAGGTGCGCTGGGTCTCCAGCACGCTCAACAGTGTCTCCGCTCCCGCGCCATAGCGCTGCTGCGCCAGGTCGAACGCCAGCCGCGCCTGCGCCACCTCTTCATCCTGCCACTGCCGCTGGCGGTCCACGCCCTGGATCGCATTGAGCGCTTTCTCGACATCGGCAAAAGCGGCCAGGATGCTGCTGCGGTAGGTCTCCAGCAACTCCATCTGTTCAGCCTCGGCCAGTTCACGCGCGGCACGCAGCCGGCCGTTGTTGAAGATCGGCGCGACCAGGCCGCTGGTGAGGGTGTAGTAGGAGCTGTCGAACAAATGGGCAAAGGTATTGGCGCCAGCTCCCAGGTTGGCCCCGAGGGTGAGCTTGGGCAGCATGGCGGCGCGGGCGACCTGCACGTTGGCGCTGGCAGCGGCCAGCCGTGCTTCCGCCGCGGCAATGTCCGGGCGGCGGGTGAGCAGCTCGCTGGGCACGCCGCTGCCAATGGCGGGCCATTGCAGGGTGTTGATCGCGTCCTGGCTGGTGGGTAGCGACTGCACCGGGTCGCCGAGCAGGGTAGCCAAGGTGACCCGGCTGTCTTGCCACCTCTGTTCCAGTAACGGCAGCTGGCGTTGCTGCGCGGCCACCAGGCTGCGCTGCTGGGCCAGTTCCAGGCGCGTGGCGGACCCGCTGCGCTGGCGTGCCTCGACCAGGCCCAGCACGTCCTGGGCATTGCGCAGGTTGAGGCGGGCAATGCGCAACTGTTCCTGCAAAGCCAGGCCCTGCAGGTAACTGTCGGCTACCGCGCTGACCAGGGTCAGCGCCACGGTCTGGCGGTCGAAGCGGCTGGCATCCAGGCTGCGCAGGGCGCTGTCACGGGTCGCCCGCAGGCCGCCCCAGAAGTCGATTTCGTAGCTGGCGCTGAGCTGCATGTCGAACGAGGTGCTGGTGGGTTCGCTGCGGCTGACATCCAGCTGGTCATAGCCGTCACCGTGCAGCAGGCGTTGGCGGCTGCCGTCCAGGCCCAGCTTCAACTCCGGCAACAGCGGCGCGCCGGCAATGACCGCGCGGGCCTGGGCCTGGCGTACCCGCGCCGTGGCGGCAGCCAGGTCATGGGCATTGTGCAGGGCGTGCTGTACCAGGCGGTCGAGCTCGCTGCTGGCGAAGGCTTGCCACCACTGTGTCGTTGGCAGTTGGGCCGAGGGTGATGCGGCCTCGCCTTGCCAGGCGGATGGCGCGGCGATGCCGCTGGCGGGTGTTGGCGGCGTGCTGCAGGCGGCGAGGCATACGCATAAGGTCAACAGGCTGATGCGGCTAGGCAGAGTCATGGGTTATTCGCTGGTAAGGGCTTTGACCGGGTCGAGGCGGGCGGCCTTGCGCGCTGGCATGAAGCCGAACACGATGCCGGTGACGACGGCGCAGGCGAAGGCGCCGAGCATGGCGGGCAGGGCAAAGGCCACCGCCACTTCGGCCAGCATCAGGCCGCCACCGATGGCCAGGGCCAGGACGATGCCGGCCAGGCCGCCGACCATCGACAGCATCACCGCCTCGCTGAGGAATTGCCGCAGGATGTCGCGCTGGCGCGCACCAGTGGCCATGCGGATGCCGATTTCACGGGTGCGCTCGCGCACCGTCATCAACATGATGTTCATCACGCCGATGCCGCCCACCAGCAGCGAGATCGCGGCGATCGCCCCCAGCATCAGCGACAGGCTGTTCTGCGTGCGCGCCTCGGCCTGGATCAGCGCCGCGTCATTGGTCAGCTCGAAGTCCTGGCGGCCGTTGTGGCGCTGGCGCAGCAGCTTGTCGATAGCCGCTTCGGCCTCGTTGACCCGCGTGGAGTCCAGGGCGGCAACGGCGATGTAGTCCGGGTCGCGCTGGCCGAACAGGCGGATGGCTGCGGCGGAGTAGGGCACCACGATGCGCCCGTCGCTGTCCTGGTCGCCAGAGCTGGCGCCCTTGCCGGCCAGGATGCCGACCACCTGGAACGGCACATTGCCGATCAGCAGGTACTGCCCCAGCGGGTCGCGCCCAGGGTCGAGCATCTTTTCCCGCACTTTCTGGCCGATCACCGCCACCGCGGCAGCGTTGGCTTCATCGGCATCGGTGTAGAAGCTGCCTTGCACCGCCGGCCAGTTGAAAATCTCGGGGAACCCGGTGTTGTTGCCGCCCACATAGAACCGCTGGCTGTTGTTGCCGTGGCGCACCATCATCTTTTCGCCGATCACCGGCATCACGTGCTTGACCTGCGGCAGTTGGCCGATGGCGGCGACATCGTCGAGGGTGATGGTGCCGGCCTGCTCGCCCAGGCTCGCCGGCTTGCCGTTCAGGTAGAGGATGTTCGAGCCGAAGGCTGCCATCTGCGCCATGACCTGGCGCTTGCTGCCTTCGCCCACTGCCAGCATCACCACCACCGAGGCCACGCCGATGACGATGCCCAGCAAGGTCAGGGCGGTGCGGAAGCGGTTGACCCACATCACCCGCCAGGCCGCCTGCAGGGCTTCGAGCAATTCGCCTTTCCACGCCCCGTGCAAGGTCGCGCCACGGTCCAGGCGCTGGCGCAGCTGGTCGGCCTGCAGCCCGCGGCCGTTGTCGACCGTGGGCTTTTCGGCGGCTGAATCGCTGATGATCAGGCCGTCGCGAATTTCGATCACGCGCTGCGCCCGCGCCGCCACGTTGCGGTCATGGGTGATCAGGATGATCACGTGGCCCTGGCTGGCCAGCTCGTCGAGCAACGCCATCACTTCGGTGCCGCTGTGGCTGTCGAGGGCGCCGGTGGGTTCGTCGGCGAGGATGATATGGCCGCCATTCATCAACGCCCGGGCAATCGACACCCGTTGTTGCTGGCCGCCAGACAACTGGTGCGGGCGGTTGCCGGTGCGGCTGGCCAGGCCCAGGCGGTCGAGCAGGGCGCTGGCACGGGCGTGGCGTTCGCTGGCGGCAAGGCCGGCATAGATGGCCGGCATTTCGACGTTTTCCTGGGCCGAGCCCGAGGGGATCAGGTGGTAGCCCTGGAACACGAAGCCGAACGCCTCGCGGCGCAGCCAGGCCAGTTCGTCGCTGCCCAGTTCGGCCACATCCTTGCCGGCGAAGCGGTAGCTGCCGGAAGTGGGGCGGTCGAGGCAGCCGAGGATATTCATCAAGGTCGACTTGCCGGAGCCGGAGGCGCCGACGATGGCGACGAACTCGCCGGGATGGATGCGCAGGCTGATGCCATGGAGGATATCGACCTTGGGCGTTTCGACGCCGCCGTAGGATTTACGGATGTCGACCAGCTCGATCAGGGGTGTGCTCATTCAACCTCCGCTGACGCCAGGGGCGCCGATCACCAGGCGTTCGCCTTCGTTGAGGCCGTCCAGCACCTGCACGCGCAGGCGGTCGCTGAGGCCGGTGCGTACCTGGCGCTGTTCCACCTTGCCGTCGCGGGTCAGCACATGCGCCAGGCGCAGGCCATCGCCATCGTCCAGCGCGGCCAGTGGTACGGTCAGCACCTGGCTGGCTTTGCCTGCGACAAAGAACACCTGCGTGGTCATCTCGGCCATCAGCGCGCCGTCCGGGTTGTCGACATCCAGCAGCACGCTGTACTGCACCACCTGGCTGCCGGCACTGCCATTGCTGACGCTGGCCGGGCTGCCGCCACCCTGGCTGGCCTGCTCCAGGGGCTTGGGCGGGATCGGCAGCACTTGCCGCACGGTGCTGGTCCAGCGGCGCTTGCCGCCGGCCAGGGTGGTGAAGTAGGCGGTCATGCCCGGGGTGACCTTGCCGATGTCGGCCTCCGACACCTGGGCCCACACGGTCATCGGCGAGAGCTTGGCGATGCGCAGGATCAACGGGGTTTGCTGTTGGGCATTGAGGGTTTGCCCCTCACGGGCATCCACCGCCACTACCGTGCCGTCCATCGGCGCGTAGATGCGCGTGTAGCCCAGCTCGGCCTCGTCGCTGCGCAGGCTGGCCTGGGCCTGGCGGATCTGCGCCTGGAACATGTCGATGCGCGCCTGGGTGACCTTCAGCTGTGCGGCGGCCGTTTGCACGTCCTCGTCGCGGGTGGCACCGGCGGCGGCCAGGTCCCGTTGGCGTTTGAGCTGCTGCCGGGCCAGTTGGAACTGTGCGCGTTGTTCTGCCAGCTGGGCCTTGAGGTTGTCGATCGAGTAGCGGCCGGCATCCAGCCGGGCCTGCTGGGTCGAAGGGTCGATCTCGACCAGCAGCTGGCCTTTGCGCACCGTGTCGCCAACCTCCACATGCAGGGTGTGGATCTGCCCCGACGCCTGGGCACCGACGTCCACGTAGCGCCTTGGTTGCAGGGTGCCCAGTGCGGTGACGCTGCTTTCTATGTCGGCGCGGGTCACTGCAACCGTGCTGAGCGGCTGTGCGCCGTAGGGCAGGGCCTTCCAGGCCAGCAGGCAGCCCAGGCCGAGCAGGCCCAGGCTGCTGAGCAGGAGCCGGCGACGGGTGTTGGTTAAAGGTCTCATGCAGACATCCAGCCGAGGGGGTGCCAGATAGACGAAAGCGGCAGAAGGGGATTTAGCGCAGTGAGTTTGGCGCGGTCTGTGTAGGAGCGGCCTTGTGTCGCGAAAGGGGTGCGAAGCGCCCCCAGGATCTTCGCATCACTGCAGATTGCCGGGGCCGCTTTGCGGCCCTTTCGCGACACAAGGCCGCTCCCACAGACGGGCGCATACACTTGGGGTGGTGGCGGTGTTGCTCCATGCACCTTGTTGCTGAGAATAATTATAATTTGTAAGATCGCACGCTGACATCACTCGGTCCCGCGTTGCTGCCTGAAAGGGCTTTCTGGCATAGGCTGGCAGGACGATCTCAGGTAACGTCGTGGAACATTACTATCGCGAACTGGTGGGCTTCCTTTCCGCGCGCCTGGGCAATCGTCAGGCCGCCGAAGACGTGGCGCACGATGCCTACCTGCGGGTGCTGGAGCGCACCGACGCCGAGCGCATCGAGCACCCGCGCGCCTTCCTTTACCGCACCGCGCTCAACCTGGTGGTCGACCGCCACCGGCGGCATCAGGTACGCCAGGCCGAGCCGCTGGAGGTGCTGGACAGCGACGAGCGCTGGCATACCCCGGCGCCGACCCACGACATGCAGCTCGACCAGCGCCTGGCACTGATGCAGCGCGCGCTGGATGAGCTGAGCAAGGTCTGCCGCGACTGCTTCCTGCTGCGCAAGCTCGAAGGCCTGTCACACCAGCAGATTGCCGAGCACCTGGGTATTTCCCGCAGCCTGGTGGAGAAGCACATCGTCAATGCCATGAAGCACTGCCGGGTGCGCATGCGCGAGTGGGAATCCTGATCGCCGGGTTGAATGCAGATGAAAATTCCGTCAGTCGATCACTTGATTTCCACGGTTTTCCCGACTTCTATCAAAGAAGACCCCTGCCAGGCGTAGCCTTGGCAGCAGCCGTTACTGGCGCAGTATGGTCATGGAGCCTACCCATTACCCAACTGCCCAGGTCCCGCCATGGCCAACAAGACCCTGCGCATCCTCATCGCCGACGCACACCCCTGCCAGCGCCTGCAACTGGAGCGGCTGCTCAACGGCCTGGGCTACTACCGGATAGCGCCAGTGGACAGCTTCGAGGAGTTGCAGCGCCTGGTGCTGAGTGCCTTGCAGCCTTTCCACCTGCTGTTGGGCAATATCGAACTGGCCAGCCATGTCGGGGTCGACCTGGCGCGCTTCTGCCGCGTCAGCACGCAGATCCAGCACGCCCTTCTTTATCACTCTACCCAGTTGCAAGTGCCCTTGGTGCCGCAGACCGAGCGCCAGGCCGTCAGCCTGAGCCTGCCCCAGGTGCCGGACAACGAGGCACTGGAGGCGTTCATGGCGATCATCGATACGCCGCTGCTGGTCGGCAAGCTGCCGCTGCCGGGCGCCATGCCGGCTGCCACGGTGCGGCCACGGCCGAAGGCCAATTTCGTCAACACCATGTTCAACCGCTAAAGCCGCAGCGGGCAGGGCAAGGGGGCAGCTATTTGCTATCCTCTTGCCCTTTGCCGATTTGCGGACCCTGCCATGACTGCCATCGATACCGCTCGCCCGCCCCGGTTCAGCCGCGGCGACCACCGGACCCTGGGCCTGGCGGCGTTGGGCGGCGCGCTGGAAATCTACGACTTCATCATCTTCGTATTCTTTGCGCTGACCCTCAGCCAGCTGTTCTTCCCGCCCGAGATGCCCGAATGGCTGCGCCTGCTGCAAAGCTTCGGAATCTTCGTCACCGGCTACCTGGCGCGGCCGCTGGGCGGCATCCTGATGGCGCACTTCGCCGACCACCTGGGGCGCAAGCGGGTCTTCAGCCTGAGCATCCTGATGATGGCTCTGCCGTGCCTGTTGATCGGGGTGATGCCGACCTACGCCGATATCGGCTATGCCGCGCCGCTGATCCTGCTGGCACTGCGTATCCTGCAGGGCGCGGCGGTGGGCGGCGAGGTGCCGAGCGCCTGGACTTTCGTCGCCGAGCACGCGCCAGCCGGGCGGCGCGGTTATGCCCTGGGCTTCCTGCAGGCCGGCCTGACCTTTGGCTATCTGCTGGGGGCACTGACCGCGACCTTGCTGGCACAAGTGTTCACCCCGCAGGAAATCCTCGACTACGCCTGGCGCTACCCGTTCCTGCTCGGCGGGGTATTCGGCGTGATCGGCGTGTGGCTGCGTCGTTGGCTCAGCGAAACACCGGTGTTCCTTGCCCTGCGCGCGCGCCAGGAGCAGCCGGTGAGCTTCCCGCTGCGGCGGGTGCTGGGCGAACACCGCCGGGCGTTGATCCCGGCGGCGCTGCTGACCTGCGTGCTGACTTCCGCCGTGGTGGTGCTGGTGGTGATTACCCCGACAGTGATGCAGCAGCGCTTCGGCATGAGTGCCGGGCACACCTTTGCCCTTAGCAGCGTGGGCATCGTCTTCCTCAACATCGGCTGCGTGCTGGCCGGGCTGCTGGTCGACCGTGCAGGTGCCTGGCGCGCACTGATGTTCTACAGCCTGTTGCTGCCGGTGGGCATCGGCGCGTTGTATGCCAGCCTGGTGGGGCAGTGGGGCATGACCTGGCTGGCCTATGCGCTGGCGGGTTTGTCCTGCGGCGTGGTGGGCGTGGTGCCGTCAGTGATGGTCGGGTTGTTCCCGGCCGAGATCCGCGTGTCGGGCATCTCCTTTACCTATAACCTGGCCTACGCGCTTTGGGCCAGCACCACACCGCTGGCGCTGATTGCGCTGATGCCGTGGAGCCCGTGGGTGTGTGTCGGCTTTTGTCTGGTCATGGGTACGGTGGGGTTGCTGACGGCCTTGTATTTCGGGCGTCGGGAGCCATTGGCGTTTGCCGCGGAGCCGATGCCGGTAATGTGTGGTGAAAAATAGTTTTCTGTTGTCTGTTCTGGCCTCATCGCCGGCAAGCCAGCTCCCACAGGGAATCGCGTCAACTTTTAGAATTTGAGCAAGGCAGTCGCTCCCACAGGGATAGCGCATGGCTCGAGGTCGATGCGGTCGAGGTGGGAGCTGGCTTGCCGGCGACGAGGCCGGTACAGGTAAAACAAAAAGCCCCCGGCTCGTGAGAACCGGGGGCTTTTCGTTACCGCAAGGGCAGGGGCCTTACATGTTCGGGTAGTTCGGCCCGCCAGCGCCTTCAGGGGTGACCCAGGTGATGTTCTGGGCCGGGTCCTTGATGTCGCAGGTCTTGCAGTGCACGCAGTTCTGCGCGTTGATCTGGAAGCGCTTGCTGCCGTCTTCCTGAGTGACCACTTCGTACACGCCCGCCGGGCAGTAGCGCTGGGCCGGCTCGTCGTACAGCGGCAGGTTGCTGGCGATCGGCACGTTCGGGTCGGTCAGTTTCAGGTGGCACGGTTGTTCCTCTTCGTGGTTGGTGCTGGAGAGGAATACCGAGCTGAGTTTGTCGAAGCTGAGCTTGCCGTCCGGTTTCGGGTAGTCGATCTTCTGCGACTCGGCCGCCAGCTTCAGGCAGGCGTAGTCCGGCTTGGTGTCGTGCAGGGTGAACGGCAGCTTGCCGCCGAACCAGTTCTGGTCCACATAGTTGAACGCAGCGCCCAGCAGCGGGCCGAACTTGTGCATGGCCGGGCCGAAGTTTCGGCTGGCGAACAGCTCCTCGTACAGCCAGCTGGCCTTGAAGGCGCTGACGTAGCCGTTGAGCTGGTCACCGCCTTCGCTGCCGGCGAGCAGTGCGTCAGCCACCGCTTCGGCGGCCAGCATGCCGGACTTCATCGCGGTGTGGCTGCCCTTGATCTTGGCGAAGTTCAGGGTGCCCAGGTCGCAGCCGATCAGCGCGCCGCCGTTGAAGACCATCTTCGGCAGCGAGTTGAAGCCACCCTTGCAGATGGCACGGGCACCGTAGCTGATGCGCTTGCCGCCTTCGAGATATTGCGCCATCACCGGGTGGTGCTTGAGGCGCTGGAACTCGTCGAACGGCGACAGGTACGGGTTGGCGTAGGACAGGTCGACGATCAGGCCGACCACCACCTGGTTGTTTTCCAGGTGATAGAGGAACGAACCACCGGTGTTGTCCTTGGCCATCACGTCCAGCGGCCAGCCGGCTGTGTGCACCACCAGGCCCTGCTCGTGCTTGGCCGGGTCGATTTCCCAGATTTCCTTCAGGCCGATGCCGTAGTGCTGCACATCGGATTCGCTATCCAGGTTGAAGCGCTTGATCAGCTGCTTGCCGATGTGGCCACGGCAACCTTCGGCGAACAGGGTGTACTTGCCACGCAGCTCCATGCCAGGGGTGTACATGCCGTCTTTCGGGTTGCCTTCGCGGTCGACGCCCATGTCGCCGGTGACAATGCCGCGCACCACGCCGTTTTCATCGAACAGCGCTTCCTGGGCGGCGAAGCCCGGGTAGACTTCCACGCCCAGGTTCTCGGCCTGCTGGGCCAGCCAGCGGCACAGGTTGCCCAGCGAGATGATGTAGTTGCCCTGGTTGTGCATGGTCGTGGGCACGAACAGGTCAGGCACCTTGGTCGAGCTGCCGGCATCCTTGAGCACGTAGATGTCGTCACGCTTCACTTCGGTGTTCAGCGGCGCGCCGAGCTCTTTCCAGTCTGGGAACAGCTCGTTCAGGGCACGGGGTTCGAACACCGCGCCGGAAAGGATGTGGGCGCCGACTTCAGAGCCTTTTTCCACCACGCAGACGCTGATTTCGCTACCGGCTTCGGCGGCCTTCTGCTTCAGGCGGCAGGCGGCGGACAGGCCCGCCGGGCCGGCGCCGACGATGACCACGTCGAATTCCATGTATTCGCGTTCCACTGGTTCTCTCCTACTCATCAAGGCTCGTGCTGTTGCTTTGTCTTATGGGTGCGCGGGGCATTCGCAGCGGTTCTACGCAACGGCGGAACTGTAGCTGGGCAAATGACGGACTACACCGTTTTGTCTTGGCCGCGCATTATATCTACACCACTTGGCGGGTCCAATACAAACGTTTGTTTGAATTTGCCGCAGGCCAGTAAAATCACAGGAACGCGGCTGGAGGGTGACCGATTTGCCGTATTGACCGGATTGGGTGTTACGGTCAAGATACGAGCGGTTTTACGTTCGCCGTAGGCTTGCAGCCGGGCGCAGGTACACCTCTAAAGACCAGGTGTGGAGCAGGGTTTTGCGGCCTTGGGCCGGTTTGTAGTGGAGTTTACACGCCACGACAGAAAATGACCCGTGAGTATTTGTCGCAAGAGTCCGGACAAGACTGTTCGGTCACTGTGAAGTTACCGCCTCCCGGTACGTTTTTGGAGGTGCCCTTGTACCCACGCGCATCGCAGGGCTCTGCCCCTGGCGACTATCTATTCACCGGAGAGTAACGAGGAATCCATGAAGGTTCTTGTAGCTGTCAAACGAGTGGTCGACTACAACGTCAAGGTTCGCGTCAAGGCGGACAACTCCGGCGTCGACCTTGCTAACGTCAAGATGTCCATGAACCCCTTCTGCGAAATCGCCGTGGAAGAAGCCGTACGCCTGAAGGAAAAGGGCGTCGCGTCCGAGATCGTCGTCGTTTCCGTCGGCCCGACCACTGCCCAGGAGCAACTGCGTACCGCCCTGGCCCTGGGTGCCGACCGTGCCATCCTGGTCGAAGCCGCTGACGAACTGAATTCCCTGGCTGTGGCCAAGGCGCTGAAAGCCGTTGTCGACAAAGAGCAGCCTCAGCTGGTCATCCTCGGCAAGCAGGCCATCGACAGCGACAACAACCAGACCGGCCAGATGCTGGCTGCGCTGACCGGCTTCGCCCAAGGCACCTTCGCCTCCAAGGTGGAAGTTGCTGGCGACAAGCTGAATGTCACCCGTGAAATCGACGGCGGCCTGCAGACCGTTGCACTGAACCTGCCGGCCATCGTCACCACCGACCTGCGCCTGAACGAGCCACGCTACGCGTCGCTGCCGAACATCATGAAGGCCAAGAAGAAGCCGCTGGAGACCGTTACTCCAGACGCGCTGGGCGTTTCCCTCGCCTCCACCAACAAGACCCTGAAGGTTGAAGCCCCGGCTGCCCGCAGCGCTGGCATCAAGGTCAAATCGGTGGCCGAACTGGTCGAGAAGCTGAAGAACGAAGCGAAGGTAATCTAAATGACTATCCTGGTTGTCGCTGAATACGAGAACGGTGCCGTAGCCCCGGCCACCCTGAACACTGTTGCCGCTGCCGCCAAGATCGGTGGTGATGTGCACGTGCTGGTCGCAGGCCAGAACGTGGGCGGCGTTGCCGAGTCCGCAGCCAAGATCGCTGGCGTGGCCAAGGTGCTGGTTGCCGATAACGCTGCCTACGCCCACGCCCTGCCAGAAAACGTAGCGCCGCTGATCGTCGAGCTGGCCAAGGGCTACAGCCACGTGCTGGCTCCGGCCACCACCAACGGCAAGAACATCCTGCCGCGCGTTGCCGCGCTGCTGGACGTGGACCAGATCTCCGAGATCATCTCGGTCGAGTCCGCCGACACCTTCAAGCGCCCGATCTATGCCGGTAACGCCATTGCCACCGTGCAATCGAGCGCTGCCATCAAGGTCATCACCGTGCGTACCACCGGCTTCGACGCCGTGGCCGCCGAAGGTGGTTCGGCTGCCATCGAAGCCGTCGGCGCTGCGCACAACGCCGGCATCTCGGCCTTCGTTGGCGAAGAGCTGGCCAAGTCCGACCGCCCAGAGCTGACCGCTGCCAAGATCGTCGTTTCCGGCGGCCGTGGCATGGGCAACGGTGACAACTTCAAGCACCTGTACAGCCTGGCCGACAAGCTCGGCGCTGCCGTCGGTGCTTCGCGCGCCGCAGTCGACGCAGGCTTCGTGCCGAACGACATGCAGGTCGGCCAGACCGGCAAGATCGTTGCGCCACAGCTGTACATCGCCGTCGGTATCTCCGGCGCGATCCAGCACCTGGCCGGCATGAAGGACTCCAAGGTGATCGTGGCGATCAACAAGGACGAAGAAGCGCCGATCTTCCAGGTAGCCGACTACGGCCTGGTCGCTGACCTGTTCGAAGCGGTTCCGGAGCTGGAAAAGCTGGTCTGATCCGCCTGCTTCACTTATAAAGAACCCGGCCCTCGTACAGGGGGCCGGGTTTTTTTGTGGTCAGTTCCGGCCCGATCGCTGGCAAGCCGGCTCCCACAGGTACAGCGCAGTTCTCAAGGGCGGTGCTGTATCTGTGGGAGCTGGCTTGCCGGCGATTGGGCCGGGCAGAGCAATACAAGGAGTGAGCAATGGTGCTGCGTAAAGCAGGCAGGGTGCTGGCATGCATGGCGGTGCTGGTTTCGCCGCTGGCCATGGCGGCAGGCAAGTGCGAACGCCTGGTGGCAACCGGCAGCCCTGATGCGCCGCCCTATTCGTGGCAGGACCCGAACGACCCGAAACACCTGATCGGTGCCAACGTCGACCTGCTGCGCCAGGTGGCTGGCGAACTGGGCGTGAAGGTGGAGGTGCTGAGCGCCGGCCGTCGTGACCAGGCGCTGGAAGAAGTACGTAGCGGGCGCATGGACCTGCTGCTCGACACCCCCATGCAGGTGGAGCAACTGACCGCGCTGGACTACATCCATCCACCCCTGCAGCTCAACGAATACCTGGTGTGGACGCGTCACGACGCCACGCTGGCATTCGAGGGCCCGGCGGACCTGGCCCAGTACCAGGGCAGTTTGTCCGAGCGTGCGCGGCTGACCCCGGTCTTTACCGCTTTCGCCAAGGCGCAGCTGAAACTGGTGCCGGCACAGAACCTGACCCAGGCCTTCCAGAAGCTGGTGCTCGGCCAGGTGGATTATGTGCTCGCTGGCCGCTATTCGGGCATGGCCATGGCCCAGAGCCTGGGCATGAGCAATGACCTGATCGCCCGCGGCCTGCCGGTGGATCGGCCGGGCCTGTACCTGGCCCTGTCGCACAATTCGGCCTGCAATGACAGCTGGTTACGTGGGCAATTGGCGAAAAAACTGACAGAATTGCCGATCTCCGGAGCATCCGAGGCCGTGCTGCAACGTAATGTCGAGCGCTGGAAAGCGCAGCTGCAGGTGCCGTCGGACGCCCCCAAACACTAGGAAGATTGCGTGAGAACCCAACCACTAATCCTTGCCCTGGCCGTGCTCGGCCTGGCTGGCTGCGCCAACGATCCGGCCCCTAACGAGCAGATGCGCATTTCCGAACAGGCACTGGAGCAGGCCAGGGCCGTCGGTGCCACCGAGCAGGTCGATGCGCTCAAGCTGGCTGAAGACAAGCTGGCCCGGGCCAAGGCCAACATGCTCACCGAAGACTACCGCGATGCGCGCATGCGTGCCGAGCAGGCCGAACTGGATGCGCGCCTGGCCGAGGCCCAGGTACTGAACCAGAAGAGCGAAGAGCAGCTGCAACTGCTGCAGTCGCGGGTCCAGCGCCTGCGCAAGCAGTTGGAGGTGCAGCCATGATCCGTCGTGTGCCATTGGCCGCGCTGGCAGTGCTGGCGCTGGCGGCAGGTTTGCAAGGTTGCGCCAGCCAGCGCAGCAGCGCAGCGCTGGATGATGCCACTGCAGCTTTCCAGAAGGTCAAGGATGATTCCAATGTGTTGCGCAGTGCGCCGCGTGACGTGATTCGCGCAGGCGAGTCGCTGGCCCGTGCCGAGCGCCTGTCCAGCTACATCGGCACCGGTGCCGACGTGCGCCATTACGCCTACCTGAGCCAGCGCTACAGCGAAATTGCCAGCGAGCATGCCAAGCTGGCGCTGAACCAGGAGCGCCAGGCCAAGCTCGACCTGGAGCGCCAGCGCCTGCAGCTGGCCCTGCGCGAGGCCAAGCTGGCCAGTGTTCAGCAGCAGGGCAAGTGGGTCGAGTCGCAGATCGCCGCGCTGGCCTCGGAGCAGGCCGATCGTGGTCTGGTGATGACCCTGGGGGACGTGCTGTTCGACACCGGCCGCGCCGACCTGAAGAACTCGGCCAGCCGTACCGTGCTCAAGCTGGTGCAGTTCCTCCAGCTCAACCCGCGCCGGGTGGTGCGGATCGAGGGCTATACCGACAGCACCGGCCCGGCGGAGGACAACCTGAAGCTGTCGCGTGATCGGGCGCAGGCCGTGGCCGACATGCTGGTAGACCTGGGCATCGACGAGAAGCGCCTGCAGGTCGAGGGCTATGGCGACCAGTACCCGATCGAGGCCAATGCCTCGGAGCGGGGCAGGGCGCAGAACCGTCGGGTGGAGATCGTGTTCTCCGATGACAAGGGCAAGCTGGCGCCGGCGCGCTGAGTCTTTGAAATGCCGGGGACCGCTCTGCGGTCCTTTCGCGACACAAGGCCGCTCCTACAGGCGTTGTGCATGCCTTGAGTTTGGCACTGCTCTTGTGGGAGCGGCTTTAGCCGCGAACACCGGCAAAGCCGGTGCCATCCACCGCGTCGCCTGCTTCGCGGGTGAACCCGCTCCCACAGGGGCGGCGCACCCCCGGCAGTTTGTCGGCTTAATCGTTTCGATAGCTGTCACACTATTGTATTGTCGACTATGTTGCATTCTGTCCCAGTACACTTTGCAACTGTTACGGTATCCTCTACCGTCACTGAGCCGTACAAGAATAACGAGTCTGCCGCCATGACCAACCTGCTGTTGTACCAGCGTATCGCCCAGCAACTGGCCGATGACATCCGTCGTGGTGTCTACCAGCCAGGCGAGCGGGTACCCTCCGTGCGCAAGATGAGCGCCCAGCTCAATGTCAGCCATGCCACGGTGCTGCAGGCCTATGCCAATCTCGAGGACCAGGGGCTGATCCGTGCGCGGCCGCAGTCCGGCTACTACGTGCACCAGACCCCGGCCCTGACCGCGCAGACCCCGGACATCGCCCGGGTCGAGCGCCCCGGCCTGGTCACCCGCGCCAGTATCATCCAGCAGGTGCTGACCGAGGCTCGTCGTGATGGCGTGTTCCCGTTCGGCGCCGCTGTGCCTCACGTCGACTACCTGCCGGTCCGTGCCTTGCACCAGCAGATTGCCAAGGTCACACGCTTCCACAGCCCGCGTGCCTTCAGCTACATGTTCAGCCCCGGTTTCGAGCCGCTGCGCCGGCAGATCGCCATTCGCATGCGTGATGCCGGTGTGCTGGTCGACCCGCGTGAAGTGATCGTGACCCATGGCTGTGTCGATGCGCTGCAGATGTCGCTGCGCGTGCTGACCCGCCCCGGCGACCTGATCGCCGCCGAATCGCCCACCTATTACGGGCTGCTGCAACTGGCCGACCTGCTAGGCCTGAAGGTGATCGAGATCCCCAGCGACCCGTCCACCGGTATCAGCCTCGAAGCGCTGCAGCTGGCGGCCAACCAGTGGTCGATCAAGGCCCTGGTTCTGACTGCGCGCCTCAGCAACCCGCTGGGTGGCACTGTCCCGGAAGAGCGGCAGAAGCAGTTGCTGCGCCTGGCGTCGGACTTCGATATCCAGATCGTCGAGGATGACATCTATGGCGAGCTGATGTTCGAGCAGGGCAAGACCAAGGCGCTAAAGGCATTCGACCGGCTGGACCGGGTGATCTATTGCTCGAGTTTTTCCAAGACCCTGTCCCCCGGCGTGCGCGTTGGCTGGATGATCGCCGGGCGCTATCAGGACGAGATCCAGCGCCTGCAAACCTTCACCACCCACTCGGCCTGCAGCGTGACGCAGATGGGTGTGGCGGCCTACCTGGAAAATGGCGGCTACGACCGGCACCTGCGTTACATCCGCCAGGAGTACCGCAAGAACCTCAGTGCCTACCAGTTGGCGGTGCAGCGGCACTTCCCCGAGGGCACCCAGATGACCCGGCCGACGGGCGGTTTCATCCTGTGGGTGAGCCTGCCGGGGCGAGTCAATACCCAGGAGCTGCATGTGCGCGCGCTGGAGCAGGGTATCAGTATTGCGCCGGGGCTGATCTTCAGCAACACCGAGCAGTTCAACCACTGTATCCGGCTTAATTGCGGTATACCCTGGAACAAGGAAGCCGAGCGCGCGGTGATTACGCTCGGTTTGCTGGCTCAGCAATTGTGCCGGGAGCCAGCAGCGGCACTTTTGTAGGCTTGCCACGCGCCCGTGGAACAGGGAGCATACGCACTTTTCCTGCCAGTCTGTCTATTTGCCATGAATGCTTTGCGCCGTTTTGCCCTGATCTTGTGCCTTGTACCGCTCGGCAGCCTGGCTGGTGTTGCCCAGGCTGCGCAGCCGGCAGGCCAGGCGCAGGCGGCGCCGGTGCAGAAAGCCAAGCCGGTGCAGAAAGCCGCAGCCAGGCCAGCGCACAAGCAGCCTGCAAAAAAAGCCGGTAACAGCAAGGCCAGGCCGGCGCGCAAGCAGGTGAGCAAGGAGGTTGCCAAGCCGCTACCCAAGGCGAAGCTGGACCTCAGCCTGCCGGCCGATATGGTCGATGACCTTGAGCCGAATGTGGGCAGCCCTTCGCCGATACAGCGACGCAAGCCTTTGCTGCCACCCATGTTCACTGAAAAGCCGGAGGCCAGCGACAGCCCGTTCCAGCTCAATGGCCGGTTGATCAGCAACGAAATGCAGCTGCAGCTGCGCAATGACAGCCGTCGCGACGTGGAAGGGGCGGCCATCGATTTCGAGTACCGCCAGTAGCTGGCGAACTGACTGCCGGGTCACGGCAGATTTCATCATGCCAGCAATTTCAAACGCCTGTTTGAGCGGTTACTATCCAGGGACGTTCGTCCCGTTTTGTTCCAGGGAGTCCTGATTTTGGTGAATAGCCATGAATTGCCGTGAGGGCTGTGGTGCCTGCTGCATTGCCCCGTCCATCACCTCTGCGATGCCGCGCATGCCCAATGGCAAGCCGGCTGGCGAGCGCTGCCTGCACCTGACCGTCGACAACCTCTGCGACCTGTTCGGCAAGCCCGAGCGGCCGGCAGTATGTGGCGGTTTCAAGGCGGATGTGGAGGTATGCGGCAGTGACCGTGACGAGGCCATCAGGATTCTTGGCTGGTGGGAGCAGATGACGGCGGCGTGACAGGCTGGATCTTCGACAACAAGGATAAACATGATGAGATCGTTCAAGCGTATTGCTCTGCTGTGTGGCATGGGTGTTCTGCTGTCGCCCGCGGCCTGGGCCGAAAACTGGCAGGTGGCCAAGGACGAGGAGGGGATCAAGGTCTCCCTCAGTGAAGTGGCTGGTTCCAAGTACAAGGCCTATCAAGGCGTCACCGTGATCAAGGCGCCGCTGGCCAAGGTGCAGGCGTTGCAGGAGGACGTGGTCGGGGCTTGTGCGTGGATTCACGAATGCAAGTCGCAGAAGCTGCTCAAGCACGAAGGTGATCAGAGCTGGACCTACACCCAGTTCAATACGCCATGGCCGGTCACGCCGCGGGACTCGGTATTGCATGTGACCACGGTGAAGGGGGCTGATGGCAGCCTGGTGCGCAACCTGAAGGAAGAGCCGACCTACGTCCCGGAAGAGAAGGGCTTTGTGCGGGTGGCGAAGGTCGAAGGCTTCTGGAAGCTGGTGCCCAAGGGTGACAGCACGGAAGTGACCTATCAGGTGCACACCGAGCCGGGTGGTAGCGTGCCGGCGATGGTGGCCAACAAGTTCGTGGTGGATGCACCGTTCAATACCCTGAAAGGGTTGCGGGAGCGGGCTGAGAAAAACTGAGGCATTGTGTCACTTGTGCCGGCCTCTTCGCGGGTAAACCCGCTCCCACAGGTATCCCGCAAACTTTCGGGCCTGTGGGGTCCCTGTGGGAGCGGGTTTACCCGCGAAGAGGCCGGCACAGGATGAATAAAAAAGGCTGCCCGAGGGCAGCCTTTTTGCGTTCGGCTATGGAAGCTTACTTGCGGTCCTGCAGCGCAACGATGTCGCGCTTCTGCTCGCCGGTGTACAGCTGGCGCGGGCGGCCGATCTTGTACGGGCTGGAGAGCATTTCTTTCCAGTGCGAGATCCAGCCCACGGTACGTGCCAGGGCGAAGATCACGGTGAACATGCTGGTCGGAATGCCGATCGCCTTGAGGATGATCCCCGAGTAGAAGTCGACGTTCGGGTACAGCGAGCGCTCGATGAAGTACGGATCGGTCAGGGCGATCTCTTCCAGGCGCATGGCCAGTTCCAGCTGCGGGTCGTTCTTGATGCCCAGCTCGCGCAGGACTTCGTCGCAGGTCTGCTTCATCACGGTGGCGCGCGGGTCGCGGTTCTTGTACACGCGGTGACCGAAGCCCATGAGCTTGAACGGGTCGTTCTTGTCCTTGGCCTTGGCGATGAACTTGTCGATGTTCGAGACATCGCCGATTTCATCGAGCATGGTCAGTACCGCTTCGTTCGCACCGCCGTGGGCCGGGCCCCAGAGTGCGGCGATACCGGCGGCGATACAGGCGAACGGGTTGGCACCCGACGAACCGGCCAGACGAACGGTAGAGGTGGAGGCGTTCTGCTCGTGGTCGGCGTGGAGGATGAAGATCCGGTCCATCGCCTTGGCCAGCACCGGGCTGATCGGTTTGATCTCGCACGGGGTGTTGAACATCATGTGCAGGAAGTTTTCCGCGTACGACAGGTCGTTGCGCGGATACATCATCGGCTGGCCCATGGAGTACTTGTAAACCATCGCGGCCAGGGTCGGCATCTTGGCGACCAGGCGCACCGCGGAAATTTCGCGGTGTTGCGGGTTATTGATGTCCAGGGAGTCGTGATAGAACGCCGACAGGGCGCCGACCACGCCGCACATCACCGCCATCGGGTGGGCGTCGCGGCGGAAGCCGTTGAAGAAGGACTTCAGCTGCTCGTGAACCATGGTGTGGTTCTTCACGGTGCTGACGAACTGGGCCTTCTGCTCGGCATTCGGCAGTTCGCCGTTGAGCAGCAGGTAGCAGGTTTCGAGGTAGTCGGACTTTTCGGCGAGTTGCTCGATCGGGTAGCCGCGGTGCAGCAGGATACCTTTGTCGCCGTCAATGTAGGTGATCTTCGACTCGCACGAGGCAGTCGCCATGAAACCAGGGTCGAAGGTGAAGTGACCAGTGGCCCCCAACCCGCGGACGTCGATTACATCAGGACCAACGGTGCCGGTTAAAATGGGCAGCTCGACGGGGGCAGCGCCCTCGATGACCAACTGCGCTTTTTTGTCAGCCATGTGGCCTCCTATTAATGCTTGAAATCATCAGACAGACCCCCCACGCAGGGCCCGCACCACTATAGAGGGATAAATTCAGATGTCAATTTGCCTAAAGGCTTGTTGAAACAGGCATTGAGGCCTGATTTTTCGCGAAATTCTCGCCCATTTACGCCTTTTGTGCGTTAAAGGCAATGCGCTATTTGGGCTACCCCGTCACGTTGTCATAAGCAGCCTAACTGTCTATACTCGCAACCCGACCGCCAGGGGCTTGCAAGCCCGAACTGCTGGGGGTCGCCGTTCCCTGGGTGGTGGGTACCTGACCAGTACACTTACCAACAACTTTGCCCTGATTCGCTAGGGGCTCTTCAGTGTGAAAAAAGCCGTGAAAAGCCAACGACCTGTAAACCTAGACCTAAGGACCATCAAGCTCCCCGTCACTGCGTACACGTCCATCCTGCATCGTATCTCCGGCGTCATCCTGTTCCTTGGCCTTGCCATCATGCTTTATGCACTGGGCAAGTCGCTGGGTTCCGAGGAAGGCTTTGGTGAGGTGAAGGCGTGTCTGACCAGCCCGCTGGCCAAATTCGTGACCTGGGGCCTGCTATCCGCCCTGCTTTATCACCTCGTGGCAGGTGTACGTCACCTGATCATGGACATGGGCATCGGTGAGACGCTGGAAGGCGGCAAGCTGGGCTCGAAAATCGTGATCGTCATCTCCGTGGTGCTGATCGTTCTGGTGGGAGTTTGGGTATGGTAACCAATGTCACGAACCTGTCGCGTTCGGGCCTCTATGACTGGATGGCGCAGCGCGTTTCTGCGGTCGTTCTCGCGGCTTACTTCCTCTTCCTGATCGGCTACGTGGTCGCCCACCCAGGCATCGACTACACCCAGTGGCATGGTCTGTTCTCCAACAACGCGATGCGGATCTTCAGTCTGCTGGCCCTCGTTGCCCTGGGCGCTCACGCCTGGGTCGGCATGTGGACCATTGCGACCGACTACCTGACGCCAATGTCGTTCGGCAAGTCGGCAACTGCGATTCGTTTCCTGTTCCAGGCGGTATGCGGCGTTGCGATGTTCGCTTACTTCGTCTGGGGTGTGCAGATTCTCTGGGGTATCTGATCCATGGCTAGCATTCCAACCATTTCCTTCGACGCCATCATCATCGGTGGCGGCGGTGCCGGCATGCGCGCAGCGCTGCAGCTGGCTCAAGGCGGCCACAAGACTGCCGTGGTCACCAAGGTCTTCCCGACCCGTTCGCACACTGTATCCGCCCAGGGCGGCATCACCTGCGCCATCGCTTCGGCCGACCCGAACGACGACTGGCGCTGGCACATGTACGATACCGTCAAAGGCTCCGACTACATCGGTGACCAGGACGCTATCGAATACATGTGTCAGGAAGGCCCGGCTGCGGTCTTCGAGCTGGACCACATGGGCCTGCCGTTCTCGCGTACCGAAACCGGCCGCATCTACCAGCGTCCGTTCGGTGGCCAGTCCAAGGACTTCGGTAAAGGTGGCCAGGCCGCCCGTACCTGTGCTGCTTCCGACCGTACCGGTCACGCGCTGCTGCACACCCTGTACCAGGGCAACCTGAAGGCAGGCACTACCTTCCTCAACGAGTACTACGCTGTTGACCTGGTGAAGAACCAGGACGGCGCGTTCGTCGGTGTGATCGCAATCTGCATCGAAACCGGCGAAACCATGTACATCAAGTCCAAGGCCACCGTTCTGGCCACTGGCGGTGCCGGTCGTATCTACGCCTCCACCACCAACGCCCTGATCAACACCGGTGACGGTATCGGCATGGCGCTGCGTGCAGGCGTGCCGGTGCAGGACATCGAGATGTGGCAGTTCCACCCGACCGGCATCGCCGGCGCCGGTGTACTGGTTACCGAAGGTTGCCGCGGTGAAGGTGGCTACCTGATCAACGCCCACGGCGAGCGCTTCATGGAGCGTTACGCGCCGAACGCGAAAGACCTGGCCGGCCGCGACGTGGTTGCCCGTTCCATGGTCAAGGAAATCATCGCCGGCAACGGCGTGGGCCCGAACAAGGACCACGTGCTGCTGAAGCTGGACCACCTGGGCGAGGAAGTGCTGCACAGCCGCCTGCCAGGTATCTGCGAGCTGTCCAAGACCTTCGCCCACGTCGACCCAGTCGTCGCGCCGGTCCCGGTCGTACCGACCTGCCACTACATGATGGGCGGCGTTGCCACCAATATTCATGGCCAGGCCATCACCATGGACGCCGAAGGCAAGGACCAAATCATCCCGGGTCTGTTCGCAGTGGGTGAAGTGGCGTGCGTATCGGTCCACGGTGCCAACCGCCTGGGCGGCAACTCGCTGCTCGACCTGGTGGTATTCGGTCGTGCCGCTGGCCTGCACCTGGAAAAATCGCTGTCCGACGGCGTGGAATACCGCGACGCCAGCGACACCGATATCGATGTTGCCCTGAACCGCCTGAACAAGCTCAACGAGCGTACCGCTGGCGAAGACGTTGCCAGCCTCAAGCGCGAGCTGCAGAGCTGCATGCAGAACTACTTCGGTGTATTCCGTACCGGCGAATACATGCAGAAGGGTATCGAGCAGCTGGCCGGCCTGCGTGACCGTATTGCCAACGTCAAGATCAACGACAAGTCCCAGGCCTTCAACACCGCGCGTATCGAAGCGCTGGAGCTGCAGAACCTGCTGGAAGTCGCCGAAGCTACCGCCATCGCGGCCGAAGCCCGTAAAGAGTCCCGCGGCGCCCACGCCCGTGAAGACTTCGAAGACCGTGACGACGAAAACTGGCTGTGCCACACCCTGTACTACCCGGGTGAGAAGCGCGTTGCCAAGCGCGGCGTCAACTTTGCGCCGAAGACTGTTCCAGCCTTCGAACCAAAAGTCCGGACTTACTAAGGGTGGCTGCTATGTTGAAAGTCGAAGTTTATCGTTACAACCCGGACACCGACTCGGCGCCCAAAATGGAGTCGTTCGACGTCGATACCGGCGGCAAGGACCTGATGGTTCTCGATGTATTGGCGCTGATCAAGGAAAAGGACGAAGGTTTCTCGTACCGTCGCTCCTGCCGTGAAGGCGTTTGCGGTTCCGACGGCATGAACATGAACGGCAAGAACGGCCTGGCCTGCATCACCCCGCTGTCGGCGGTGGTGAAGGGCAACAAGCTGGTTCTGCGCCCGCTGCCGGGCCTGCCGGTCATTCGTGACCTGGTCGTCGACATGAGCATCTTCTACAAGCAGTACGAGAAGGTGAAGCCGTTCCTGCAGAACGACACTCCTGCGCCGGCCATCGAGCGCCTGCAGTCGCCGGAAGACCGCGACAAGCTGGACGGCCTGTACGAGTGCATCCTGTGCGCTTGCTGCTCGACTTCCTGCCCGTCGTTCTGGTGGAACCCGGACAAGTTCCTGGGCCCGGCCGCACTGCTGCAGGCCTATCGCTTCCTGGCCGACAGCCGTGACACCAAGACCCAGGAGCGCCTGGCGTCCCTGGATGACCCGTTCAGCGTATTCCGCTGCCGCGGGATCATGAACTGCGTCAACGTTTGCCCGAAAGGTCTGAACCCGACCAAGGCAATCGGCCACGTACGTAACATGCTGCTGCAAAGCGGCACCTGATACAAAGTGTTGTACCTGCAGTAAGCCGAGGTGCGGGTGGTGAGCCCGCACTGAGGTAAAACCCGAACAAGGGCTCACAAAGCCCGCGTTCATTACCTATGAAGATATGAGACCAGCAGGGGCTTTCCGGGCTGGTACCCGGAAAATCAGCAGGATCCAAGTGGCGTGGTTCAGTCGCTGTATTCGGACTTTTCCAGGTTTGCTGTGGCTCTCGCCGATCAGTCCCCTAACCGAGGGTGACCAAGCATGCAAGAAAGCGTGATGCAGCGCATGTGGGAAAGCGCCCACCTTTCAGGTGGTAACGCTGCATATGTGGAAGAGCTTTATGAGCTCTACCTGCACGACCCTAACGCTGTGCCAGAAGAGTGGCGCACCTACTTCCAGAAGTTGCCCGCCGACGGCAGCACCGCTACCGATGTATCGCACTCGACAATCCGCGACCATTTCGTACTGCTGGCAAAGAACCAGCGCCGCGCCCAACCGGTATCCGCCGGGAGCGTGAGCAGTGAACACGAGAAGAAGCAGGTTGAAGTTCTGCGACTGATCCAGGCCTATCGTATGCGCGGCCATCAGGCTGCCAAGCTCGACCCGTTGGGGTTGTGGCAGCGTCCTGCGCCCGTAGACCTGTCGATCAATCACTACGGCTTGACCAATGCCGATCTTGATACGACCTTCCGTGCCGGCGACCTGTTCATCGGCAAAGAGGAGGCGAGCCTACGCGAGATCTTCGAGGCGCTCCAGAAGACATATTGTCGCACCATTGGCGCCGAGTTCACCCACATCGTCGATTCCGAGCAGCGCAGCTGGTTCCAGCAGCGCCTGGAAAGCGTGCGCGGCCGTCCGGAGTTTTCCGCTGACGTGCAGGCCCACCTGCTCGAGCGCGTGACCGCCGGTGAAGGCCTTGAGAAATACCTGGGCACCAAGTACCCGGGCACCAAGCGTTTCGGCCTCGAGGGCGGCGAAAGCCTGATCCCGATGCTGGACGAGATGATCCAGCGTTCCGGTTCCTACGGCACCAAGGAAGTCGTGATCGGCATGGCCCACCGTGGCCGCCTGAACGTTCTGGTCAACACCTTCGGCAAGAACCCGCGCGAGCTGTTCGACGAGTTCGAAGGCAAGAAGATGAACGAGCTGGGCTCCGGTGACGTGAAGTATCACCAGGGCTTCTCCTCGAACGTGATGACCCCGGGTGGCGAAGTGCACCTGGCCATGGCGTTCAACCCGTCCCACCTGGAAATCGTCTCGCCAGTGGTCGAGGGTTCGGTGCGCGCCCGTCAGGACCGCCGCAACGACACCGTTGGCGACAAGGTACTGCCGATCTCGATCCACGGCGACGCAGCATTCGCCGGCCAGGGCGTGGTCATGGAAACCTTCCAGATGTCGCAGACCCGCGGTTTCAAGACCGGCGGTACCGTGCACATCGTGATCAACAACCAGGTTGGTTTCACCATCAGCAACCCGCTGGACGCGCGCTCCACCGAGTACGCCACCGACGTTGCCAAGATGATCCAGGCGCCGATCCTGCACGTGAACGGGGACGACCCGGAAGCCGTGCTGTTCGTGACCCAGCTGGCCATCGACTACCGCATGCAGTTCAAGCGTGACGTGGTCATCGACCTGGTCTGCTACCGCCGCCGCGGCCACAACGAGGCCGACGAGCCGAACGGCACCCAGCCTTTGATGTACCAGCAGATCAGCAAGCAGCGCACCACGCGTGAACTGTACGCTGAGGCACTGATCCAGGCCGGCCGCATCGATTCCGAGCGCGCCCAGGCCAAGATCGACGAGTACCGCAACGCGCTGGACAACGGCCTGCACGTGGTGAAGAGCCTGGTCAAGGAGCCGAACCGCGAGCTGTTCGTCGACTGGCGTCCGTACCTGGGCCATGCCTGGACCGCGCGTCACGACACCCGCTTCGACCTCAAGACCCTGCAGGAACTGTCGGCCAAGCTGCTGGAGATCCCGGAAGGTTTCGTCGTCCAGCGCCAGGTCGCCAAGATCTACGAAGACCGTCAGAAGATGCAGGCCGGTGGCTTGCCGATCAACTGGGGTTATGCAGAGACCATGGCCTACGCCACCCTGCAGTTCGAAGGTCACCCGATCCGCATGACCGGCCAGGACATCGGCCGTGGCACCTTCTCGCACCGTCACGCGGTGCTGCACAACCAGAAGGACGCCAGCACCTACGTACCGCTGAAGAACCTGTTCCCGGGCCAGCCTCAGTTCGAACTGTACGACTCCTTCCTGTCGGAAGAAGCGGTACTGGCCTTCGAATACGGCTACTCGACCACCACGCCGAACGCGCTGGTGATCTGGGAAGCCCAGTTCGGTGACTTCGCCAACGGTGCGCAAGTGGTGATCGACCAGTTCATCACCAGCGGCGAGCACAAGTGGGGCCGTCTGTGCGGTCTGACCATGCTGCTGCCACACGGTTATGAAGGGCAGGGCCCGGAGCACTCCTCCGCGCGCCTGGAGCGTTACCTGCAGCTGTGCGCCGAGCACAACATCCAGGTCTGCGTACCGACCACCCCGGCCCAGATCTACCACCTGCTGCGTCGCCAGGTCATTCGTCCGCTGCGCAAGCCGCTGATCGTGCTGACGCCGAAGTCGCTGCTGCGCCACAAGCTGGCCATCTCGACCCTGGAAGACCTGGCAGAAGGCTCGTTCCAGACCGTGATCCCGGAAATCGACAGCCTCGATCCGGCCAAGGTCGAACGCCTGGTCCTGTGCGGCGGCAAGGTTTACTACGACCTGCTGGAAAAACGCCGTGCCGAAGGCCGCGAAGACATCGCCATCGTGCGTATCGAGCAGCTGTATCCGTTCCCTGAGGACGACCTGGTCGAAATCCTGGCGCCTTACACCAACCTCAAGCATGCGGTCTGGTGTCAGGAAGAGCCGATGAACCAGGGCGCCTGGTACAGCAGCCAGCACCACATGCGCCGTATCCTGGGCCGCCACAACAAGGCACTGGTCCTGGAATACGCCGGCCGCGACGCTTCCGCCGCGCCAGCCTGTGGTTACGCATCGAAGCACGCCGAACAGCAGGAAAAACTGCTGCAAGACGCCTTCACTGTTTAATGCCTTCGCGCACCTGAAACCGAATTTAAGGAAACACAGATAATGGCTATCGAGATCAAAGCCCCAACCTTCCCGGAATCGGTTGCCGATGGCACCGTTGCCACCTGGCACAAGCAGCCGGGCGATGCCGTCAAGCGTGACGAGCTGATCGTCGACATCGAGACCGACAAGGTCGTCCTGGAAGTACTGGCCACCGCTGACGGCGTGCTGGGCGCCATCGTCAAGGGCGAGGGCGACACCGTCCTGTCCGACGAAGTACTGGGTTCGATCGTTGAGGGCGGTGCTGCCGCTGCTGCACCAGCTGCCGCCCCGGCCGCTGCTGCCCCGGCTGCCGCTGCTGCCGACGCTGGCGAAGAAGACCCGGTTGCCGCCCCGGCCGCGCGCAAGCTGGCTGAAGAGAACGGCATCGACCTGGCTACCGTTGCCGGCACCGGCAAAGGTGGTCGCATCACCAAGGAAGACGTCGTCGCTGCCGTCGCCAACAAGAAGTCGGCGCCTGCTGCAGCTGCCAAGCCTGCCGCCGCTGCCGCTGCTGCCCCGGTTGTCGTTGCCGCTGGCGACCGCACCGAGAAGCGTGTGCCGATGACCCGCCTGCGCGCCAAGATCGCCGAGCGTCTGGTCGAAGCCCAGTCGAGCATGGCCATGCTGACCACCTTCAACGAAGTCGACATGACCGAAGTCATGGCCCTGCGTTCGAAGTACAAGGACCTGTTCGAGAAGACCCACAACGGCGTACGCCTGGGCTTCATGTCGTTCTTCGTCAAGGCCGCCACCGAAGCCCTGAAGCGCTTCCCGGCTGTCAACGCCTCGATCGACGGCAACGACATCGTCTACCACGGCTACGCCGACGTCGGCGTTGCCGTGTCCAGCGACCGTGGCCTGGTGGTACCGGTACTGCGTAACGCCGAGTCGATGAGCCTGGCGGAAATCGAGAACGGCATCGCCACCTTCGGCAAGAAGGCCCGTGACGGCAAGCTGGCCATCGAAGAGATGACCGGCGGCACCTTCACCATCACCAACGGTGGTACCTTCGGTTCGATGATGTCGACCCCGATCGTCAACCCGCCGCAGGCCGCCATTCTCGGCATGCACAACATCATCCAGCGCCCGATGGCCATCAATGGCCAGGTGGTGATTCGCCCGATGATGTACCTGGCGCTGTCGTACGATCACCGCCTGATCGACGGCAAGGAAGCGGTAACCTTCCTGGTCACCATCAAGAACCTGCTGGAAGATCCGTCTCGCCTGCTGCTGGACATCTAACCCTCTGGCTGCGTACCGTGCCGGCCCTGGCTTCGCAGGAAGCCATGCCGCGCGGTCCGCGGCTTGTAGCTTGTAGCTGATAAGGAATCTTTTATGACCCAGAAATTCGACGTAGTGGTGATTGGTGCAGGTCCTGGCGGCTATGTGGCTGCCATCAAGGCCGCACAACTTGGTCTGAAGACTGCCTGTATCGAGAAGTACACCGACGCCGAGGGCAAGCTGGCCCTGGGCGGCACCTGCCTGAACGTAGGTTGCATTCCTTCCAAGGCGCTGCTGGACAGCTCCTGGAAGTACAAGGAAGCCAAAGAGAGCTTCAACGTCCACGGTATCTCCACTGGTGAAGTGAAGATGGACGTCGCCGCGATGGTTGGCCGCAAGGCTGGCATCGTCAAGAACCTGACCGGTGGCGTTGCCACCCTGTTCAAGGCCAACGGCGTTACTTCGATCCAGGGCCACGGCAAGCTGCTGGCCGGCAAGAAAGTCGAAGTCACCAAGGCTGACGGCACCACCGAAGTCATCGAAGCCGAGAACGTGATCCTGGCTTCCGGCTCGCGCCCGATCGACATTCCGCCGGCTCCGGTCGACCAGAACGTCATCGTCGACTCCACCGGCGCCCTGGAATTCCAGGCCGTGCCGAAGCGCCTGGGCGTTATCGGTGCTGGCGTGATCGGCCTGGAGCTGGGCTCGGTATGGGCTCGCCTGGGTGCTGAAGTCACCGTCCTGGAAGCCCTGGACACCTTCCTGATGGCTGCCGACACCGCCGTGTCGAAAGAAGCCCAGAAGACCCTGACCAAGCAAGGCCTGGACATCAAGCTGGGCGCGCGCGTCACCGGCTCGAAAGTCAACGGCAACGAAGTCGAAGTGACCTACACCGACGCCAACGGCGAGCAGAAGATCACCTTCGACAAGCTGATCGTCGCGGTCGGCCGTCGCCCGGTGACCACCGACCTGCTGGCTGCCGACAGCGGCGTGACCATCGACGAGCGTGGCTACATCTTCGTCGACGACTACTGCGCTACCAGCGTGCCGGGCGTGTACGCCATCGGTGACGTGGTGCGCGGCATGATGCTGGCCCACAAGGCCTCGGAAGAGGGCATCATGGTGGTCGAGCGCATCAAGGGCCACAAGGCCCAGATGAACTACGACCTGATCCCGTCGGTCATCTACACCCACCCGGAAATCGCGTGGGTCGGCAAGACCGAACAGGCCTTGAAGGCCGAGGGCGTTGAGGTTAACGTGGGCACCTTCCCGTTCGCGGCCAGCGGCCGTGCGATGGCTGCCAACGACACCGGTGGTTTCGTCAAGGTCATCGCCGATGCCAAGACCGACCGCGTCCTGGGTGTACACGTGATTGGCCCATCGGCTGCCGAACTGGTGCAGCAGGGCGCAATCGCAATGGAATTCGGCACCAGTGCCGAGGATCTGGGCATGATGGTCTTCAGCCATCCGACCCTGTCCGAAGCGTTGCATGAAGCAGCGCTGGCAGTGAATGGCGGCGCCATTCACGTGGCCAACCGTAAGAAGCGTTAATTATAAGAAACCACGGCGGGCTGCCCGTCGTGAGTCTTGCGTGCATGACTCACCGCGGAAAGTCCGCCGGACCGGATCACACGGGAAAACCCGGGGTCAACGGTCACAGGTGGTGCGGCGCCAGTGATGGCGCAGCGCCGAAGCGCAGTACCTAACGAAGACGGTAAAAAGCATGAATCTTCACGAGTATCAGGGTAAGCAGCTGTTCGCTGAATACGGCCTGCCAGTTTCCAAGGGTTTCGCTGTCGATACCCCTGAGCAAGCTGCAGAAGCCTGCGACAAGATCGGCGGGAACGAGTGGGTGGTAAAAGCCCAGGTTCACGCGGGTGGTCGCGGTAAAGCGGGCGGCGTCAAGCTGGTTCGCAGCAAAGAAGACGCCAAGGCGTTCGCTGCACAGTGGTTGGGCAAGAATCTGGTTACCTACCAGACCGATGCCAACGGTCAACCCGTCTCCAAGATTCTGGTCGAATCCTGCACTGACATCGCCAAAGAGCTGTATCTGGGCGCTGTAGTCGATCGTTCGAGCCGCCGTATCGTGTTCATGGCTTCCACCGAAGGTGGCGTGGACATCGAGAAAGTCGCTCACGAAACGCCTGAGAAGATCCTCAAGGCCACCATCGACCCACTGGTCGGCGCTCAGCCGTTCCAGGGTCGCGAGCTGGCATTCCAGCTGGGCCTGGAAGGCAAGCAAGTTCAACAGTTCGCCAAGATCTTCGTTGGTCTGGCCAAGCTGTTCAAGGATCACGACCTGGCCCTGCTGGAAGTGAACCCGCTGGTGATCAAGGCCGACGGCGACCTGCACTGCCTCGATGCCAAGATCAACATCGACGCCAACGCCATGTACCGTCAGCCGAAGCTGAAAACCTTCCACGACCCGTCGCAGGACGACGCCCGTGAAGCCCACGCTGCCAAGTTCGAACTGAACTACGTTGCCCTCGAAGGCAACATCGGCTGCATGGTCAACGGTGCCGGCCTGGCCATGGGTACCATGGACATCGTCAACCTGCACGGCGGCAAGCCGGCCAACTTCCTCGACGTTGGCGGTGGTGCTACCAAAGAGCGCGTTACCGAAGCGTTCAAGATCATTCTGTCCGACAGCAATGTCGCGGCCGTCCTGGTCAACATCTTCGGCGGCATCGTTCGCTGCGACATGATTGCCGAAGGCATCATCGGTGCAGTGAAAGAAGTCGGCGTGAAAGTTCCGGTCGTCGTTCGCCTTGAAGGCAACAACGCCGAACTGGGCGCTAAAGTACTGGCAGAAAGCGGTTTGAACATCATTGCGGCAACCAGCCTGACCGACGCTGCTCAACAAGTTGTCAAAGCTGCGGAGGGCAAGTAATGAGCGTCCTGATCAATAAAGACACCAAAGTCATCTGCCAGGGCTTCACCGGCTCGCAGGGTACTTTCCACTCCGAACAGGCCATCGCCTACGGCACCAAGATGGTAGGCGGCGTAACCCCAGGCAAGGGTGGCACCACCCACCTGGGCCTGCCAGTGTTCAACACTGTGAAAGAAGCTGTGGAAGCTACCGGCGCTGACGCTTCGGTCATCTACGTTCCGGCTCCTTTCTGCAAGGACTCGATCCTGGAAGCTGCCTTCGGCGGCATCAAGCTGATCGTGTGCATCACTGAAGGCATTCCTACCCTGGACATGCTGGATGCCAAGGTCAAGTGCGACGAGCTGGGCGTGACCCTGATCGGCCCTAACTGCCCAGGTGTCATCACCCCGGGCGAGTGCAAGATCGGCATCATGCCAGGCCACATCCACCTGCCAGGCAAGGTCGGTATCGTTTCGCGTTCCGGCACCCTGACCTACGAAGCTGTGAAGCAGACCACCGACGCCGGCTTCGGCCAGTCGACCTGCGTCGGCATCGGCGGTGACCCGATCCCGGGCTCCAACTTCATCGACATCCTGAAGCTGTTCCAGGAAGACCCGAAGACCGAAGCGATCGTCATGATCGGCGAGATCGGCGGTTCGGCTGAAGAAGAAGCTGCGGCCTACATCAAGGCCAACGTCACCAAGCCTGTCGTTTCCTACATCGCTGGTGTTACCGCACCTGCGGGCAAGCGCATGGGCCACGCTGGCGCCATCATCTCTGGCGGCAAGGGCACTGCGGACGAGAAGTTCGCCGCCCTGCAGGACGCTGGTGTGAAGACCGTGCGTTCCCTGGCTGACATCGGCAAGGCCCTGGCCGAGCTGACTGGCTGGGAAGTCAAGAAGTAATACTGCTACACCCCCCACGCGCACAGAGGCCACCTTCGGGTGGCCTTTGTCGTTTCTGGGTATTGGGTATTCCTGTGCCGGCCTCTTCGCGGGCTTGCCCGCTCCCACAGGAGATCTCCACATTCCGGGCCTGTGGTGATCCCCTGTGGGAGCGGGCAAGCCCGCGAAGAGGCCGGCACAGGCAACATGGATTTTTCGATGAGTTTGATAGGAATTTTCACGCAGACGAATATTTCAATCCGAGGATAATTCTCGCTGTCCTCGGTCGCACAGACGACAAACATGTACGCACATCGGACAAGCAGCACTGTGCCAGTGCGTTTGACTGACAAAACAGTTACATTACGCGTTCACTCTGTGCCCGTACCCCAAAAGGGAACGACACGCTAAACGGGTCTGGCCTATCAAGCCGGGCAGCATTTCCCCTCATCCAAAGGGAAATCCCCTCTCGAATCCCGATTTCAGCAGTGTGGTACTACCTTAAATGAAAGTTCTCAAAGGCCAGGATATCCTGGCGCTTGGCTTTATGACGTTTGCGCTTTTCGTGGGCGCTGGCAACATCATCTTCCCGCCTATCGTCGGTCTGCAGTCTGGCCCGCACGTATGGATGGCGGCCCTGGGCTTCCTGGTTACCGCCGTGGGCCTGCCGGTCATCACCGTGGTCGCCCTGGCCAAGGTCGGCGGCGGCATGGATGCCCTGAGCAGCCCGATCGGCAAGTTCTTCGGTGGCCTGCTGGCGGCCGTGTGCTACCTGTCGGTCGGCCCGCTGTTCGCCACCCCGCGCACCGCGACCGTATCGTTCGAAGTGGGCGTTGCGCCGCTGACCGGTGAAAGCCCGCTGGCGCTGTTCATCTACAGCCTGGTGTACTTCCTCGTGGTACTGGCCGTGTCCATGTACCCAGGCAAGCTGCTCGACACCGTGGGCCGCTTCCTGGCGCCGTTGAAGATCATCGCCCTGGCGGTGCTGGGCATCGCCGCCTTCGCGCTGCCTGCCGGCACCATTGGTGAAGCGCAGCCGGCCTATGCCGCCGCAGCGTTCTCCAAGGGCTTCTCCGATGGTTACCTGACCATGGACACCCTGGGTGCCCTGGTGTTCGGTATCGTCATCGTCAACGCCATCCGCTCGCGCGGTGTCGAGTCGCCGAAGCTGATCACCCGCTATGCCATCATCGCCGGCCTGATCGCCGGTGTCGGCCTGGCCCTGGTGTACATCAGCCTGTTCCGCCTGGGTGCAACCAGCCACGATATCGCGGCTGACGCCACCAACGGCGCGGCGGTACTGCATGCCTATGTGCAACACACCTTCGGTTCGCTGGGCAGCGGCTTCCTCGCCGTGCTGATCGCGCTGGCTTGCCTGGTGACCGCGGTTGGCCTGACGTGTGCCTGCGCTGAGTACTTCAGCCAGATGCTGCCGCTGTCGTACCGCGCACTGGTGGTGATCCTGGCGGGCTTCTCGCTGCTGATCTCCAACCTCGGGCTGACCAAGCTGATCATGTTCTCGATCCCGGTGCTCACCGCGATCTACCCGCCGTGCATCGTGGTGGTCGGGCTCAGCTTCGTGAAGGACCTGTGGAACTCGCCAACCCGCATCCTGGCGCCAGTGATGCTGGTGTCGCTGCTGTTCGGCATGGTCGATGCGATCAAGGGCAGCGGCATTGCCCACGTGCTGCCGGACTTCATGGCACACCTGCCGTTGAGCGACCAGGGCCTGGCCTGGCTGGTGCCTTCGGTGGTGACCCTGGTTGGCGCCGTGGCCTGCGACCGCATGCTCGGCAAGCCGCGCGAAGCGCTGGCCTGATAGTCGAAGCCTGAGGGCGGCACCGGCCACAAGCCGAAGGGTGCTCGCCAAGGGTGGAAACTCAAGAGCCCCGTATCCGAGAGGATGCGGGGCTTTTTCTTTGCCTGTACCGGCCTCTTCGCGGGCACGCCCGCTCCCACAGGTCAAGCGCAAACCTCAGAATTGGCGCTGTACCTGTGGGAGCGGGCGTGCCCGCGAAGAGGCCGGATGAGCAGTGCAAATATCAGGATGGATGTGTGCCTTTTGCCGCTTGCCAGCGTCGAAATCCGGTCCCTATCCTTCAGGTATCTGGCCCTCCCGGGAACCCTGCATGAACTTCATCCAAAGCAACTTCAACAACCTGTTGGCCATCGCCTGGTTCGCCCTGTGCTGGGGCGGTTACACCCGTTATGCCATCTGGAAGGGCCGCGACACCGCGTGCCTGGCCAGCGTGCTGCACCTGTACCGCGAAGACTGGATGCGCCGCATGCTGCTGCGCGACAACCGCATTGCCGATGCCAGCGTGATCGGCAATCTTGAGCGCAACGCCTCGTTCTTCGCCTCCAGCACCCTGATCATCCTTGCCGGTATCCTCACCGTGCTTGGGGCCTCCGACCGGGCGCTGTCGCTGCTGGCCGACCTGCCGCTGGTGCAGCAGACGTCCCAGGGCATGTCGGAGATCAAGCTGCTGTGCCTGGCCATGGTCTTCGTCTACGCCTTTTTCACCTTCAGCTGGTGCATGCGCCAATACAACTTTGCTGCAGTGCTGGTGGGTTCGGCGCCGATGATCGGTGAACGGCTGGTCAATGAACTTGAACGCAAGGCATTCGCCTCGCGGGCGGCGCGGGTGCTGTCGCTTGCCGCCAACCAGTTCAACCTGGGCCTGCGTTCCTATTACTTCGGCATGGCCATGTTGAGCTGGTTCATCAGCCCATGGTTGTTCATGGTCATGAGTGTCGGGGTAGTGCTGATTCTGTACCGCCGCGAGTTCCATTCGGATGTGTTGGATGTGATGGTGTTCACACCTACCGAAAGTGTTTCGATCGAACCCGCCAAGGAAAACACCGCTCCTGGTACCTGAAACGTTTAATCCATAAGTTTCAGGCACAAAAAAACCCGACAATGTCGGGTTTTCTTGTTTTAGCCGATTACTGCTTGGCAGGTTCGGCTGGAGCAGCTGGGGCAGCTGGCGCGGCTTCCGGAGCCGGAGTAGCCGGAGCGGCTTCTTCGGCGGCCTTCTGCTCGGCTTCGGCCTGATCTTTGGCGGCTTCGGCGTTTTCCTTGGCGGCCTCGTTCATTTTATCCTGAGCTTCGCCCGCTTTTTCCTGGGCTTGCTCGGCGTGTTGCTGTGCGTCCTGGGCTTTGTCTTCGCTCGCTTTATCGCAAGCGGCCAGGCCCATGGCAGCGGCCAGCATCAGAGCAAAAGCAAAAGGTTTACGCATGGGGGTGTTTCTCCTTGGTGGAATAAGTGACTTGTTCCTTCGAGTGCAACTACGCGGAATAAGTTCCGCGAAGATTACACATATATAACGCCTCGTTCTATATAGACTTTTTAACGATTTTATGCCGCTGCGGCAATGCGCAGGGAAACAGCCAATGAGCGATTCAACCTTGATGGCCATGGCCGAGCGTTTTCTCTCGGCGTTGAAACATTGTCAGTTGTTGCAAATGCGTGTGGCGCAAACCAATGCCGATGGTATGACCTTGGTGCTGCCCTGGTCTCCGGCCATCGTCGGCAACCCGCAGACCGGCGCCGTGCATGGCGGCGCGCTGACCACGCTGATGGACACCACCTGCGGCATGGCCACATTGTGCGTGCTGCCGCGCTTCGAGGTGTGCCCGACACTGGACCTGCGCATCGACTACATGCACCCGGCAGAGGCCGGCAAGGACATCTACGGCCATGCCCAGTGCTACCGGGTCACCCGCGATGTGATCTTCACCCGTGGCACGGCCTACCAGGACGACCCCGCCCAGCCGATCTGCCAGGTGGTGGGCACGTTCATGCGCCTGGGCCAGGAGATCAAGGGTGGCATCCGTTTCGGCAACAGCCTGAAGGAGGGCGGGGCATGATTCCGCACGAGGTTCGTCAACAGCTCAACGCCGCCCACGCAGTGGGAGACTATCGGCCTTTGCTGGCACTGATCCCCTATGCCGGCCTGATCGGCATCGAATGCGAGCGCGAAGGCGATGACCTGCTGTTCCGACTGCCAGCCAGCCAGGACAACATAGGCAACCCGCTGCTGCCGGCCATCCACGGCGGGGTGATCGCGGGCTTCATGGAGCTGTCGGCAGCGCTGTACCTGCTGATCTTCAGCGAGAGCGCGAGCATTCCGAAGATCATCGACTTTTCCATCGATTACCTGCGCGCCGGGCACTTTCGCGATACCTATGCCCAGTGCCAACTGTGGCGCCAGGGCCGGCGGGTGACCAATGTGGCCATCACCGCCTGGCAGGGTGACAGGCTATCGCCGATCGCCACGGCTCGCGCTCATTTCAAGATCGAACCGGAAAAGCCCTTGAAATCATCCGGGCAGCCCCCATCTGCATGACATCCGCCGCTAACGCAGGCCAACCTGGCCGCCAGGCGTCAACTGCCATCAGATCGGAGTTTTGAAGACCATGAGTGTGGAGACTCAAAAAGAAACGCTGGGCTTCCAGACCGAGGTAAAGCAGCTGCTGCACCTCATGATCCATTCCTTGTATTCGAACAAGGAGATCTTCCTGCGTGAATTGATCTCCAACGCCTCCGACGCCGCCGACAAGCTGCGTTTCGAGGCCCTGGCCAAGCCAGAGCTGTTCGAAGGCGACGCCGACCTGAAGATTCGCCTGAGCTTCGACAAGGACGCCGGTACCGTGACCCTCGAGGACAACGGCATCGGCATGAGCCGCGAAGACGTCATCGCCCACCTGGGTACCATCGCCAAGTCCGGCACCGCCGACTTCATGAAGAACCTCACTGGTGACCAGAAGAAGGACTCGCACCTGATCGGTCAGTTCGGTGTGGGCTTCTACTCCGCGTTCATCGTTGCCGACAAGGTCGATGTGTACAGCCGCCGTGCCGGCCAGCCGGCCGCCGAAGGCGTGCACTGGTCGTCGAAAGGCGAGGGCGAGTTCGAAGTCGCCACCATCGACAAGCCACAGCGCGGCACCCGCATCGTCCTGCACCTGAAGAAGGACGAGCAGGAGTTCGCTGATGGCTGGCGCCTGCGCAACGTGGTCAAGAAATACTCCGACCACATCGCCATGCCGATCCAGCTGCCGAAAGAGCAAGCTGCCGCCGAAGGTGAAGAACAGCCGGCCGAAGAGTGGGAAACCGTCAACCGTGCCAGCGCCCTGTGGACCCGTCCGCGTACCGAGATCAAGGACGAGGAGTACCAGGAGTTCTACAAGCACATCGGCCATGACTTCGAAAACCCGCTGGCCTGGAGCCACAACAAGGTCGAAGGCAAGCTCGAATACAACTCGCTGCTGTACGTGCCGGCCCGCGCGCCGTTCGACCTGTACCAGCGCGAAGCGCCACGCGGCCTGAAGCTCTACGTGCAGCGCGTGTTCATCATGGACCAGGCCGAATCGTTCCTGCCGCTGTACCTGCGCTTCATCAAGGGTGTGGTCGATTCCAACGACCTGTCGCTGAACGTGTCGCGTGAAATCCTGCAGAAAGACCCGATCATCGACTCGATGAAGACCGCGCTGACCAAGCGCGTGCTGGACATGCTGGAGAAGCTGGCGAAGAACGAGCCCGAGCAGTACAAGGGCTTCTGGAAGAACTTCGGCCAGGTGCTGAAGGAAGGCCCGGCCGAAGACTTCGCCAACAAGGAAAAGATCGCCGGCCTGCTGCGCTTCGCTTCCACCCAGGACGACAGCGGCGAGCAGAGCGTCGCCCTGGCCGACTACCTGGCACGCGCCAAGGAAGGCCAGGACAAGATCTACTACCTCACCGGCGAGTCGTACGCGCAGGTCAAGAACAGCCCGCACCTGGAAGTCTTCCGCAAGAAAGGCATCGAAGTGCTGCTGCTGACCGACCGTATCGACGAGTGGCTGATGAGCTACCTCAACGAGTTCGACGGCAAGGCTTTCGTCGACGTCGCCCGTGGCGACCTGGACCTGGGCAAGCTGGATTCGGAAGAAGACAAGAAGGCCCAGGAAGAAGTCGCCAAGGACAAGGAAGGCCTGGTCGAGCGCCTGAAGGGCGCGCTGGGTGACAGCGTGGCCGAAGTGCGCGTGTCGCACCGCCTGACCGACTCGCCGGCGATCCTGGCCATCGGTGAGCAGGACCTGGGCCTGCAGATGCGCCAGATCCTCGAAGCCAGCGGGCAGAAGGTGCCGGAGTCCAAGCCGATCTTCGAGTTCAACCCGACCCACCCGCTGATCGAGAAACTGGACAACGAGCAGAGCGAAGACCGCTTCGCCGAGCTGTCGCACATCCTGTTCGATCAGGCGGCCCTGGCGGCCGGTGACAGCTTGAAGGACCCGGCGGCTTACGTTCGTCGCCTGAACAAGCTGCTGGTCGAGCTGTCTGCTTGAGTTGATGCATAGGAAAGCCCGCTTCGGCGGGCTTTTTTCATGGCGAGCATATTGATGACGAGTGCCAAAGGAGTGCTTGATGAGCAAAGTAATCGTCGAATCGCTGGTCTATCACCTGTCCGGCAAGGCGTATGAAAGCCGCCTGGTCTACGAGCCGGGCGCGCTGGGGCGGCCAGGCCTGGTGATGGCGCCGAACTGGATGGGTATCGGCGAAGGTGCCGAGCGCATCGCCAAGGAAGTGGCCGAGAAGGGCTATGTGGTGCTGATTGCCGACCTGTACGGGCAATCGGTGCGTCCGTCCAACGCCGACGAGGCCGGCGCGGCGATGATGCCGTTGAAGAACGACCGTGGCGAGCTGCGCAAGCGTATGCAGGAAGCCCTGGCGCAACTGTTGGGGCAGTCGAAGGCGCTGCTGGAGCCGGGCAAGGTCGGCACGTTTGGTTTCTGCTTTGGTGGCTGCTGTGCACTTGAGCTGGCCCGTACTGGCGCCGATTTGCGTGCGGCGGTGTCGTTCCATGGCACGCTGGACACGCCGAATCCGGAAGATGCCAAGCGCATCAAGGGCTCGGTGCTGGTGCTGCACGGCGCTTCCGACCCACTGGTGCCGAAGGAGCAGTTGCCGGCGTTCGAGGAGGAGATGAACGCGGCCAAGGTTGACTGGCAATTGCTCAGCTATGGCGGCGCGGTGCACTCGTTTACCGACCCGAGTGCCAATGTGCCGGGCAAGATGCAGTATGACCGGCGTACCTCGGAGCGGGCGTTCCGCTCGATGCATAACCTGCTGACCGAAGTGTTCCAGCGCTGACAATGCAGGGGGCCGCTGTGCGGCCCATCGCCGGCAAGCCAGCTCCCACAGTGAAGACAGCGCCGTACCTGTGGGAGCTGGCTTGCCGGCGATGGGCTGCAAAGCAGCCCCAAAATTACCTGGGCAGCTCGATCCTCGAAGTTTCCCCCGGCACCACCGGCCAATCCCCCGCAGCCCACTTGGCCCGGGCCTGTTCGATCAGTTCCACATCACTGGCGACAAAGTTCCAGTTCATCCGCCGCGGCCCATCCAGCGGCGCGCCACCAATCAGCACCAGCTGGCACTCACCTTCCGCATACAGTGTCACCTCTTCGCCCTCCGGCAGCACCACCAGGCTGCACGCCTCCACCTCCTCATCGTTCATCAGCAATTCGCCATCCAGTACGTACAGCGCCCGTTGCGTATGCTCATTCGGCACCTGCAAGGTAGTCGCCGGCTGCATCCGCACGTGCGCGTAAAGGGTAGGGGAGAGCACCGGCACCGGCGACTCCAGGCAGAACCCGCTGCCGGCAATCATGCAGATACGCACCCCCAGGTTGTCGCTGACCGGCAGGCTTGCCGCCGGGTGGTGGCTGTAGCTTGCCGGGCCTTGTTCATGCTCGCGTGGCGACGCCAGCCATACCTGCAACCCGTGCAGGCGTGAACCATGGGCCAGGGCATCTTCAGGCGTGCGCTCGACATGGGCCACGCCGCTGCCTGCGGTCATCCAGCTGACATCGCCCGGCAGCACCCGCTGCGCCGAGCCGAGGCTGTCCTTGTGCAGGATTGCCCCTTCGAACAGGTAGGTAAGGGTCGACAGGCCGATATGCGGGTGCTGGCGGATGTCCATGCCATGCCCCGGGGCATAGTCGGTTTCGAGCATGTGGTCGAAAAACACGAACGGGCCGACGCTGCGGCACTGGGCCGACGGCAGCGGGCGCAGGATCGGCTGGCCCTCGACCGATTCGGCGCGTGGGCGGATGACCAGGGGGCTGCTCATGGGAAGGCTCCAGGCAAGGTGGAAATGCCCCAAGCATAGCGGTTTGCCCGCCGCGGCTGAACCGTCTCGTTGGCTGGCCGGTCTAGAGGTTTGGTACCCGGAAAAGGAAGCTTCATCATGATCGTCAGAGCGCTGGCCTGCGTGCTGTTATCCACCTGGCTGTGCCAAGCGGCGCAGGCGCGCGACTACAGCTACAGTGATGCCCACCTGCACTACGTCGACTTCTTCCAGGAAAGCGAAGGCATGCCCGCGCTGATCAAGGCCATGGATGCCTCCGGTATCGAGCAGTCGATGATTTCCGGCGTGCCGGTGGCCAAGAAGTGGCATGAAGACGAGCCCAAGCGCCCGCGCTATTACGCTGGGGATGACGCCGAAGCCTACTGGTACAGCGCCACCGACACCTACGTGGCCGCGGCGTTGCAGCAACTGCCCGACGAGCAGCGCAAGCGCTTTCATCCGTTCCTGGCCGGCTTCAATCCGGTGGACAAGAACGCCGCCAGCCATATCGAGCGCATGCTCGATCTGCATCCGGGGCTGTGGCAGGGCATTGGCGAGGTGTTCACCCGCCACGATGACCTGACGGCACTGACCAGCGGTGACACGCCGCGCGCCAACAACGAAGCCATGACGCGTATCTATCACCTGGCAGCCGAGCGCGACTTGCCGGTGCTGCTGCATTCCAACATCACCTCCAAACGCGAGCGCAACCCCTTGTACCTGGCGGAGATCGAAGAGCCGCTGCGCAATCACCCGCACACGCGGTTCATCTGGGCGCACGCCGGCAGCAGCATGGAGATTCACCGGCACCAGACGCAGATGGACTTTCTGCTGCCGGTGCTGACGCGGTTACTGGAGGATTACCCGAACCTGTATGTCGATTTGTCTTGGAGCGTGCTGGAGCCTTATCTGCTGGATGACCGGGGTGTGCCGCGCAAGGCGTGGTTGGCACTGGTCGAGAAATTTCCGGAGCGGTTCATGCTGGGTTCGGATGTGGTGGGGCGGTTTGGTAGCCTTGGGGAACAGATGCACGGGTTCAGGCCGTTTCTGGATGCATTGCCGGAACAAGTTGCCAACAAGGTGGCCAGGGAGAATTTTCTGGCTGTACTGCCCAGGCAGAAATAAGCGTTTTCCTGTGCTGGCCCTATCGCCGGCAAGCCAGCTCCCACAGGTACTGCGCAGGTTCCGAAGCCTATGCAGTACCTGTGGGAGCTGGCTTGCCGGCGATAGGGCCGGTACAGGCGATACAAATGAAAACGCCCCGAACCAGTCGGGGCGTTTTCGTTTACCGCAGCAGCGTCTTACTTGCCTTCCCAGCGCTTGAGCACCAGGGTGGCGTTGGTGCCGCCGAAGCCGAAGCTGTTGCTCATGACCGTGTCGATCTTGGCGTTTTCTTCGGTCTTGCGCAGGATCGGCAGGTCGGCGACCTCCGGGTCCAGCTCGTCGATGTTGGCGGAGCCGGCGATGAAGTTGTTTTCCATCATCAGCAGGCAGTAGATCGCCTCGTGTACGCCAGCAGCACCCAGCGAGTGGCCCGACAGGCTCTTGGTCGAGCTGATCTTCGGTGCCTTGTCGCCGAACACGGCGCGAACGCCCTTGATCTCGGCAACGTCACCGACCGGGGTCGAGGTGCCGTGGGTGTTCAGGTAGTCGATCGGGGTGTCGACGGTCGACAGCGCCTGCTGCATGCAGCGGATGGCACCTTCGCCGCTCGGGGCAACCATGTCGTAGCCGTCGGAAGTAGCGCCGTAGCCGACGATTTCCGCGTAGATCTTGGCGCCACGGGCCAGGGCGTGTTCCAGCTCCTCGACCACCACCATGCCGCCACCGCCAGCGATGACGAAGCCATCACGGTCGGCGTCGTAGGCGCGCGAGGCCTGGTCCGGGGTTTCGTTGCGCTTGGTCGACAGGGCGCCCATGGCATCGAACAGGAACGACTGGCTCCAGTGCTCTTCTTCACCGCCACCGGCGAAGACGATGTCCTGCTTGCCCCACTGGATCTGCTCCAGGGCGGTGCCGATGCAGTGTGCCGAAGTGGCGCAGGCCGACGAGATCGAGTAGTTGATGCCCTTGATCTTGAACGGGGTGGCCAGGCACGCCGAAACGGTGCTGCCCATGGTGCGGGTAACGCGGTACGGGCCGACGCGCTTGACGCCTTTCTCGCGCAGGGTGTCCAGTGCTTCCATCTGGTTCAGGGTCGAGGCGCCGCCGGAGCCAGCCACCAGGCCGGTACGCGGGTTGGAAACCTGCTCTTCGGTCAGGCCGGCGTCCTCGATCGCGTCCTGCATCGCCAGGTAGGCGTAGGCAGCAGCGTGGCCGACGAAGCGGTAGACCTTGCGGTCGATCAGTTCTTCGAGGTTGAGGTCGATGGACCCGGAAACCTGGCTACGCAGCCCCATTTCCTTGTATTCCGGGTTGTAACGGATACCCGGACGGCTGTTGCGCAGGTTTTCGGTGACGGTAGCTTTGTCATTGCCCAGGCACGATACGATGCCCAGACCAGTGATAACGACGCGGCGCATGCGAATAACCCTTAGAAATTGTCAGTGGAGGTGAACACGCCGACCCGCAGGCCTTCGGCAGTGTAGATCTCGCGGCCGTCGACGCTGACCGAGCCATCGGCGATGGCCATGTTCAGCTTGCCCTTCAGGACGCGCTTGATGTGAATGTTGTAAGTGACTTTCTTGGCTTCCGGCAGTACCTGGCCAAAGAACTTCACCTCGCCCGAACCCAGGGCGCGACCGCGGCCCGGCAGGCCCTGCCAGCCGAGGAAGAAACCTACCAGCTGCCACATGGCGTCGAGGCCCAGGCAGCCCGGCATTACCGGGTCGCCTTCGAAGTGGCAGGCGAAGAACCACAGGTCCGGATTGATATCCAGCTCGGCGACCAATTCACCTTTGCCGTACTTGCCGCCTTCTTCGCTGATATGGGTGATGCGATCGACCATCAGCATGTTCGGCGCGGGCAGTTGCGCATTACCTGGGCCGAACAGCTCACCGCGACTGCAGCGCAGCAGGTCTTCCCGAGTAAAGGCGTGTTGTTTGGTCATGCGAGCTCCTCAATAACCCCCTGCGGCAGGGGATGAATCTTCCCGGCCGGCCCGATACGCATCGCGTCCGAGACGGCAGCCTACAGGTAGACTATTGCGTTGTGGTGAAAGTCACAGTGCACCCGGTGAAAGAAGTACAGGTGTGCACTGAAACGTCTATTTTCAGGTCCGATGAAGGTCCTGTCCAGTGTTTAAGACTGCCGCACTTTAGCATTTATCGCCAGTCGCGGTTGTCTGACCGGGTAGCCAGCGCTGCAGCACACGCTGCAGTTCGGTGCGGCGCAAGGGTTTGCTCAGGTAGTCGTCCATGCCGGCTGCCATGCAACGCTCGCGGTCGCCCTGCAAGGCGTTGGCGGTCAGGGCGATGATCGGTAGCCTGGCGCCGTTGGGCAGCTGGCGGATACGTCGGGTGGCTTCATAGCCGTCCAGGTGCGGCAGGCGGCAGTCCATCAGCACGGCGGCAAAACGCTGCCGGCTGACCCGCTCGACCGCCTCCAGGCCGTCCTCGGCCGTGCATACCGCCAGCCCCAGGCTACGCAGCATGGCCTCGATGACACTTTGGTTGACCGGATTGTCCTCTACCAGCAGCACCTGATCATTGTCGGCCACCGCCGGCGGTGCAGCGCTTGGCAGCGTCAGCGAGACCGGGGCAGGGCTGGCCAGGGCCAGCGGCATCTCCAGGGTAAAGGTCGAGCCCAGGCCTTCACGGCTTTCGCCGCGCAGCTTGCCGCCCATGCGTTCGGCCAGGGTGCGGGCGATCGACAGCCCCAGCCCGGTGCCGCCATAGCGGCGGGAAATCGAGCTGTCGGCCTGCTGGAAGGCGACGAACATCATTTCCAGGCGCTCGTTGTCGATGCCGATACCGGTGTCGCGCACGCTGCAGGTCAGCCAGATCAGCTGGCGGTCGAGCACCTGCCAGCGCGCCTCGACCTGTACCTGGCCGCGTTCGGTGAATTTCAGCGCATTGCCGACCAGGTTCAGCAGGATCTGGCGGATGCGCGTGGGGTCGCCGTTCACCTGCAGCTGCTCGATACCCGCCGGCAGTTGCAGGTGCAGGGCAAGGCCGCGCTGCTGGGCGCTGTGCTGGAACGACTGGACGCTGCTGGTGATCAGCTCGCCGAGGTTGAAGTCGATGTGTTCCAGTTGCAGCGCGGCGCGTTCGATGCGCGAGAAGTCGAGGATGTCGTTGATGACCTTGAGCAGGTGCCCGGTAGACTCGCTTGCCACCGCGGTGTACTCGGCCTGTTCGCTGTTCAGCTGGGTGGTTTCCAGCAACTGCAGCATGCCCAGCACGCCATTCATCGGCGTGCGCAGCTCGTGGCTCATCATCGCCAGGAAGTCCGATTTGGCGCGGTTGGCCTGTTCGGCCTCCTCGCGGGCCTGGATCAGCTCGGCAATGGCCTGCTTCTGTTCATTGCTGGCCTGCTCCAGGGCGTGGGCCAGGTTGTTGATGTGGCGCGCCAGGTGGCCCAGTTCGCTGTCATCGACCACCGGCAACAGGGTGTGGTACTCGCCCTGCTGGATGGCCTTGACCGCATGCCCCATGTCGCTGATAGGCTTGGCCAGGCTCAGGGCCAGGCGGCGCGCCAGCAGGAAGGTGAACAGCAGGGCGAACAGCGCGAGGATACCGGCCTTGATCACGATTTCCTGCTGGCGCTGGCTGAAGGCGTCATCGGACATGCCGACGATGACCCGGCCCAGGTAATCGTCGCCGATGGCCGGGGTGGTGGCCTTGCCCTGTTGCAGGAAGTCGCTGTCCAGGCGGATCTGCTGCAGGCGGATGGGTGCCTGGAACACTTCGACGCGCTGCGCGCGGTTGGCGCTTTCGTCGGACTGCTCCACATATACCAGGATGTGGTTGCGGCTGTCCTGCACCTCGAGGAAGCGCACGTGGGGGATGCTGAGCGTGGCGCGCATCAGGCCCTCGAGCACTTCGTTGTTGCCCGAGATCACCCCGTATTCCGAGGCTGGCGCCAGCTGGTTGGCGATCAGTTGCCCGGTGTGGTTCAGTTCCTGGCGCAGGTCCTGGATACGCACGAAGGTGAAGAAGCTGATCAGCAGCAAGGTCAGCAGCAGGGCAGGGCCGAGGCTGATGATCTGGGTGCGGGTGTGGATGTCCCAGCTCAGGCGCTTGCTCATGGGGTGGGTTCTCCTTCGGCCAGGGCCTTGGCGGCGGCGTTCGGATCGATCGGTTCAAGGCCCAGGGCGCGCGCCACCTGCTGGTTGCCGCTGACGCCGAAGCGTACCGGGTACAGGCTGCGCGGCCAGCGCGCCGGTGGCTGGTCGAGCAACTGGTCGAGCACCGCCAGCCAATCGTCCTGGTCGCTGAAGGTGCTGGCCAGGGCGCCGGCGCGGACGAACCCGGCGTTCGGGCCGATCAGCGCCATCTGCCGGCCATAGCTGCTCAACAGCAGGTTCTTCGCAGTCTTGGAGTTGAACAGGTCGGCATCGTCCAGGCCCAGCAGCACGTCACTGTTGGCCAACAAATGTTGCAGAGGGCGGCTGTCGCGCGGGTCGGGCCAGTCCTGGGCAATGATCTCCAGGCCCAGCGCGCGGGCGGCATGGCGCAGCTCTTCGAGCAGAAAGCTGCTGTGCTCACCGTACAGCACACCAATGCGCTGGGCCTGCGGCAGCAGGTAGCGCGCCAGGCGCAGCTGCCGGCCCAGCGGCGGGTCGCTCCACAGCAGCGTGAGGAACGCGGGCCGCGACTTTCCCAGGCGCTGTTCAGCCTGTACCCGGCTGACCCTCATGGCCAGGGCCGGCGGGCCGGCGGTTTCCCCAAGGCGCCACTCCAGTGCGGCGTTGTCCAGCAAGATCAGGCGCTGGTCAGCCTTGAGCTTGCCCGGGCGTGGCAGGTCCACGGTGGTCTGGAAATGTACGTGATCGTGCGGCCGGCGGCTTTCCAGCGCAGCGACGAAACTGCGAATGCCGGGCTGGTCTTCCGCGCCTACCAACACGATTTCGCTGGCGGACAGCGGCCCCATCGGCCACAGGCACAACAGCAACAGGCGCAGCAGCAGGGCCATCAGAACTCCAGCTCCGCGCTGACGCTCAGGCGGTGGCGGCTGTCATAGCGGTTCTGGATTGCCGTGGTCGGCTCATCGTCCAGGCGCTGTTGCCACAGCGCCGCCAGCTCCAGGTTGCTGCCATGCACCCGGAAGCGCTTGGCCAAACGCAGGTCCAGGCGCTCGTAGCGGTACTGGTTGAGCGCATCGTCGCCGTAATAGAACAGCGCACTGGACCAGCCGTCGCCCCACTCGCGCATCCACCCGGCCGAGCCACTGTTGCGCGCGCTGAGGCGGCGGTCGGCGGGGTTGCTGGCCCAGGCATCCACGTAGGCGTAGGTAAGGCGCAGGCGGTCGCGCAGGGTCGGGCGCCAGTCCAGTTGCGCCTCGCTGCCGCTGAAACGGGCCTTGTTGGCGTTGCTGGCAATGTACTGGTTGTTCTTCAGGGGCTCGCTGATCATTCCGGTGATCTCGTCGTAGAACAGCTTCACATCCATGTTCAGGTCGATGTCGCTGAAGTAGCCGTTGTAGCCCAGCTCGCGCGAGCGCATGCGTTCCTGGTCGAGGTCGCCTGGGCCGCGGGTCTTGACGAAGTATTCGCCGTTTTGCAGGCCGAAAGCGTTGGGGGTCAGGTTCTTGACCGTGTAGCTCCAGTTGATGTTGTTCTCGAACATGTCTGGCGAGCGCACTGCCTCGGAATACACCGCACGCAGGCCATGGCGCGGGGTGATCAGGTAGTTGACCGCCACGCGTGGGGTCAGCGAGCTGCCGGACAGGCGCGAGTCCTCGAACATGGCACCGCCCTGCAGGATCCAGTGCTCGTCGGCGCGCCACTCCAGCTGGCCGAACAGGCGCCAGGTCTGGTCGTCGATGCTGCCATTGAAGTAGGTCTGCGAGTCGGCACGATCATAGCGGTAGTTCATGCCGCTGAGCAGGCGCAGGCTGTCGGTCAGGCTCAGGGTGTCCTGGATTTCCAGGTCGTAGCGGGTTTCGCGGGTGCTCTGGTCGACGTCGCCGCAAACCTGCTGCTTGCCACCGTTCGCCCATTGCTGCTGGACCTTCTCCAGAAGCGCTTTCATGACGGGATCGTCGGTCGAAAGTGGTGCGCCGGTAGCAATGCCGCGCGCCACTTTTTCGGCGAAGTCAGGGTTCATTTGCCACAGCTGGGTCAATTCCGGGCTGAACGACTGCAAGGCGTCGCAGGCACGCCACACCTGCTGGCGGTCGAAATGCTGGGCAGAGCCCTGGATATACAGGCTGTGCTCGGAGCTGAAGTCCTTCGTCCAGCGCAATGAGCCGGCGTAGTCCTTGGCATTGACGTCAGCGTTGTTACCGGCTTCGTATTTGGCGAACACCGGCTGATAGGTATAAGGCCGCTGGTTGCTGCCTTCCTTCGCCGCCAGTTGCCATTCCAGGGTCTGGTCGTGTGCCAGGCTGTGGCTGGCGTTGATATTGAAGCGGGTCAGCCGGCGGCTGTCGCGGTAGTCCTGGCCGAACTGGTTCTCGTCGAAGCCATCGTCCTGCTGGCCGGACAGCGACAGGCGCATGTCGCCGCCATCCCAGCCGAAGCCGTGGCTGGCGTAGAAATCGTTGATGCCGTCCTGGCCGCGGGTCATCTTCAGCCGCGTGCCATGGCTGTCGGCGGGGTTGCGGGTAAGGATGTTGACCACTGCCATCAGCGCGTTGGCGCCATAGCTGACCGTGTTGGGGCCGCGGAACACCTCGATGCGCTCGATATCCTCCATGGCCAGGGGGATGTCGCTCCAGTCCACCGTGGCCAGGCCGGCGCGGTACACCGAACGGCCATCGATCAGCACCTGCATGCGCCGGGCATCGTTGACGTTGCTGCCGTGGTAGTTGACCGTGGGTTGGTTGCCGGCGTTGTAGCCCACCATCATGCCCGGCACCAGGCGCAGCAGTTCGGGGATGTCGCGGGCACCGCTGGCGCGGATCAGCTCGCTGTCGAGCACGGTCATGCTGCCCGGGACTGCGGCGGGGGATTGTTTCAGGCGCGTGGCGGTCAGAACCTGCGGCAGGTCCGTGTTGTCGATGAACAGGTCATCGGCCACGGCCGGGCCACCGAGCAGGGCAGTCAGTATGAGCAGGCGCGGGTACGGGGGCGTGCCAGGGAACACAAAGCGGCCTTGTATCAGGATTGAAACAGGCATGGTAACTGACCGTGGCGTATTTGCCAGTGATCTGCATTACCCGTGATGGCCCTTTCGCGGGTAAACCCGCTCCCACAAGGACCGCACCGCTACTGAAGGCTTCGTTGTACCTGTGGGAGCGGGTTTACCCGCGAAGAGGCCAGTACTGACACTGGTTCTGTAGCAGGCGAGCCGTATAATGGCCGGGTCGCCACTTAACTTTTGGCTTTAACGGATTGGATATGACTGAACAGCAACCTGTTGCAGTTCTGGGAGGCGGCAGCTTCGGCACCGCCGTGGCGAACCTGCTGGCAGAAAACGGTGTGCCGGTGCGCCAATGGATGCGCGACCCGGAACAGGCCGAGGCCATGCGCGTCAATCGCGAGAATCCGCGCTACCTCAAGGGCATCCGCCTGCACGACGGCGTCGAGCCGGTCAGCGACCTGCTGGCCACCCTGCAGGCCAGCGAGCTGATTTTCGTCGCCCTGCCATCGAGCGCCTTGCGCAGCGTGCTGGCCCCGCATGCCGAGCTGCTGCGCGGCAAGGGCCTGGTCAGCCTGACCAAGGGCATCGAAGCGCAAAGCTTCAAGCTGATGAGCCAGATCCTCGAGGAAATCGCCCCCGAGGCGCGAATCGGCGTGCTGTCCGGCCCCAACCTGGCCCGTGAAATCGCCGAGCATGCGCTGACCGCCACGGTGGTTGCCAGCGAGGACGAAAAACTGTGCCAGCAGGTGCAGGCCGTGCTGCATGGGCGTACCTTCCGCGTCTATGCCAGTGCCGACCGCTTTGGCGTCGAGCTGGGCGGGGCGCTGAAGAACGTCTACGCCATCATCGCCGGCATGGCGGTGGCCCTGGGCATGGGCGAGAACACCAAGAGCATGCTGATTACCCGCGCCCTGGCCGAGATGACCCGCTTCGCCGTCAGCCAGGGTGCCAACCCCATGACCTTCCTCGGCCTGGCCGGTGTCGGTGACCTGATCGTCACCTGTTCCTCGCCCAAGAGCCGCAACTACCAGGTCGGCCACGCGCTGGGCCAGGGCCTGAGCCTGGAGCAGGCGGTCAACCGTCTGGGCGAAGTGGCCGAAGGCGTCAACACCCTCAAGGTGCTCAAGGCCAAGGCGCAGGAAGTGCAGGTGTACATGCCGCTGGTGGCTGGCCTGCATGCCATCCTGTTCGAAGGCCGCACGCTGAATCAGGTGATCGAGCACCTGATGCGTGCCGAGCCGAAGACCGATGTCGATTTCATTTCCATCAGCGGTTTCAACTGAGCCGTCAGCGGCTCTGACAACAGCAAGGAGCAACACATGAACGATACGCCCGAACGCGCCCAGCGCGAGTCGATCATCCTGCGGGTCCTGTGGATGGTGGTGTTCCTGGTGGTCTGGCAGCTGGCCGAGCTGCTGCTCGGTGGCCTGGTGCTGGTACAACTGATCTACCGCCTGGTGTACGGCGCCCCCAGCGCCAGCCTGATGAACTTCGGCGACAGCCTGAGCCAGTACCTGGCGCAGATCGGCCGCTTTGGCAGCTTCCACAGCGACCAGAAGCCCTGGCCGTTCGCCGACTGGCCGGCACCGCGTGCCCCGGAAGGCGAGGCGCCGCACGCGGTGGCCCCGGCCCCGCACCCGGTGCGTGACGAGGAGCCCAAGCTGTGAAGCTGTGGGTGCTGCGCCACGGTGAAGCGGAGCCGCGGGCCAGCAGCGATGCCGAGCGCCGGCTGACCGCCCATGGTCGCGAGCAGGTGCTGCACAGCGCCGCCCGCCTGCTGGGCCAGCCGCTGCAGGCGATCATCGCCAGCCCTTACGTACGCGCCCAGCAAACGGCCGCCCTGGTGCATGACACCCTGGGCTTCGCCGAGCCGGTGCGCACCGTGCCCTGGCTGACGCCTGACAGTGATGTGCAGCAGGTAATCGGCAAAATCGAGCGCCTGGGCCTGGAGCATGTGCTGCTGGTCAGCCACCAGCCGCTGGTGGGTACCCTGGTAGGGGCGTTGGAGCATGGCCACCAGCAGCAACCGGCAAGCATGAGCACAGCAAGCCTGGCAGAGCTGGAAGGGGACTGGCCGCTGGCTGGGTTGATGACCCTTCGGGCGATCAACTCGCCGGCCTGAAACCCAGGGGGGCGCTGCGCGGACAGGTACCGCCCCCGCCTTGATCTGTGGGAGCGGCTTTAGCCGCGAACACCGGCGCAGCCGGTGCAATGCACCGTGTTGGATTCTTCGCGGCTAAAGCCGCTCCCACAGTGTTTGCGGATTGCTTGCGAACTCAGTTATCTACGCGACAGCGCAGCCCAAAGGGCTGGGCGATCTCCCGCAAGCCTGACCTGATAGCCCTCGCCGATGACCTTTCCGGACGTTGCCGAACTGCCCCGCGATACCGACAATGGGCCATCATCCCCCATCCGGACCCGGCGCCATGTCGCAGCAGATCTTCTTCGCCCATGCCAACGGTTTCCCCTCGGCCACCTACGGCAAGCTGTTCGCCGCCCTGGCACCGGACTACCAGGTGCAGCACCTGGCCCAGCACGGCCACGATCCGCGCTTTCCGGTGGACGACAACTGGCAGAGCCTGGTCGATGAACTGCTGCATCACCTGGCCCGGCAGGACCAGCCGGTATGGGGCGTCGGCCATTCGCTGGGCGGGGTGTTGCACCTGCACGCAGCCTTGCGCTGCCCCGAGTACTACCGCGGCGTGGTGATGCTCGACTCGCCGGTGCTCACCCGCGCCGACCAGTGGCTGCTGCGCACCGCCAAGCGCTTCGGCTTCATTGACCGTATCACCCCGGCTGGCCGCACCCTGGGGCGCCGCGAAACCTTCAATGACCGCGACAGTGCCCGGGACTATTTCGCCGGCAAGTCACTGTTCCGCCATTTCGACCCCGACTGCCTCGATGCCTACATAGAGCACGGCCTGCAGGCGATGGAGCAGGGGCTGCAGTTGCGCTTCGACCCAGCCACGGAAATCAGCATCTACCGCAGCATCCCGCATACCAGCCCTGCGCCCGCGCGGCAATTGCAGGTGCCGCTGGCCATGGTCCGTGGCGACCGCAGCAACGTCATTCGCCGCCACCACACACTGGCCGTGCGCGGCATGCCCAGGGGCGAGTTCCACAGCGTGCCGGGTGGGCACATGTTCCCGCTGGAGCGACCAACCGACACCGCCAGCCTGATCAAGGGCCTGTTCGACCGCTGGAGCCAGGCATGAGCGCGCAGGTCGAGGAAATCCGCCTGAGCCTGGGCCATATCGAACTGGCAGCGCACCTGCTCGGCCCCGAGGACGGGCTGCCGGTAATCGCCCTGCATGGCTGGCTGGACAACGCCAACAGCTTCGCCCGCCTGGCGCCGCAGCTGAAAGGCCTGCGCATCGTCGCCCTGGACCTGGCCGGGCATGGTTACTCCGAGCACCGGCCGCTCGGCGCCGGCTATGCCCTGGCCGACTACGCCCATGACGTGCTGCGGGTGGCCGAGCAGCTGGGTTGGCAACGGTTCGCCCTGCTGGGCCATTCGCTGGGGGCAATCATTTCCGTGCAACTGGCTGGCGCGCTGCCGGAGCGGGTCAGCCATCTGGCCTTGATCGACGGCGTCATCCCGCCGACCGGCGCCGAGCAGGACGCCGGCGAGCGGTTGGGCATGGCACTGCAGGCCCAGTTGCGCCTGGATGGCAAGCGCAAGTCGGTGTACACCACACTGGAGCAGGGCGTGCAGGCGCGCATGAAAGGCATGGTCGCGGTCAGCCGCGAGGCAGCCGAGCTGCTGGCCCAGCGTGGCCTGATGCCGGTGTCCGGCGGTTACAGCTGGCGCAGCGACAGCCGCCTGACCCTGCCTTCGCCAGTGCGCCTGAGCGAGGCCCAGGCCATGGCCTACGTGCGCCGGGTGAGTTGCCCGGCGCGCCTGGTGGTGGCTGCCGACGGCATGCTGGCGCGCCACACAGGGTTGCTGGAGCAGCTACCCTTCGAGCAGGTGACGCTGCCCGGTGGCCATCACCTGCACCTGAACGATGAGCAGGGCGCGGCCCTTGTCGCAGACTGTTTCAATCGCTTCTTTGGCTTTGCTTGACTTGCACCGGACAAGTGTCGAGGCTTGGCGGGTTGAACAGGGAGACAACCATGCAACTGCCAGACATCCTGGAGCTTCACCTCGGCGCTGAGCGCCGCCTGGTTCGCCAATGAGCGCGCCTGTTGCCATCCGTAATGCCTTCGCTGCCTGCCTGGTGTTCGCCAGCCCCGTTTTGTGGGCCGGCAGCCTGCCGGTACCGGTGGACGCCAAGGTGGTCGACCAGCGCCCGGCCGTGGAGCAGGAGCGTGTCTACCCCATGGGCCCGCTGCGCAAGATCAGCGGCCGCCTGCGGGTCGAGGACAAGGTCGAAAGCCGTGGCCAGGTCAGCTCGGTAACCTACGAACTGCCGGTCGAGCGTACCGCCCGCGAAGCCTTCACCAGCGCTCGCGAAGCACTGCAGCGCGACGGCGGCTACCCGCTGTTCTGGTGCCAGGGCCGCGATTGCGGCGAGGCCAGCCTGTGGGCCAATGATGTGTTCGCCAATGCCCGCCTCAACGGCGGCGACGAGCAGCAGGCGTTCATCCTGCTGCGCCGCTCGGCGGAGCAGGCCGATACCCTGGTCGCGCTGTACAGCGTCACCCGCGGCAACCGCCGCGCCTACCTGCACGTGGAAGAGTTCGTCGCCGGCAGCCCGCTGGGCGAACTGCTGCCGACCGCCGCCACGGTGCTGCGCGAAATGCGCGACACCGGCAAGCTCGACTACCCTGACCTGGCCGCACCGCAAGACGCCTGGGCGAACCTGCTGGCCCGCAGCCTGAACCTCGACAGCACCCTGCGTGCCAGCCTCAGTGGCGCCCAGGCTGAAGCCTGGCGCGAGGCGCTGGTCAAGGCGGGGGTGCGCAATGGCCGCCTCGAAGTCGGTAGCGCGCCTACCGACGGCCTGCACCTTGAACTGATCCGTTGAACGGGCACCACCATGGCTAACAATGACCGCTTGCTGGTCCAGATTCTGCTGCTGGCGCTGCTGGGTGCCGGCCTGTGGGTGATGGCACCTTTCATTTCAGCGCTGTTGTGGGGGGCCATCCTGGCCTTTGCCAGCTGGCCGTTGATGCGCTTGCTGACGCGTGCGCTGGGCGGGCGCGAAACCCTGGCGGCCAGCCTGCTGACCACTGCCTGGATCCTGATCGTGGCGCTGCCGCTGGTGTGGCTGGGGTTCAACCTGGCCGACCACATTCGCGATGCGACGGCGTTCGTGCGTGACGTGCAGGTGGACGGCCTGCCCGATGCTCCGGCGTGGCTGGGTGGCATCCCGTTGGTTGGCGAGCGCCTGGTCAGCTGGTGGCAATCGCTGGACCAGCAGGGCGCGGCCTTGCTGGCCTCGGTCAAGCCGCACCTGGGGCAGGTGGGCAACTGGTTGCTGGCGCGCAGCGCGCAGATCGGCAGCGGCGTGCTGGAGCTGACCCTCAGCCTGGTATTCGTGTTCTTCTTCTACCGTGACGGCCCGCGCTTGGCGGCGTTCGTCCTGCGCTTGCTGCACCGCTTGATGGGCGACCGTGCCGAGTACTACCTGGAGCTGGTGGCCGGTACGGTGCAGCGGGTGGTCAACGGGGTGATCGGTACGGCCGCCGCGCAGGGCGTGCTGGCGTTGATCGGCTTCCTGATTGCCGGTGTGCCCGGGGCCATCGTGCTGGGGCTGGTGACCTTCATGCTCAGCCTGATCCCCATGGGCCCGCCACTGGCCTGGATCCCGGCCACGGGCTGGCTGGTATGGAAGGGCGAATACGGCATGGCGGTGTTCCTGGGGGTTTGGGGCACCTTCATCATCAGTGGCGTGGACAACGTGCTCAAACCGTACCTGATCAGCCGTGGCGGCAACCTGCCGCTGGTGATTGTGCTGCTGGGGGTGTTCGGCGGTTTGATCGCCTTTGGCTTCATTGGCCTGTTTATCGGGCCGACCTTGCTGGCGGTCGGCTACAGCTTGCTGCTGGACTGGAGCCGCAACGCCGTCCCGCAGGCGCCTCAGCAGTAAACCTGTACTGGCCTCTTCGCGGGTGAACCCGCTCCCACAAGGATCTCCGCAGCCTGGGAGAGTGGTGCGGTCCCTGTGGGAGCGGGTTTACCCGCGAAGAGGCCGGCCCAGGCAGCCTCAATCCCCGATTTTTACGCCTTCTTTATTCCCATCCCCACCCCCCAATCTCGCCCCTTTACGCCCCTCGCTCGGACAATTTCCCCAAAGCGGCCCAAGCCGCACCACGGGGAGAACCACACATGAACATGCTCGACGGGCTGTCACTGCTGCTGGCAGTGGCATTGGCGTTTTATCTGCTGGTGGCGCTGCTGCGCGCCGATCGCAGCTAGGGAGCGGCCATGCACAGTTACGACTTCGCCTTGCTGTTGGCATTTTTCGCCATCGTGCTGCTGCCGGCACCCTGGCTCGGGCGGTTCTACTTCAAGGTCATGGAAGGCCAGCGCACCTGGCTGTCGCCCCTGCTGGGCCCGGTCGAGCAAACCTGCTACCGGCTGGCGGGCGTGCGCGCCGACCAGGAACAGAACTGGCAGCAGTACACCCTGGCCCTGCTGGCCTTCAACCTGGCCGGGTTCCTGCTGCTGTTCGCCGTGCTGCTGTTGCAGGGCTACCTGCCATTCAACCCGCAGCATCTGCCCGGCCAGGAATGGTCGCTGGCGTTCAACACCGCGGTCAGCTTCGTCACCAACACCAACTGGCAGGCCTACAGTGGTGAGGCGTCGGTCAGCTATCTGAGCCAGATGCTCGGCCTGACCGTGCAGAACTTCGTCAGTGCCGCCACCGGCCTGGCCGTGCTGGTCGCCCTGTGCCGCGGCATCGCCCGGCGCAGCGCCACGACGCTGGGCAACTTCTGGGTCGACATGACCCGCGCCACCCTCTACGGCCTGCTGCCGCTGTGCCTGCTGCTGGCGTTGCTGCTGGTATGGCAGGGCGTACCGCAAACCTTGGCCGACTACGCCCACGCGGTCACCCTGCAAGGCACCGAGCAGACCATCCCGCTGGGCCCGGCCGCCAGCCAGATCGCCATCAAGCAGCTGGGTACCAATGGCGGTGGCTTCTTCGGGGTCAACTCGGCGCACCCGTTCGAAAACCCTACGGCCTGGAGCAACCTGTTCGAGGTGGCTTCGATCATCCTCATTCCGGTGGCGCTGGTGTTCACCTTTGGTCACTACGTGAAGGACCTGCGCCAGAGCCGCGCCATCCTCGCCTGCATGCTCGCCCTGTTCCTGATCGGCGGCAGCACGGCGTTGTGGTCCGAGTACCAGCCCAACCCGGCCCTCGAGAGCGGGCAGGTACAGCAAAGCGCCCCCATGGAGGGCAAGGAAAGCCGCTTCGGCACCACCGGTTCGGTGCTGTGGACAGTGACTACCACCTCTGCCTCCAACGGTTCGGTCAATGCCATGCACGACAGCCTCAACCCGCTGACCGGCATGGTGGCGATGGTCAACATGATGGTCGGTGAGGTGATCTTTGGCGGCGTTGGTGCAGGGCTGTACGGCATGCTGCTGTTCGTGCTGATCGCGGTGTTCCTGGCCGGGCTGATGATCGGCCGCACCCCGGAATACCTGGGCAAGAAATTGCAGGCCCGCGAGGTGCAGTTACTGGTGGCGACCCTGCTGGTGATGCCGGTCGGCGTGCTGGTGCTCGGCGCCATCGCCGCCAGCCTGCCGGGCCCGGCGGGTGCGGTCAGCAACCCGGGCGCGCATGGCTTCAGCCAGCTGCTGTACGCCTACACCTCGGGCACGGCCAACAACGGCTCGGCCTTTGCCGGCTTCGGTGCCAATACGGTGTTCCACAACCTGATGATTGGCCTGGCCATGCTTGTCGGCCGCTTCGGCTACATCCTGCCGGTGTTGGCGTTGGCCGGCTGCCTGGCGGCGAAGAAAAGCGCGCCCCAAGGGCTGAACAGCTTCCCCACCCATGGCCCGCTGTTCACCGGCCTGCTGCTGGTCACCATCCTGCTGGTCGGTGGCCTGACCTTCCTGCCGACCCTGGCCCTTGGGCCGATCGCCGAACACTTGAGCCTGGGTTTTTGAGGACCGACCATGAACATGCCCATTCCTGAAGTACAAGCTCGGCATAGTGCCAAGGACCAGACCCGCTTCGCCGCGTTGTGGCGCCCGGCGCTGGTGCAAGCATTCGTCAAGCTCGACCCGCGCCAGCTCAAACGCTCGCCGGTGATGCTGGTAGTCGCCCTGACTGCTGTGCTGACCACCGTCCTGTGCTTTGCCCCCGGCAGCGGCGTGAGCACCGGCGTTGCCGTGCAGATCGCCCTGTGGCTGTGGTTCACCGTGCTGTTCGCCAACTTCGCCGAGGCCCTTGCCGAAGGCCGTGGCAAGGCCCGCGCCGACAGCCTCAAGGCCGGCAGCCAGGGCCTGACCGCCCAGCGTCGCAAGCGCGATGGCAGCTACGAGACCGTCGCGGCCAGTGCGCTGCGCAAGGACGATGTGGTGCGCGTGGTGGCCGGCGAAATGATCCCCGGTGACGGCGAGGTGCTCGAAGGTATCGCTGCGGTCAACGAGGCCGCCATTACCGGCGAGTCCGCGCCGGTGATCCGCGAGTCCGGCGGCGACCGCTCGGCGGTGACCGGCAATACCCGGCTGGTCTCAGACTGGTTGTTGATCCGCATCACCAGCAACCCGGGCGAATCGACCCTCGACCGCATGATTGCCCTGGTCGAAGGCGCCAAGCGGCAGAAGACCCCGAACGAGATCGCTCTCGACATCCTGCTGATCGGCCTGACCCTGATCTTCCTGATCGTGGTGGTGACCCTGCAGCCGTTCGCCCGCTTCGTCGGTGGCAGCCTGCCGCTGATCTTTCTCGCCGCATTGCTGGTGACGCTGATCCCCACCACCATCGGCGGCCTGCTGTCGGCCATCGGCATCGCCGGCATGGACCGGCTGGTGCGGCTGAACGTCATCGCCCGTTCCGGCCGCGCGGTGGAGGCGGCCGGTGATGTGCATACGCTGATGCTCGACAAGACCGGCACCATCACCTTCGGCAACCGCCGCTGCAGCGCCCTGCATGCCGCACCGGGCATCACCGCCCGCGAGCTGGGGGAGGGTGCCTTGCTGGCCTCGCTGGCAGACGACACCGCCGAGGGCAAGTCGATCGTCGAGTACCTGCGCCAGTTGCATGACTTCGTCGAACCGGCCGCCGGGCAATTCGAGGCGGTGGCGTTCAGCGCCGAGACGCGCCTGTCGGGCATCGACCTGCAGCAGCACCGCTACCGCAAGGGCGCCGTCGATGCCGTGCTGGCGTTCGTCGGCATGCAACGCCTGGAAATGCCCCTGGCACTGGCCCGTGAAGTGGAGCGCATTGCCCAGAGCGGCGGTACACCGCTGCTGGTGTGCATCGACAAGCGCCTGCTCGGCGTGATCCACCTCAAGGATGTGGTCAAGCCCGGCATCCGCGAGCGCTTTGCCGAACTGCGCAAGCTGGGCATCCGCACGGTGATGGTGACCGGCGACAACCCGCTGACCGCTGCTGCCATCGCTGCCGAGGCCGGCGTGGATGACGTGCTGGCCGAGGCCACGCCAGAGAAGAAGCTGGCGCGCATCCGCCAGGAGCAGAACGACGGCCGCCTGGTGGCGATGTGCGGCGACGGCGCCAACGACGCCCCGGCCCTGGCCCAGGCAGACGTGGGCATGGCCATGAACGACGGCACCCAGGCCGCGCGCGAGGCGGCCAACATGGTCGACCTGGACAGCGACCCGACCAAGTTGCTGGATGTGGTGCAGGTCGGCAAGGAGCTGCTGGTGACCCGCGGCGCGTTGACCACCTTCTCCATCGCCAACGATGTGGCCAAATACTTCGCCATCCTGCCGGCGCTGTTCGCCGCCATCTACCCGCAACTGGGCGTGCTCAACCTGATGCACCTGGCCAGCCCGCAGAGTGCGATTCTGTCGGCCATCGTGTTCAACGCGCTGATCATCATCGTGCTGATCCCGCTGGCGCTGCGCGGCGTGCGGGTGCAGGCCTCCAGTGCGGCGCACCTGCTGCGGCGCAACCTGCTGATCTACGGGTTGGGCGGCATTGTCGTGCCGTTTGCCGGGATCAAGCTGATCGACCTGCTGCTCAATGCCCTGCACCTGGTCTGAGGAGGCCACCATGAATGCTTATGTACGCCCGGCATTGAGCCTGGCCCTGTTGATGACCCTGGTGACCGGCGCGCTGTATCCGCTGGCGGTGACCGGTATTGCCCAGGTGGTTTTCCCCAGCCAGGCCAATGGCAGCCTGGTGCGCGATGACCAGGGCCAGGTGCGCGGTTCGGCGCTGATCGCCCAGGATTTCCAGGGCGATGGCTGGTTCCACGCGCGGCCATCGGCAGGCGCCTACGCCACTGTAGCCAGCGGCGCCAGCAACCTGTCGCCGAGCAACCCGGCGCTGGCCGAGCGGGTCAAGGGCGATGCGGCTGCGTTGTACCAGGCGCAGCAGGGGCCGGTGCCCCAGGCGCTGCTCACCACCTCGGGCAGCGGCCTCGACCCGCACCTGCCGCCGGAGGCCGTGGCCTACCAGATCCCGCGGGTGGCGGCGGCACGGCAGTTGCCGGTGGAGCGCTTGCAAGGCTTGCTGGAAGAGGCCACCCTCCACCCATTGATCGGCCCGCCGGTGGTCAATGTGCTGGCCTTGAACCAGGCCTTGGAAAACCTCAGCCATTGATAGATGACTTGAGGGGCTAGCAGGGACCCTGTGGGAGCGGGTTTACCCGCGAATGCGTCGGTGGCGCTACTACTGCATTCGCGGGTGAACCCGCTCCCACAGGTACGGTGTTTGTTCCTGGATTTGCGGCTTGCTGGAAATAGCAAAGGATGAAAGATGAGTGACTCCGCCCGCGCAGACGCGCTGTTGGCTACCCTCCCGCGAAGCGGCCGGGGGCGGTTGAAGGTGTTCCTTGGCGCCGCCCCCGGCGTCGGCAAGACCTTCGCCATGCTCCAGGCCGCCCACGCCCAGCAACGCCAGGGCGTGCAAGTGCTGGCCGGTGTGGTCGAAACCCATGGCCGTGCCGAAACCGAGGTATTGCTCGCAGGCCTTCAGCAGCAGCCCCTGCTGCGCAGCCAGTACCGCGGCGTCACCCTCGAGGAAATGGACCTGGACGGCCTGCTCAAGGCCGCGCCGGCCCTGGTGCTGGTCGACGAACTGGCCCACACCAATGCGCCCGGCAGCCGCCACGCCAAACGCTGGCAGGACGTACAGGAACTGCTGGCCGCCGGCATCGATGTGTACACCACGGTCAACGTCCAGCACCTGGAAAGCCTCAACGACAAGGTCCGCGACATTACCGGCGTGCAAGTGCGCGAAACCCTGCCGGACTGGGTACTGCAGGAAGCCTTCGAGCTGGTGCTGATCGACCTGCCACCCCGGGAGCTGCTCGAACGCCTGCGCGAAGGCAAGGTGTACGTGCCCGAGCAGGCGCGGGCCGCCATCGATGCGTTCTTCTCGCAAACCAACCTTACCGCCCTGCGCGAACTGGCCATGCAGACCGCCGCCGCCCAGGTGGATGCCGACCTGGCCCACGGTTATCGCCAACGCGGCCAGGAAGCCCCGGCCCTGCGTGGGCGCTTGCTGGTGGGCGTGGATGGCGACGACCAGGCGGAGCGTTTGGTGCGCCATGCCAGCCGCGTGGCGCAACGCCGCCACCTGCCCTGGAGCCTGGTGCACGTGGACAACGGCCGCCTGCGCGACGAAACCGCGCGCCAGCGCCTGCAAGCTGCCCAGCAACTGGCCGAACGCCTGGGCGGGGAGGTGGTACTGCTGCGTGCCGGCGAAGTGGTGCGCACGCTGATCCAGCATGCCGCCGAACGGCGGGCCAGCCTGGTGCTGGTCGGGCAGTCCCGCGACCGCCTGCGCCGGCGCCTGTTCGGTGCCGGTGTGGCCGCGCGGCTGCTGCGCGAAAGCCACGGCCTGGAAATCAACGTGCTGGACAGCGACGCGCAGCCGCAAGCGCCACGTTCGGCGGTGCGGCGGGTGTGGGTCTGGCGCCATTACCTGCTGGCGCTGCTGGCAACGCTCATGGCCGCGGGCCTGGCCTGGGCGGTGTCGAGTGTGCTGGCCCTGCCCAACATCTCGCTGGTGTTTTTGGCCGCGGTGTTGCTGGTGGCGGTGCGCAGCAGCCTGGGGCCTGCGCTGGCCTGCGCGGTGCTGTCGTTCCTGACCTACGACTTCCTGTTCATCCCGCCCAACCTGTCGTTCAGGATCCAGCGCGAAGAAGACGTGCTGACCTTGGTGTTCTTCCTGTTGATGGCTGCACTCACCGGCAACCTGGCTGCCCGCCAGCGCCGCCAGTTGCAGGCGCTGCGCGAGACCCAGGCGCAGACCAGCCAGTTGCTCGACCTGTCGCGCCGGCTGACCGTGGCCACCGACCGCCAGGCGGTGTTCAACGCCGCCGGCCAGCACCTGGACGGTTGGCAGGACATGCAGGTGTGCCTGCTGGAGCGCAATGTCGAAGGCCAGTTGCAGGTGGCCAGCGGCGAAGCTCATGCCTTCAGCGATAACGAACGCGCCGCCGCAGAATGGGCCTGGCAGCACGGCCAGGCTGCCGGTCATGGCAGCGACACCCTGCCCAATGGCCGCTGGTGGTGGTGGCCGCTGGCGGTGGATGAACAGCCACTGGCATTGCTCGGTGTGCGCCCACGCTCCGGCCAGCCGCTCAGCGACCCGCGCCGGCGCCTGCTCACCGCCCTTGGTCAGCCACTGGCCCAGGCCCTGGCCCGCGCGCGCCTGGCCGAACAGCTGGAGGCCGCGCGCCTGCATGGCGAAACCGAGCAGCTGCGCAGCGCCTTGCTCGCGTCCGTTTCCCATGATTTGCGCACCCCGCTGACCGCCATGCGCGGCAGCATCGACAGCCTGCTGGCGCTGGGCGAGGCGATCCCCACCGCCGACCGCCGCGAACTGCTGGAGGGTACCCGCAACGAGGCCGAACGCCTCGACCGCTACATCCAGAACCTGCTCGACATGACCCGCCTGGGCCACGGCGGCCTCAAGCTGGCCCGCGACTGGGTGGCCCCGGCCGACATCGTCGGCAGCGCGCTCAACCGCCTGCGCGCGGTGCTGGCGCCGCTGCGGGTACACACCGACGTGCCGGCCGAGCTGCCGTTGCTGTTCGTGCATGCGGCGTTGATTGAGCAGGCCCTGGTCAACGTGCTGGAAAATGCCGCGCGCTTCTCGCCAGCCAATGGCCGGCTGGAGCTGCAGTTGTCAGTGCAGGATGCTCTGTTGTGCTTTGCCGTCAGCGACCAGGGCCCCGGTATTCCCGTGGATGATCGCGAGAAGATCTTCGACATGTTCTACACCGCCGCTCGCGGCGACCGCGGCGGGCAGGGCACCGGCCTGGGCCTGGCGATCTGCCAGGGCATGATCGGCGCCCATGGCGGGCAGATCCTGGTGGGTGAAGGCATCGATGGCCAGGGCACCAGCATCACTTTATGCTTGCCGCTGCCTCCTCAACCTGAAACCGAAAGCGAAACCCCATGAGTCAGTCCGCCACCCTTCTGGTCATCGACGATGAACCGCAGATCCGCAAGTTCCTGCGTATCAGCCTGGCCTCGCAAGGCTACAAGGTGCTCGAGGCCGCCACCGGCACGGAAGGGCTGGCCCAGGCGGCCTTGGGCAAGCCGGACCTGGTGGTGCTTGACCTGGGCCTTCCGGACATGGACGGCCAGCAGGTACTGCGTGACCTGCGCGAATGGAGCGCGGTGCCGGTGCTGGTGTTGTCGGTGCGCGCCAGTGAAGTGCAGAAGGTCGATGCGCTGGATGGCGGCGCCAACGACTATGTGACCAAGCCGTTCGGCATCCAGGAGTTTCTGGCGCGGGTGCGCGCCTTGCTGCGGCAGGTGCCGCAGGCCGGTGGCTCGGAAGTGGCGGCCAGTTTTGGGCCGCTGATGGTGGACTTTGCCTTTCGCCGGGTGACCCTGGATGGCGTGGAAGTGGCGCTGACCCGCAAGGAGTATGCGCTGCTGGCGCAGCTGGCCGGGCACCCGGGGCGGGTGATTACCCAGCAGCAACTGCTCAAGGATATCTGGGGGCCTACCCATGTGGATGACACCCATTACCTGCGGATCGTGGTCGGCCATCTGCGGCAGAAGCTGGGCGATGACCCCACGGCGCCGCGGTTCATCATCACCGAGCCAGGGGTGGGGTACAGGTTGGTGGCGCCGACCATGTAACCCCTGTGGGAGCGGGCGTGCCCGCGAAGAATCCAGCGCGATGCATGGCACCGGCTGCGCCGGTGTTCGCGGGCATGCCCGCTCCCACAGGGTCCCTGCTAATTCAATGAGTCATGTGCAGTCCAAGAGAGATTGCCCAGCCCTTTGGGCTGCGTTGTCGCGTAGAAAACTGAATTCGCAAGCGGCCCGCGTACCCTGTGGGAGCGGCTTTAGCCGCGAAGAATCCAACGCGGTGCATGGCACCGGCTGCGCCGGTGTTCGCGGCTGAAGCCGCTCCCACAGAGTCCCCGCTAATTCAATGAGTCATGTGCAGTTCTATGAGAGCTGGCATGCCGGCGATGGGGCCAGAGCAAGCAGTGCAAGACAGTAATCTCATGGGGCGGTTCTCGACTCCAGATCCATTTCCGCTGGCCACTCTACTCGGGGTGCCAGGCGCAGGGCGAACTCACACCAGAGCACGTCGTTGTGATCCTTGGGTTCCCCGGGTGGTGGCAGGGCTGAGGGGCCTTCCTGCATGTAGGTGCAGATGTAGGCCCAGGCATGCTGGTCGGCACCCATCGTACTCAGGTGAAAACGGTCGATGACGTTGTTCGTGCCCGGCGCGACGATGGACAACATGACACCCCATTTGAAAATGACCCCACCGTTTGGCAGGGCGCCGGTTTGTGACCAGCGCTCGGCGCGGACTTGGGACCAGTCGTAACTGACCGGCACGACCTTGCCTTTGTCGAAGGGGTTCCACCATTGGCGTTTGAAGTTGTAGGCGTAGATTCTCTGGCGCGCACGGTTGAACCTGATGGGTTCGTCGCGAGGTGGAGAAATATCCATGCGAAGGCCTATAGTAACCAGCCAGCTAACCAGGAAGACTTCAGATATTGAGAGCAGCAGCGACTTAAAATTTCGGGGATCGAGCGTAAGTGTCATCATGTAAAGGCTAAAGGCGAAAAATATGCACAAGAGGAAGGCGAAGGTTGAAATCACCCCTCGTGAGGATACGCTTTGTCGCGGAATCTCTAAGTAAGTCATGCACTGATGGTTAGGTATTTGATTGCCCATATATTTTTCTATTGAGTCGACTGTGTAAGGGTCGGGGAGGTCTTCCTTCCAGCCCGGGCAGGCAGGATTTAATAAGGGTCGGGCCATTTTGTCAGGGGCTCCAAGCTGTGCATATAGTTTTCTGTTATTGTTACATGGGCATGCCCAAGTTCGTCCTGCTTGTCTGGCCAGTAACGCAGGCTAAGTTCAATGGCGTTGATGTGATGATCTATCAGTAAAGGCAGAGCTCCCTGTATGGTCAACGTATTGTTCTTGTTGTTGAAACGCACCAAAGGGTGTGGGTTGTCAATATGGCCAAAGACTCCCTTCCCCTTTGGTAGGCTGATCTGCAATTGGTTAGTCGGAGTACTATCACCCGATACGGTAATGATTTCTCTTTGAACGCCAGTACGATGAATGCTTAAATGCCACTCATGGCGAGATGTACCCTCGGCGTATTTAGGCAAGAGGAAGTAATAATTGAGTGTGTATTCTGCGGGTATTGCAGGCTCGTTGCCGATGATCATCCCTTTTGGTTCGGAAGTCTGCATGTTCGTATGATTGGTGAGTTGAGTCCTTATGGAAATCTCGGCTTGAACGCCAATTGCTGCCGCATTCAAAGCACCAATTGCAGTGTCAAGATGCTTCGCTTCGGTCCAGAGACGGTTGTCTTCAGATAATCCCCATCTGCTTTGACGAGCCCAAAGCTCTGTTGAAGAGGATTCGTTTTGCTTTGCCTCGGAAGCTATTGCATAGGCGGCCAGTCCTAGAATGATAGCTATACCGATTGGGCCAAATAATGTGGCGGGTCCGAAAGCTCCAAGTACACCTGCAATGGCGGAAGCGCCAGCCATTATGCCCGCAGTCCTGTATCCATCTGCGGACGTTAAATCTCCGCGCTTATGAGTACGCAGGCTGGCGAACAGGTACTGTGCCCCATCCATCATTCCAGCTATTCCCGCAATGCCGGCGCCGTATCGAGCAATACCGGTTCCCAAAGACGTTGTCGTCACTGTTCCGGGCCACGGTATCTTCGGGCGTATGACTGCAACAGCCAGTCCTGCTGCCTCCACACTCGCCCCCAACAAACCCAGGGAGGAAGACCAGATCGCCGCAAGCGCCTCCAGGTTGTCCTGATGCGTCTCTTGCAACGCTCGATAGTTCTTGCCCAGGCTGTCCTGATGGAACCACATGCTGCCCAAGGCAAATAACAGCCCGGCACTTCCGCTACTCGCTGCAGCATCCCGCAGGCTGCGCATCGCATCGCTTGCCAGGTTTTGCGCGGCCGTAGAACTGATCTTCAAACCACCCGTAACCTGCGCACGCAGCCTACCCGCACCAATCGCAACATCGCGTACCAGCGCCCCGACGCCACCGGCTGCACCCTCGCGCAACTGCACCAACCGCGCCTGCAAA
>NZ_JAWJYQ010000038.1:0-4521 GCF_032971465.1 Pseudomonas sp. LSJ-87 | reverse complement strand
CCCGCTCCCACAGGTATCGCGTGGCTGCCGTTCAGAGCGTCACCGGCGAAGGCAACAGGGGCAAATACAATTCAGACATGGCCGCTGCTGTTGACGATCCGCAGGCACAGCGCCTCATACGGGTCCAGGTTCACCATCAGGCGCCCATCCTCGGTCAAATCCCCTTCGACCGTTTCATTGATCATGTCCACCACCGGCCCCGGCGTGAACCCGGTCAGTTGCAGCTCCTCGGCAATCACTTCCTGGCCAAAGTTCAGCGCAGTGATCTGGATGCCACGCCCGGCCGGCAGTTCATGCACCATTACCAGCAAGCCGGGGCTGCTGACTTCAGGTACCAGCACCTGGCGGCTGGTGGCGATGCCATAGGCCTGGCGCACCGCCAGCAGCTTCTTCACCTTGCAGGCAAACGAATCGCCATTTTCCAGCTGGCTGTCCAGGCTGCCATACAGCGCCCGGGCACGGGGCATGCCACGCACCGACGTCTGGGCCTGCGGCTCCAGCCCGGCCAGGTCGTAGCCGCCGCGGTGAATCCAGCGGGTATCGCCATCCAGCATCCGCTGCGCGACCGCTTCGGCGGGCAAGGGCAGGGCGCCCACCAGGTCCCAGCCGGACAGCGCCACCACCCCCGGCTGCATGGCGTTGTACATGACCAGCAGCAGGTGCACCTTCTGGATCAGCTCGATTTCTGCAACCCCGATCTGCCCGAGGTCGCGGATGCCCAGTGCAGCGGCGATCAGGCTGGCCGTGGTACAGGCTATGCCATTGGTGACGAAGCGCAGGTTGTACGGCGCATGCTCGCCCGACAGCCGTTCGTAGATCTCTTCGCGGATGTGCTCGCGCAGGATGCCGCCGGGCAAGGTCTGGCCTTTGTACAGGTACATGTCGTGGGCATGCAGGGTCCAGAAATGCACCAGCTCCACGGTCAGCTCGTCATGGTTCTGCAGGGCATGGATCAGCGACGCCGGGTCGATGCCGAAGGCATGCATCTCCTTGAGCATCAGGCGCAGGAACTCGGTGTCGCCGGTCAGCAGCGCATGCTGGTAGGCCGGCCGGGTAATGAAATCGTAGGACAGGTCGGCACCGCCCCTGGACATCTGCGCGATGTCGTCGAGGGTCAGGTTCAGTTCCTGGAAGCTGAAACCGCCGGCCTTGCGGATCATGCCACCGATCAGCTGGTTGCCGACGATCGACAGCGGGTGGCTTTCCGACCAGGCAGTGCCGCTGGCGCGGGTCTCCACGCCGAGAAAGCCGTTGGCATCCAGGCGCAGGCCGCGTGCACCCAGGCAGTCCAGGGCGTGCAGGGCATCGCCAATGATCATCTGCTGGGCGGCAAAGGTCGGGTCCAGCCAGTTCAGCGACGGCTGGCCTTCCTTGAAGTAGTGCAGGTACACCCAGCGCCGGGTCTTGCCATCCACACCGGTCACCGGCGGCGTGGCGCTCCAGTCGGTTTCCTTAACACCTGGTTCGAAGAAGATCACCCGTTGCAGCTGGCCGACGATGTAATGGCGGGCCTTGAGCTCGTCGCACTGGGCCGGCAGCAGGTTGACCGCGTCGCGCCCGGCAGGCACTTCGGGCAGCAGCGGCCAGTCTTCCTCGCGGATTTCGACCATGTGGTACAGCCCCGGATAGGGTCCGTGGGCCAGCTCGGCCAGGCGAAAGTCGGCACCCTTGCCCGTGTGCGAGGGGATCAGGTCGTCGATGGTCACGGCGTTGTGCGCGGCGGCCATGCGGCTCATCTGGATCAGCTCCTGCTCGCTGCCGTACAGCGGGTAGATGTCGAAACTGATGCGGTCGAAGTTGCCGTCCACGCTGGGGGTGAGCTCACGGCCACGAATGCCACCGGACAGCTTGATGGGGCCGGTGTGCAGGCCCTGGATGCCGATCTCCGACAAGCGCTTCCACAGCGCTTCGTGGGCCAGGGCAGCGAGCACCGAACAGCCTTCGGGGGCGATGATGGCGTCGGGGTAGACGGTCAGCCAGACCGAAGCGATATCAGTGGCGCGGCGGGGCTGGGCTTCGGCGTAGGGCTGCTGCCACAGGCGCGACTGGCCCGAGTACAGGTGGGTGCGTTGCTGGGAGGCCCTGAGCATGGCGCGGTCTTCGAGCCATTTGACGTATGACGGGTCGGGTTGGGTCATTTCGCGTCCTCTTTGCGTGTCGGCAGCGGCTCAGGTTATGACGGCTGTGGCGGCTGATCGTTCGGCTTGAGTATGGTTTGGCTGCTTCGCGGGCGCGCCCGCTCCCACAGCGGTCTCCACACACGTTGAGAACAGTGCAATACCTGTGGGAGCGGGCATGCCCGCGAAGAAATCCCCACTGATCAAGGTTTGCGAATACGCAACTACCGTGTGGGCTTGCTGATCTGTTTGCCAGCCTGGGAGGCGACTTCCAGGGCTTGGCCATCCCGTTGCTTGCCTTGCCGAGCCAGGCCTTCGAGCTGCGGAATCAGCATGCCCTCCGGCAAATGACGCCAGAACCGCCCGGGCATGTGCAGGCGCAAGGCGTCGGGGTTGAGGCGGGCAGGGTTGAAGGTATGGCGATAGTAGGTGCGCCACAATTCGGCGCCAGGGTCTTCGGCGTTGCGGGCCCACTGGCGCCAGGGCTCGGGGCACTGGCGCTGGTAGTCGAATGCCTGGCCGTCGAAGCGTATGCCGTCGTGCGCCGTGGCAATCATCCAGCGCAAACGCCCCAGGCGGTCGGCGAAATGCGCACTGGCGCTTTCCAGAATGTCATGCGCCGGCTCGTGATAGGCCACCAGGTCGAGTTGCAGCTGTTCAGCCAATACTTCGGGTAGTGGCACGAAGCGTACAAACGCATGCAGGTGGTGCGCTTCGCGATTGACCTGCTTTATCCGTCTTTGCAGCTCGCTGCCCAGTCGGTCACCCGCCAGCATTGCAGTGCGGTCGCCATGGGCCACCCGCCAAAGTACCTCGTAAAGCAGGTTCCAGCGGTGCTCGCCACGGTAGCGGGCGGCCTGTTCCAGCTGGCTCAACAGCGCCGCTGGCACCTTGGCGCGAAAAGGACCGGAGCCTTCCGGCAGCGCTGTCGGTACGGCCAGCAAATCAGCCATCGGCCCTTGCGCCCAGGTCACCTCCGACGGGTCGATGCCATGCCCCAACAACACCCGGGCCTGGTCACGCCAGGTGGCGAACAGGCCGTCGCAGTCGAGCGCGATCATCCCCACAAGCCCATCTGCACCGGCGCCTGCGGCTCACGCAAGCGCGCCCTCAGCAGGCCGCTGCGCAGCTCGGCCTGGGCCGGGCGGTAGTCGCTGGTGACAATGAACGGCCGCGCCTTGTCCAGCACGCAGCGCAGCTGGATCAGGTCATCGTAGCGAATGCGCCGTTCGCGTCGCAGGGCTACCAGGCGTTGCACGCTGCGCAGGCCGATGCCGGGGATGCGCGCCAGTAGCGCCGGCTCGGCACGGTTCACGTCCAGCGGGAACACTTCGCGGTTGGCCAGCGCCCAGGCCAGCTTGGGGTCGATATCCAGTGCCAGGTTGCCGCTCTGGCCCAGCAGCTCGCCGGCCTTGTAGCCATAGCCACGTAGCAGGAAGTCAGCCTGGTACAGGCGGTGCTCGCGCAGTAGCGGTGGTGCGGCCAGGGGGACGCTGCCGGGGCTGTCAGGGATGGGGCTGAAGGCGGAGTAGTACACGCGCTTGAGGCCATAGCCTTGGTACAGCGATTCGGCATTGCGCAGCAATGTGCTGTCGTCGGTGCTGTCGGCCCCGACGATCACCTGGGTGCTTTGCCCGGCCGGGGTAAAGCGCGGCGCCTTGGGTTCGTGGGCCACGGCTTGCTGGCCCTGGTGGATCACGCCCATGGCCTGGCGAATGGTGTGCGCCTGTTTCTCCGGTGCCAGGCGTTTCAGGCTGGCGTCGGTCGGCAGCTCGATGTTGACGCTGAGCCGGTCTGCCAGGCGCCCGGCCTCTTCGATCAGCAACGGGTCGGCATCGGGGATGGTCTTGAGGTGAATGTAACCGCGGAACTCATGCTCTTCGCGCAACAGCTTCGCCACGCGGATCAGCTGCTCCATGGTGTAATCCGCCGAGCGGATGATGCCGGAGCTGAGGAACAGGCCGCTGATGCAGTTGCGCCGGTAGAAGTCCAGGGTCAGCCGGACCACTTCCTCGGGGCTGAAGCGCGCGCGTGGCACGTTGCTGGAGCGGCGGTTGACACAGTACTGGCAGTCGTAGAGGCAAAAGTTGGTCAGTAGCACCTTGAGCAGCGAGACGCAGCGCCCGTCGGGGGTGTAGCTGTGACAGATGCCCATGCCATTGGTAGCACCCAGGCCATCAGCCCCGCGCGAGTTGCGCTTGGGCGCGCCGCTGCTGGCGCAGGATGCGTCGTACTTGGCAGCATCGGCAAGGATGCCGAGTTTGGCGATGAGTTGCATGGGACTGACCTGTGATACTGAATATTCATACAGTATTTTGAGATGTGACGGATTGCAAGCGATTGTGCGCCGGCCATGCCCGACTACCTTGGCGGGCAGGAACCTGGACTGCCCCCGAAAAAGTGG
>NZ_JAWJYQ010000037.1:0-72563 GCF_032971465.1 Pseudomonas sp. LSJ-87 | reverse complement strand
CGGCCATGCCCGACTACCTTGGCGGGCAGGAACCTGGACTGCCCCCGAAAAAGTGGCGCGATCTCCTGTGGGAGCGGCCTTGTGTCGCGAAAGGGCCGCAACGCGGCCCCAGAATTGATGCGCAATAGTTGAAATTGCGGGGGCTGCTTTGCAGCCCTTTCGCGACACAAGGCCGCTCCCACAGGGAGAGCGTGTAGCCTGAGCTCGGCGCCAAACCTTTGGGAGCAATCGTGCCTGCGAAGTCCTGCAGAAACGCTGGCAGGCACTAAGGCGAGCCCGCCCAGGCGAAGTGATACACGTGGCTGGGGGCCGTGGCCTGGCACTGGCCGTTATCGGCATCGGCACCAACCACATACCATTCTGCGCGCGAGGTCTCGCCCAGCCTGCGTGCCTTGTCGGCACTGAAGCAGCGGCCCAGCTCCGAAGCCGGTACCAGGGCGAAGGCCGTGGGGTTGTGACGCAGCCAGTAAGCGGCCGCGTCCGCCCTGGGCTGGCCGGTGAAACCGAAGTGCACGATGGGTTGCCGGGCAAACAGCCAATGCCCCTCGCGCCAGTTGACCAGCACCAACTCGGCGCCGCCGGTGGCCCGTGCGGCTTCACTCATCAATGTTTCATGCGGGTTGCGGCCTTCCTTCAGCGGCTCGACGAAGCCGCGTGCGAACCACAGCGCGAACCATGCCAGGGCCACGGCAGTGAACGCCTTGCGCCAGGCCGGCCGGCGCTGCAGCCAGCGCTTGAGCAGCCACGGCAGCAGCGGCGCGATGGCCAGCACCAGGCCCGGCAGCGCCGGGAAGATATACAGCTTGCGCTTGCCGCTGCTGAGGCTGAAAAACAACAGCACCAGCACCACCCAGCCGAGCAGCAGCAGAAAGCGCCCGTCGCGTTTTTGCAGCTGCCGGCGCCAGGCCGGTACCAGCCAGGGCAGGGCCAGCACCAGTGGCAGCCAGTATTTGGGGATGACTTTGACGAAGAAGTACCAGAACGGTTCGCGATGGTCCCAGGCATTGGCATAGCGGCTGGCGGTCTGGCGCAGCAGGATTTCCTTCAAATAGGCCAGCTCCGCCGCGCCACCGCCATGGGCGATCGATACCAGCAGTGGCAGCAGCCACACCGCGCAACCGGCCAGCAGCCACGCCAGCCCCAGGCTCCAGCGCCAACCCTGGCCGGGCATGGCCACCACCCCGTGCCAGCGGTGGCGCACCGCCCAGGCATAGGGCAGCAATAGCAGCGCCGGGACAAAGCCCACGCCCTTGCTGATAATGCCCAGGCCCATCGCCGCGCAGGCCAGGTAGAACCAGCCCCAGGCCGGCCCGAGCAGCAAGTGGCGCAGCATGCCGTAGAAACCCAGTGCCACCCACAGGCACAGGAAGCTGTCGATCTGCCCGGTGCGCAGGATGCTGTAGCTCTGGTAGGTGGCCAGGAACAACAAGGCGGCGATCACGCCGATGCGTCGGTTCCACAGGCGCCGCCCCAGGTCATGCAGCACCCAGGTAATGGTCGCCGCCGACAGCAGCCCTGGCAGGTACAGGGCAACCTTGGGCGAGCCGGTGAGGTGGCTGAACAGGGCCACGGTCCACATGAACAGCGGCGGCTTGTCGCCGTAGATTTCCGCCGCCCGGTGCGGGATGAACCAGTTGCCGCTCTGCAGCATTTCCAGGGCGACGCCGAGAAAGCGTTCTTCATCCACGTTCATCGGCTGGCGCCAGCCGATACCCGCACCCACCAGCACCACCGCGAGGGCAATCAGGGCCAGGCGTTCGGCCCCGAGCGTGTTGAACCTAGGCAAGGGCTATTCCTTCTGTTCCTGGTGGCGGGCGATCAGCTGCAGGTTGCGCAGGTAGACCAGGAAGCCGAAGCTCTGGCCGATGATGAACACCGGGTCCTGGCGATAGATGGCGTAGGTCAGCAGCAGCGCGCTGCCGAGCATGCTCAGGTACCAGAAGCCCACCGGGATCACGCTGCGGCGCTTGAACTCGCTGTACAGCCACTGCAACACGAAGCGCCCGGTAAATACGGCCTGGCCGGCGAAACCGATGACCAGCCACAGGGTTTCACGGGTCATCCTTCGAACTCCTGGGGGCGCGTGTCCAGGCGGGTGCGACGGATCAGCCACCAGACCCCGAACAGGTCGAGGATGCCGACCAGGGCGCGGTCCAGGTTGCCGTACTTGGACACCCCGGCCTGACGTGGCCGGTGGTTGACCGGGTGAACCAGCATGCGGCCGTTGTGGCGCAGGATCAGCGCCGGGATGAAGCGGTGCATGTGGTCGAAGTAGGGCAGGCGCAGGAAGGCCGCGCGCTCGATCAGTTTCAGCCCGCAGCCGGTGTCTGGCGTGGCGTCCTTGAGCAAGCGGCTGCGCAGGCCGTTGGCAAGCCGCGAGGCCCAGCGTTTGCTGGCGCTGTCGCGGCGGTTGACCCGGTGCCCGGCCACCAGCTTGACGCCGCCGGCCAGGTCCTGGTTGGCGCGCACCAGGGCCAGCATGCCGGGGATGTCCGCCGGGTCGTTCTGGCCGTCACCGTCCAGGGTCGCCAGCCAGCGCCCGCGCGCAGCCTGGGCTGCATGCCACAGCGAGGTGCTCTGGCCCAGCGAGCGCTCGTGACGGAGGATGCGCAGTTGCGTGTATCCCTGGCTTTTCAGTTGCAGCAGTACGCTCAGGGTGCGGTCGCTGCTGCCGTCATCGACCACCAGTACTTCATGGTCTTCAGCCGCCAGCGCGATGCGTATTTCCATCAAGAGTGACGGCAGGTTGTCGACCTCGTTCCTGGCGGGAATGAGCACCGAGAGGTCAAGTGGATCTGTCATGAGGCTACCTGTGATCTTGTTGTGATTGCGCGGCTCAGACCCGGTAGAAATCCCGGTACCAGCCAACGAAGGCGTTGACGCCGTGTTCCAGCGATGTGCCGGGGGTGTAGTCGATCCAGCGTGCCAACGAGCCGACGTCGGCCCAGGTTTCCAGCACATCACCTGCTTGCAGCGGCAGGTAGTCGCGTCGGGCCTTGATGCCCAACGCATGCTCCAGGCATTCGACGAAGTGCAGCAGCCGTACCGGCTGGCCTCGGCCGATGTTGAACAGCTGGCAGGGCGGCTGCCCCTCGGCCGGCAGTGGCGGCTTCAGGCGCAGGCGCACAATGCTCTCGACGATGTCGTCGATGTAGGTGAAGTCGCGCCCCATCAGGCCGTTGTTGTAGACCTCGATCGGCCGGCCCTCGAGCATGGCGCGGGTGAACTTGAACGGCGCCATGTCGGGGCGGCCCCAGGGGCCGTATACGGTAAAGAAGCGCAGGCCGGTGGTCGGCAGCTGGTACAGGTGCGCGTAGCTGTGCGCCATCAGTTCATTGGCGCGCTTGCTGGCGGCATACAGCGACAGCGGTTGCTCGACCGGGTCGTCGACGCTGAACGGCAGCTTGGCGTTGGCGCCGTACACCGAACTGCTGGAGGCGTAGATCAGGTGGCGGGGTGGCTGCTGGCGGCAGGCCTCGAGGATGTTGAGAAAGCCGACCAGGTTGGCCTGGCCATAGGCGCCGGGGTTGTCCAGCGAATAGCGCACCCCGGCCTGGGCTGCCAGGTGGATCACCTCACTGAACGCCTGGCCGGCGAACAGCTGTTGCAGTTCGCTCGGGTGGGCGATGTCGAGGGTGTGGAAGCGGAAATTGGCAAAGCCGAACAGCTGCTGCAGGCGCGCCAGCTTCAGCTGGACGCTGTAGTAGGCATTGAGGTTGTCGATGCCGACCACCTCGATGCCTGCTTCGCACAGGCGCCGCGCAACGTGGTAGCCGATGAAGCCGGCCACGCCGGTAATCAGTACGGGCATGCTGGCTGCACCTGGCCACGGCCGATGCCGTAGTAAGTCAGGCCGGCGGCGGCCATGTGTTCGGGTTCGAACAGGTTGCGCCCGTCGAACACCACCCGGTCGGCCAGCTGTTGCGGCACCTTGTCCAGGTTGAGCACGCGGTAATCCTGCCATTCGGTGACGATCACCAGGGCATCGGCGCCGCGCAGTGCATCGTCCTTGCATGGCACCAGTTGCAGGTCGGCGCGCGGGCCATAGTGCCGCTGGATTTCTTCCATGGCCTGCGGGTCATGGGCCTGCACCCGCGCGCCGGCGGCCCACAGCGCTTCCAGCAGGACCCGGCTGGAGGCCTCGCGGATATCATTGGTATTGGGCTTGAACGACAGCCCCCACAAGGCGAAGACCTTGCCCCGCAGGCCGCGTGGGTAGTGGCGCTGGATCTTGCTGAACAGCCGGCCCTTTTGCTGCTCGTTGACCGACTCCACCGCACGCAGCAGCTGCGGCTCGAAGCCTTCGGCCTCGGCGCTGCGGCGCAGGGCTTGCAGGTCCTTGGGGAAGCACGAGCCGCCAAAACCGCAGCCGGCATAGATGAAGTCGTAGCCGATGCGCGGGTCCGAGCCGATACCACGGCGCACCATTTCGATATCGGCGCCCAGGTGCTCGGCCAGGTTGGCGATTTCGTTGATGAACGAGATCTTGGTCGCCAGCATGCAGTTGGCCGCGTACTTGGTCAGCTCGGCGCTGCGCGCATCCATGACCATGAGTTTTTCGCGGTTGCGGCTGAACGGCAGGTACAGCTCGCGCAGCAGCTCTACCTCGGCAGGCTCCGCGCCACCGATGATGATGCGCTCCGGGCGCATGCAGTCATCGACTGCCGAGCCTTCCTTGAGGAACTCGGGGTTGCTGACGACGTGGAAGCGGCTGGTATCGGCCACGGCCTGGGCGATGCGCGCCTTGATGCGGTGCACCGTGCCGACCGGCGCGGTGGATTTGTTGACGATCAGCTTGGGGCCGTCGGCATGTTCGAGGATGCTGTCGACCACGGCAAACACGTGCTTCAGGTCGGCGCTGCCATCGGCCTGTGCCGGGGTGCCGACGGCAATGAACTGCAACCTGGCGTAGTTGGCCGCTTCGCTGGCGTCGGTGGTGAAGCGCAGGCGGCCGCAGGCCAGGTTCTTCTCCAGCATCGGCGCAAGGCCGGGCTCGAAGATCGGGCAATGGCCTGCATTGAGGCTGGCGACCCGCTCGGCGTCGACATCCATGCATAACACCGAGTGCCCCACCTGGGCCAGGCACACTGCCTGGGTGAGGCCGACATAGCCGGTACCGAAAACCGTGACCTTCATTTGACAGCTCCTTGGCGAGAAAGCTGAAAAAAAATGTCACAACGTTGTTTAGATATTGTTACTTGCGCAGGCCGCTGCTTCCTGGGTGACGTTCCACAGCTGCTGGCGGAACCAGCGCCGCAACGGGTCGGCGTGGGTGCGTTCATGCCATATCTGCATCACCTCGATTGCGGGCAATGTCAGCGGCAGCGGGTACATGCGCAGGTCGTCATCACGCTCGGTGGCTTCGATGGCCAGCGAGCTCAGGCAGGTGAGCAGCAGGTCGGTGCCGCGCAGCAGGCGCGTGGGGGCCACGAAGCTCGACAGGCCAGCCACGACCCGTCGTTGCATGCCCTGGCTGCGCAAGGCGCGATCGACCAGGCCATCGAGGTCGCCGGTGAGGGTGGTGAGCAGGTGGTCGCTGGCGAGGAAGCTATCGAGGTCCAGGCCTTGGTCCGCGGCTGGATGACTGCGCGAGGCCAGCACAACGAAGTGTTCGGTGAGCAGGCGCTGTTGGTGGAAGGTTTCCGGGAGGTCGGTATAGAACCCGGCAACGGCCAGGTCACAGGTGCCTTTCTCCAGCTCTTCGCGAGGGAGCTGGCCACGGGTGTTGTGGGTGACCAGCGTCAGGTTCGGTGCCTGGCTGCGCAGGATCGGCAGCAGCCTGGGCAACAGCGTCTGTTCTACATAGTCGGTGCTGTACAGGTGCAGGCGGGCAGGGCGGGCGAGGAAGTCCTGCCCTTCGCAGCGTTCATAGAAGCCTTCCAGGCCCACTACCAGGCGTTCTACCTCGGGCGCCAGTTCGTGGGCGCGTGGCGTCGGGGTCAGGCCCCTGGGCGCGCGGACGAACAGCGGGTCGCCAAACTGATGGCGCAGCTTGTTGAGCTTGTGGCTGAGCGCGGGCTGGCTCAGCGCCATGCGCTGGGCGGCGAGGGTGGCGTTGCGTTCCTGATACAGCACATGGAACAGGTACAGCAGGTTGAGGTCCTTGCTGGAGATATTCATTTTCTGGATCGCAGACATGAGAGCTTTCGAATTATCGAATCATAGCCTTGCCATTAGCATGAACGCATCCCGCCGACATGAGCGGACGGCTCTTTTTGCCTGATCAGGAGATTGTTGCATGACCAAGATGTCTCGGCTTGCCCTGGCTGTTGCCAGCACCCTGCTTGCCGCTGGCGCCCACGCTGCTCCCAAGGGAGAGGTGCTGGTGCTGTTGTCCAGCGAGCACCTGTTGCCGCTGCAGGACGGCAAGCACTACGCCACCGGCTACTACCTCAACGAGTTCGGCGTGCCTGCCGACCAATTGCTCAAGGCTGGCTACAAGCTGGTGCTGGTAACCCCCAAAGGTAATGCCCCTAGCGTCGACCAGCGTTCGATCGACCCGCGCTACTTTGCCGGTGATGCGGTGGAGATGCGCCGGATCGAGAAAGTCGTGCAAGGCCTGCCGGGCATTGACGATACCCTGTCGGTGAAAGAGGTCCTGGCAGGTGACTTGGGCCGCTATGCCGGGCTGTTCATCCCCGGCGGCCATGCGCCCTTGATCGACCTGGCCAACAACCCGGACGTGGGCGCCTTGCTGCGGCATTTCCATCAGGCCGGCAAGCCCACAGCCGCCATCTGCCACGGCCCCATCGCCTTGCTCTCGGCCCAGCAGGACCCGGCGAGCTACCAGTCGGCGCTGGCGCGTGGTGAAAAGCCGGCAGCCAATGACTGGCTGTACAAGGGTTACAAGATGACCATCTTCTCCGACCCGGAGGAGCAGGTGTTCGAAGCTTCGCTCAAGGACCAGCGGCTTTTGTTCTACCCGGCCAACGCCATGGCAATGGCAGGGGGCGACATGGCCTACGCCAAGGCCTGGCAACCCAATGTGGTGGTGTACCGCGAACTGATCACCGGGCAGAACCCGTTCTCGGACAAGGCGCTGGCCAAGGTACTGCTGGAAAAGTTGGCAGGGCAGGCAAAGCCCTCTGATCAAGGCATCTAGACTTAGAAGTGGCCTGCATCGGGCAACGCTCGGCAGGCCCATACCATTCAACCGACCACCGCCTCCCCGGAGCGGATGTCCCTCGCTGGCGATGGCCTTCTTTGCAGAGGAGGGCAGGTCATGGACGAGGCAAGGCTTCACGACTTCATGGGCAAGCTGGTGGGCGACATGGGCGCGGCGGCGACGTTGGCCAACGTGATTCTCGGTGACGAGCTGGGGTTGTACCGGGCCATGGCCGACAGCCAGCCGACCACCCCCGAGGCGCTGGCGGAAAAGACCGGCTGCCACCCGCGGCTGGTGCGCGAATGGCTCAGCGCCCAGGCCGCCTCGGGCTACATGGTGCATGACAAGGGCCGTTTCGTGTTGCCTGAAGAGCAGGCCATGGCCCTGGCACTGGAGGATTCCCCGGCCTATATGGCCGGTGGTGCGGCGGTGGTGGCCGCGCTGTTCCACGACAAGGACAAGCTGGTCGCGGCCATGCGCGGCGATGGCGGGCTGGCCTGGGGCGACCATCACCCCTGCATGTTCAGCGGCACCGAACGGTTCTTCCGGCCGGGTTACCGCACCTTCCTGGTGGCCGAATGGCTGCCGGCGCTGGAGGGCGTGGTGGCCAAGCTGCAGGCGGGCGCCAAGGTGGCGGATGTGGGCTGTGGGCATGGCGCTTCCACGCTGGTCATGGCCCAGGCGTTCCCGGCATCCACCTTCGTCGGCTACGACTACCACGGGCCTTCCATCGCCACCGCCAACGAGCGTGCGCGCGAGGCGGGGTTGGCGGGGCGGGTGAGCTTCCAGCAGGCCAGCGCCAAGGACTACCCGGGGCATGACCATGACCTGGTGTGCTTCTTCGATTGCCTGCACGACATGGGCGACCCGGTGGGGGCTGCGAAGCATGCCTACCGTGCGTTGAAGGCCGACGGCACGGTGATGCTGGTGGAGCCTTATGCCGAGGATTCGCTGGAGGGCAACCTGACACCGGTCGGGCGCTTGTTCTATGCGGCGTCGACGTTTATCTGCACGCCGAACTCGTTGTCGCAGGAGGTGGGGTTGGGGCTGGGTGCGCAAGCGGGGGAAGCGCGGTTGCGGGCGGTGTTCGAGGAGGCGGGTTTCGGCCGGTTCCGGCGGGCGACGCAGACGCCGTTCAACCTGATCCTGGAGGCTCGGAAGTAGAGGTCAGCCTGTGCCGGCCTCTTCGCGGGTGAACCCGCTCCCACAGACCTGTGAAATACCTGTGGGAGCGGGCGTGCCCGCGAAGAGGCCGGGCCTGCAAAAGCAGAGGGGGCGCCTCGATGGCGCCCCCTCTGTCTTGCTGCTTAGGCTTCAGCGTCCCAGGGACGATCGCCTTTTTCATCCTTGACGCGGGTCGGCAGGCCCATCACGTCCAGCGCCTTGAGGAACGGCTCGGCTGGCAGCTCCTCGACGTTGACCATGCGCTTGGCATCCCACTCGCCACGGGCGACCAGCAGGGCGGCAGCCACTGGCGGTACACCGGCGGTGTAGGAAATGCCCTGGCTATCGGTCTCGGCGTAGGCTTCTTCGTGGTCGGCCACGTTGTAGATGAACACTTCGCGCGGCTGGCCATCCTTGGTGCCCTTGACCAGGTCACCGATGCAGGTCTTGCCGGTGTAGCCCGGGGCCAGCGAGGCTGGGTCCGGCAGCACGGCCTTGACCACTTTCAGTGGTACCACTTCCAGGCCTTCGGCGGTTTTCACCGGTTGCTCGGAGAGCAGGCCCAGGTTCTTCAGCACGGTGAACACGTTGATGTAGTGCTCGCCGAAGCTCATCCAGAAACGCACGTTCGGCACGTTGAGGTTCTTCGAAATCGAGTGAACTTCATCGTGGCCGGTCAGGTACAGGTTCTGCGAACCTACCACCGGCAGGTCGTCGGTACGCTTGACCTCGAACATGGTGTTGCTGGTCCACTGGCTGTTCTGCCAGCTCCACACTTGCCCGGTGAACTCGCGGAAGTTGATTTCCGGGTCGAAGTTGGTGGCGAAGTACTTGCCATGCGAACCGGCATTGACGTCGAGGATGTCGATCGAGTCAATGCTGTCGAAATACTGTTGCTGCGCCAGCTTGGCGTAGCTGTTCACCACACCCGGGTCGAAACCGACGCCGAGAATGGCGGTAATGTTCTTTGCCTGGCACTCTTCGAGGTGTTTCCACTCGTAGTTGCCGTACCACGGCGGGGTCTCGCAGATCTTGCCCGGCTCTTCGTGGATGGCGGTGTCCAGATAGGCGACACCGGTATCGATGCAGGCACGCAGCACCGACATGTTGAGGAAGGCGGAACCAACGTTGATCACGATCTGCGATTCGGTCTCGCGGATCAGCGCCTTGGTTGCCTCGACATCAAGGGCATTGAGCGAGAAGGCCTGGATGTCGGCGGGTACCTTGAGGCTACCCTTGGCCTTGACGCTGTCGATGATGGCCTGGCATTTGGAGATGTTCCGTGACGCGATGGCGATACGACCCAGTTCGTCGTTATGCTGCGCGCACTTGTGGGCCACCACCTTGGCGACACCTCCTGCACCAATGATAAGAACGTTCTTCTTCAATTTATCCCTTGCTCCTTACTGAAAGCCGGTCTTACGACAGGCTGGAAACGTAGTCTTCGAAACCGAACTCGCGCACCACTTCGACGCTGCCGTCGAGTTGCTTGACCACGATGGATGGCATTTTCAGACCGTTGAACCAGTTTTTCTTGACCATGGTGTAACCCGCCGCGTCGACGAACGACAGGCGATCACCGATGGCCAGCGGACGATCGAATTGGTATTCGCCGAAGATGTCACCGGCCAGGCACGACTTGCCGCAGACCATGTAGGTGTGCGCGCCGTCGTTGGGGGCCATCTTGGCGTTGAGGCGGTAGATCAGCAGGTCGAGCATGTGCGCTTCGATCGAGCTGTCGACCACGGCCAGGTGCTTGCCGTTGTACAGGGTGTCGAGCACGGTCACTTCCAGCGAGGCGCTGTTGGTGATGGCCGCTTCGCCCGGCTCCAGGTACACCTGCACGCCGTACTTTTCCGAGAAGGCTTTCAGGCGCGCGCAGAAGGCGTCCAGCGCGTAGTCTTCACCGGTGAAGTGGATGCCGCCACCGAGGCTTACCCACTCGACTTTGTGCAGCAGGTGACCGAAGCGCTCTTCGATGTGCGTGAGCATCTTGTCGAACAGGCCGAAGTCGCCGTTCTCGCAGTTGTTGTGGAACATGAAGCCGGAGATCTGCTCGATCACCTGTTCGACCTTGGCCGGGTCCCATTCGCCCAGGCGGCTGAACGGGCGGGCAGGGTCTGCCAGCAGGTAGTCGGAGCTGCTGACCTGCGGGTTGACGCGCAGGCCACGGACCTTGCCTTCGGACTGTTCGGCGAAGCGCTGCAACTGGCCGATCGAGTTGAAGATGATCTTGTCGCAGTTCTCGAGCATTTCCTCGACCTCGTCGTCGGCCCAGGCCACGCTGTAGGCGTGGGTTTCGCCGGCGAACTTCTGGCGGCCGAGCTTGAGCTCGTACAGCGACGAAGAGGTGGTGCCGTCCATGTACTGTTGCATCAGGTCGAAGACCGACCAGGTGGCAAAGCACTTGAGGGCGAGCAGCGCCTTGGCACCGGAGTGTTCGCGCACGTAGGCGATCTTCTCCATGTTGCCCAGCAGCTTGGTTTTATCGATGAGGTAGTACGGCGTCTTGATCATTTAAAGGCCCCCGGCCAGGCCGGCCAAAAAAAGGACACGCATTGTGCCTTCACTTGCCGCAGACCGAAAGGGTGGGTTACGCATTTCGTCGTGGTTGACGCTGTTGCGAGAGGTTTTTTCCGGTTGCGGCGGGCTCAGTAGAACAGCGGCATGTGACTATCGTAATCAGCAACCGGGTGCCGCAAGGAGAATCCGATGAGCAACGTTCTGTGCTGGATGGCACGGGCTACGCCCGTGTTCGCGGGTGAACCCGCTCCCACAGGGATTGCGCTTGCTTCAAACCTTGCACAGTCCTGTTGCTACTTCAATCCTGTGCAGTCCAATCTGTGGGAGCGGGTTTACCCGCGAAGAGGCCGGTACAGGCAACCTCAATCAACCTGCTGCAACCACGCCTGGATCTGCTCCAGCGTGGCAGTTGCCCCGCCACAAACCACCACCAGCACATTCTGGTACTGCGCCAGGGCGCCCGGTGCATAGGCCAACGCCAAAGCCGCCCCACAGGCAGGCTCCACCAGCACGCGATGGTCCAGCAGGAACCGTTCGCAGGCTTCCAGCGCCGCGCGGTCAGTGACCAGGTGGCTGTGCACCGGATGCTCCTTCACGCACACCAGCGCCTGGTCAGCCACACGCTTGGCCCCCAGCGAGGTCGCCACCGAGGCAATACGTTCCAGCTCCACCGAATGCCCCGCCTGCATGGCCGCATGCAGCGATGCCGCGCCCTCGGTTTCCACCGCCAGCACCGGCACATCGCCCCAGCCGTTGTGCTGTAGCCCCTCGACCACACCACTGAGCAAACCACCGCCGCCTACCGACAACACCACGGCATCTGGTTTCACGCCGGCCTCGGCGACTTCATCCACCAGGCTGGCATGCCCGGCCCACAGCAGCGGGTCGTCGAATGGGTGAATGAAGGCGTCATCCGGGCTGACCAAGGTCTGCGCCAGGGCGTTGGCCTCTTGCCAGGAGCTGCCATGCACCTCCAACTTGGCGCCCTCCAGGCGCAGCAGGTCCTTGGCTCGCTCGGTGGTGGTCTCGGGCACTACCACGGTCACCGGCACGCCCAGCTTGCGCCCGGCATAGGCCACTGCCAGGCCGGCGTTGCCGCCCGAGGAAGACACGAAATGCCGCGCGCCACGGGCATGGTGCACCTCACAGGCGTGGCCCACGCCGCGCAGCTTGAACGAGCCGCAGGGCTGCAGTGCATCGAGCTTGAGCCAGACGTTGCTGCCCGCGGCCAGCGACAGCGGGCGGGATTCGATCAGGGGGGTATGAATATGCAAGGTCATTGGCTGGCTCCGCGCAGTTGCTCGAGATAGTTGTAAACGGTGTAGCGGGTCACACCCAGGGCGCTGGCGGCCTTTTCCACGCCGCCCTTGACGATGAACAGGCCACGCTCCTGCATCACGCGCACGGCCTCGACCTTGGCCTGCTTGTTCATCCGCCCCTGGCCGCTGCGCTGCAGGGATGCCTGGATTATCTCGCTCATCAGCAGTTCCATGTCGGCGGGTTCACTGACGGCAGGTGTGGCCCCCAGCGGCTGGAACTGCTGGAGAAAGTTCATGGCGGCATCCAGGCCGGTGACGTCGGTGTTGACGCAAAGGCTGGCGAAGGGGTGGCCGCTGCTGTCTCGGAAGATGGCGGTGGCGCTGCGCAGCGTGCGGCCCTTCAGCGTGGTGGGGTAATCGGGCAGCACCACCGGCTCACAGCCGTGCTGATCGGCCGAGGCCTGCATCAGTGCCTTGAAACCCAGGTCCTGTTCAGGGGCGGCGAGGATCGGGCTACCGACGCTGCGGCCGGAAAGGTGGCCGTTGACGATCGCCACCACCGAGTGTTCTGGGTGATCGAGGTCGTGCAGGAGGATTTCCATGTTGCGTGCGGCAACGCTGCCCAGGGCCTGGATGGCGGCCTTGAGGACGGTGAGGGTGAGCTGGCGTTCTTCGCTTGGGGTGATAGGCATGGCAGATCGAAAAATCAACGTTTTGTGTATTTTTACACATAAAGTTGAATTAGGCGATTTGCTTTTCCAGGCCCATTCGCGGGTAAACCCGCTCCCACAGGGACCCCACGGTATTCAACACCTGTGGTGAACCTGTGGGAGCGGGTTTACCCGCGAATGGGCCGCAAAGCGGCCCCTTTAACCCTCAGCCCAGGGCCGGGGTACGCGGCGGGATCATCCGACGCGACCCGGTCGCCTCGAAGGCTGCACCAAAGCTCAGCAGCGCATTGTCGCTGTAAGCCCGGCCAGCAAAGGTCAGCCCCACCGGCATGCCGATATCGGCCATCACGCCCATCGGCACCGTCACGGTCGGCACGCCCAGGTGACGGATCGCCAGGTTGCCGTTGGCCACCCAGATACCGTTGCTCCAGGCGATGTCCGCCGATGCCGGGTTGACGTCGGCATCGGCCGGGCCCACGTCGGCCACGGTGGGGAACAGCACCGCGTCCAGGCCCAGGTTGTCCATCCAGTCTTCCAGGTCGATCTTGCGGGTCTGCTCCAGGCCGCGCAGGCCGTCGGGCAGGGTTTCGATCTGGTCCCAGGTCTTCAGGCCACGCTTGGCCATGTTGACGTACTCGTCCATGCCAGCGGCCAGGTCGTCCTCACGGTTGGGCAGGGTGCCCGGGTCGTGGGGGAAGATCTGCGGCCCGTCGACATCGGCCAGGCGGTTGAGCCTGGGGTCACCGTTGGCGCGCAGGAAGTCGTCGAAGGCCCAGCCCGACAGCTCCCACAGCTCGTCATGCAGGAACTCCTTGCTGACGATGCCGCGGTTGTACACGGTCGGTGCGCCCGGGCGGTCGCCCTCGCAGTTGGACACCAGCGGGAAGTCCACTTCCAGCACTTCGGCACCAGCCGCCTCCAGTGCCTGGCGGGCCTGCTGCCACAGGTCGATCACCGTGGCGCGGGTGTTGATGCGCTGGCCAGTCGGGCCGCCAATGCCAGGCTTTTCGGAAGTACCGGCCTCGGCATCGGCATTGATGTACATGCGCGGCACGCCAAAGCGCTTGCCCTTGAGCGCGCTGGCATCCACGGCCAGGTCCAGGTACGAAGCCGGGCGCACCGTCGAAGCCGCCGGGATTGGCACCCAAGGTTGCAGGCGCCACAGGTCGCCGCGCTTGTCAGCGTCGTCGGCTACGACCACGTCGAGGATTTCCAGCAGGTCGGCCATGGTGCGGGCATACGGCACCACCACGTCCATGGTCGGTGTCAGCGGCCAGTTGCCACGCACCGAAATCACCCCACGCGACGGGGTATAGGCGCACAGGCCGTTGTTGGACGCCGGGCCACGGCCGCTGGACCAGGTTTCTTCGGCCAGGCCGAAGGCACTGAAGCTGGCAGCGGTGGCGGTGCCGGCACCGTTGGACGAGCCCGAGGCGAACGGTGCGGTCAGGTAGTCGGCGTTGTATGGGCTTTCGGCGCGGCCATACACGCCGCGCTGCATGCCACCGTTGGCCATGGGCGGCATGTTGGTCTTGCCCAGGCACACGGCGCCGGCGGCGCGCAGGCGTTCGATGGTGAAGGCGTCGCGTTGGGCCACCAGGTCCTTGAAGGCCGGGCTGCCGGAGGCAGCGGTCAGGCCTTTGACCAGGTAGCTGTCCTTGGCGGTGTAGGGGATGCCGTCCAACGGGCTCAGGACCTGGCCTTTGGCGCGACGGGCGTCGGAGGCTTCGGCCTCTTTCAGCGCCTCGGGGTTGCGCACCACCACGGCGTTCAGGGCAGTGGCGGTGTCGGCGCCATCGTAGGCGTCGATGCGCGCCAGGTAGGCCTGGACCAGCTCGACCGCCGTCGTGCGGCCCGACTCGAGCGCGTCGCGCAGCTCGGCAATGGAAACCTCGGTTACCTCGATCATGCGTTCACCAAAAAAATGTGCAGGTGGGGGCTAATGCGAGGAGTGTACAAGAAGGGCTTGGCGGGCGCAGGTTTGCGCGGGGGCAAATGGTTTTTTGCAGGCGGGCATTGTCGGGCCTCCCAAGCCCGGCGCGAACCCTTGTAGGAGCGGCCTTGTGTCGCGATAGGGCCGCAAAGCGGCCCCGGCGATTTCACAGTGATACGAAGACCCTGGGGGCGCTTCGCACCCCTTTCGCGACGCAAGGCCGCTCCCACAAGGGTGCCGCGTCAACCGTCCAGGTCTGCCGCTGCATGCCGCTCCGGCACCTGGCTGGCCTCATCCCCCCAGGTCCGGTTCACCCGTGTGCCACGCTGCACCGCCGGGCGCAAGGCTATCTCCTCGGCCCAGCGCTGCACATGTGGGTACTCGTCCACCGCCAGGAACTCCGCCGCGCCATACAGGTTGCCGCGCACCAGCTGGCCATACCACGGCCACACGGCAATGTCGGCGATGCTGTATTCCTCGCCGCCCAGGTAGCGGCTTTCAGCCAGGCGCCGGTCGAGCACATCCAGCTGGCGCTTGGCTTCCATGGTGAAGCGGTTGATCGCGTACTCGAACTTTTCCGGCGCATACACATAGAAGTGGCCAAAGCCGCCGCCCAGGTATGGCGCCGCGCCCATTTGCCAGAACAGCCAGTTCAGGCTTTCGGTGCGTGCAGCTGGCGCTTTCGGCAGCAAGGCACCGAACTTTTCCGCCAGGTACAGCAGGATCGAACCCGACTCGAACACCCGCACCGGCGGCTCGACGCTGCGGTCGAGCAGGGCGGGGATCTTCGAGTTGGGGTTGACCTGGACAAAACCGCTGGAGAACTGGTCGCCCTCGCCAATGCGGATCAACCAGGCATCATATTCGGCGCCCGGGTGGCCCAGCGCGAGCAGCTCTTCGAGGGCGATGGTGACCTTGACGCCATTGGGCGTGGCCAGGGAGTACAGCTGCAGCGGGTGCTTGCCCAGCGGCAGGTCCTTGTCGTGAGTCGGGCCGGCAACCGGGCGGTTGATGCTGGCGAACTGGCCGCCGGACGCTGCGTCGTTGCGCCAGACCTTGGGTGGCACGTAAGCGGGCTTGCTCATGCATGAATCTCCTTCATTGGCGCGAAACGGTCACGTAGAGACGTGGACCTGCATCTATGCCACGGGTTCGTCGAAAAGCGCAAATGCATAGGGCGCGGGCGTGAAGTGCATGACTTCGGTTTCATCCAGGTTTCATCCGGTGCAGCTCAGGCCGGTTCTATGCTGGGCTATCTCTTCGCCCTGCAAGGAACCGCCGGCCGATGACTCTTCCACGCTGCGTGTTGGCGCTGGCCCTGTTCGGCAGCCTGCTGGCCCAAGCCGAGGCCGCGCCCTGGGTTGCCGGCCTGCACCACATGACCCTGGTCGACCCGGTCGACGCCCGGCCCATGCAGGCGCTGGCGTTCTACCCGGCCATCGGCAATACCCGCAGCAGCCGGATAGACGGCTACCCGATCGATGTGAGTGAAGAGGCGCCGGTAGCGTTGGGCCAGTTCCCATTGCTGGTGCTGTCCCACGGCAATACCGGCAGCCCGCTGGCCTTGCACTACCTGGCGACGTCGCTGGCGCGCCAGGGCTTCATCGTGGTGGCGGTGGTGCACCCCGGCGACAACGCCCGCGACCACAGCCGCCTGGGCACCCTGAGCAACCTGTATGGCCGGCCGCTGCAAGTGAGTGCCGCGATTACGGCCGCCCGCGATGATGCCTTGCTGGGGCCCTACCTGAACGGTGGCAAGGTTGGGGTGATCGGCTATTCGGCCGGTGGTGAAACCGCCTTGATCCTCTTAGGCGCGCGCCCCGATCTGGACCGCCTGCGCAAGTACTGCCTGGAGCGCCCTAACGACGCCGACGCCTGCAGGACACACGGTGTGCTGATTGCCGACCGCAGCGAGCTGGTGCCAGAGGCCGACCAGCGGGTGGGGGCGGTGATGCTGATGGCGCCGCTTAGCCTGCTGTTCGGGCGCCATGCCTTGGCCGGGGTGCAGGTGCCGGCGCTGATCTACAGTGGCGACAGCGACCAGCTGGTGGCGGTGGACCGCAACGCCGAAGCCCTGGCCCGCAAGTTGCCGGTCACACCGGACTATCGCCTGCTGGCCGGCGCCGGGCACTTCGTATTCATGGCCCATTGTGATGCCGAGCAGTCCGTGCGGATGCCGGCGCTGTGCAAGGATGCCGCAGGCGTGGACCGTCGGCACATCCACCACTCCCTGCAACGTGAAGCCGCGGTGTTCTTCAGCCAGGCGTTGGGCGCACCGCAGCCGGCCGAGCGTTCAGCCGCGAGCGGCGCGCCGCGCCAGCAACAGCGTTAGGCCGACACCCGCCAGGGCGAGCAGGGCGGCCACGCAGAAGATCGAGGCATAACCCAGGTGCGCCGCGACCGCGCCCATCACCGGCCCGGCGATGGCCAGGGCCATGTCGAAGAACACCGCGTAGGCACCCAGCCCTGCGCCGCGGCTGCTGCTGGGTACCTGCTTGATCGCTTCCACCCCCAGCGCCGGGTACACCAGCGACAGCCCGAAACCGGTAAGCCCGGCACCGATCAGCGCCCACGGCGGCGACGGTGCCAGCCACAGCAGGCTCAGGCCGAGCACTTCGGTGGCCATGCACGCGACCGCCACGTTGTAGCCACCAAAACGGTTGACCGCGTTGACGAACAGCAGCCGGGAAATGATGAAGCACACGCCAAAGGCACTCAGGCACCAGGCCGCGCCCGCCCAGCCGCGCTCCAGGTAATACAGGGTGACGAAGGTGGTCAGCGTGCCGTAGCCGATAGAGGCCAGGGTCAGGCCCAGGCCACAGGGTGCGACCCGGCCGAAGGCCGACCAGAAGGGCAGGCGCTCGCCACGCACCACCACCACGTCCGGCCGCTTGCGCAGTACCAGCAGGGCCGATACCGCCAGCACCAGCAATGCCGGCCCCAGCACGCTGAAGTCCAGCCCGTCCACGGCCAGTACACCCAAGGGGGCACCAATGGCGATGGCGCCATAGGAGGCGATACCGTTCCAGGAAATCACCCTGGCGGTGTGCTCGGGCCCGACCTGGCTGATGCCCCAGCTCAGCGTGGCCACGCCGATCAGCCCTTGGGCGATGCCCAGCAGCAGGCGCCCGCCGAGCAACAGCGCCAGGCTCAGCAGCGGTAGCGTCAGGGTCCAGGCCGATAGCAGGGTCAACACCCCGCAGCCGGCAATCCCCAGCAAGCCGAAGCGAATCGCCTGCTTGCCCCCCAGGGTATCGGCCACGCGCCCGGCAAACGGGCGGCTGAGTAGCGTGGCCAGGTATTGCAGGCCAATGGTCAGCCCGGCGACCACCGCGCCAAACCCAAGCTGGTCGTGCACATGGCTGGGCAGCACGGCGATCGGCAGGCCGATGCAGAGGAAGGCAATGAAGGTGTAGAAAACGATCGACAGGATCTGCAGGGTAATTTGCAGCGTGTTGCTGGCGGGGGCGGGTTGTTGCGCGGTCATGGGCTCGTTCGCGGGCGGGCGGTTGGGCGTGGTCCCATCATGGCCGTTGCGCGAAGGAAATGAAAGCAGGCTAACGAATTATTCGTCGGGCAGTGCCAGCCTGTGGGATCGGCGGTGGATTCTTCGCGGGTGAACCCGCTCCCACAGGATTTGCATAGGCCTCAAGTGCTACGCAGTCCCTGTGGGAGCGGGCGTGCCCGCGAAGAGGCCGGCCCAGCCATACAAGATGGCCAGGCCGCCGCATCAATCAGACCACTACCTGGCTACGCAGGTAATCGTCATTCGCGGGCTCGCCCGCTCCCACAGGATTTGCATTGGCCTCAAATGCTACGCAGTCCCTGTGGGAGCGGGCATGCCCGCGAAGAGGCCGGCCCAGCCAAACAAGATGGCCAGGCCGCCGCATCAATCAGACCACTACCTGGCTACGCAGGTAATCGTCATTCGCGGGCTCGCCCGCTCCCACAGGATTTGCATAGGCCTCAAATGCTACGCAGTCCCTGTGGGAGCGGGTTTACCCGCGAAGAGGCCGGCCCAGCCATACAAGATGGCCAGGCCGCCCCATCAATCAGACCAGCACACCCTGGCTACGCAGTTAATCGTCATTCGCGGGCTCGCCCGCTCCCACAGGATTTGCATTGGCCTCAAGTGCTACGCAGTCCCTGTGGGAGCGGGCATGCCCGCGAAGAGGCCGGCCCAGCCATACAAGATGACCAGGCCACTCTATCAATCAGACCAGCACACCCTGGCTACGCAGATAATCGTCATTCGCGGGCCCGCCCGCTCCCACAGGATTTGCATTGGCCTCAAGGGCTACGCAGTCCCTGTGGGAGAGGGCACGCCCGCGAAGAGGCCGGCCCAGCCATACAAGATGACCAGGCGACTCTATCAATCAGACCAGCACACCCTGGCTACGCAGATAATCGTCATTCGCGGGCCCGCCCGCTCCCACAGGATTTGCATTGGCCTCAAGTGCTACGCAGTCCCTGTGGGAGCGGGTTTACCCGCGAAGAGGCCGGCCCAGCCATACAAGATGGCCAGGCCGCCCCATCAATCAGACCAGCACGCCCTGGCTACGCAGGTAATTGTCATTCGCGGGCTCGCCCGCTCCCACAGGGACTGCACAGAATTCAAGGCCTGCGCAGTCCCTGTGGGAGCGGGTTTACCCGCGAAGAGGCCGGCCCAGCCATACAAGATGACAAGGCCGCCCCATCAATCAGACCAGCACACCCTGGCTACGCAGGTAATCGTCGTAGGTACCGCTGAAGTCCACCACGCCATCAGCCGACAGCTCGATGATGCGCGTGGCCAGCGACGACACGAACTCACGGTCATGGCTGACGAACAGCAGGGTGCCCGGGTAGTTTTCCAGCGCCAGGTTCAGCGCCTCGATCGATTCCATGTCCAGGTGGTTGGTCGGCTCGTCCATCACCAGCACGTTCGGCTTCTGCAGGATCAGCTTGCCGAACAGCATGCGGCCTTGCTCACCACCGGAAATCACCTTCACCGACTTGAGAATCTCGTCGTTGGAGAACAGCATGCGCCCGAGGGTGCCGCGGATCACCTGCTCGCCGGAGGTCCACTGGCCCATCCAGTCGAACAGGGTCATGTCGTCTTCGAAGTCGTGGGCGTGGTCCTGGGCGTAGTAGCCCACTTCGGCGCTGTCGGTCCACTTCACTTCACCCTTGTCCGGGGTCATTTCACCGACCAGGGTGCGCAGCAGGGTGGTCTTGCCGATACCGTTGGGGCCGATGATCGCCACGCGCTCGCCAGCCTCGATGGTGAAGCCCAGGTCCTTGAACAGCACCTTGTCGTCGAAGGCCTTGGCCATTTTCTCGACGGTGACGGCCTGGCGGTGCAGCTTCTTGGTCTGTTCGAAGCGGATGAACGGGCTCACCCGGCTCGACGGCTTGACCTCGGCCAGCTGGATCTTGTCGATCTGCTTGGCCCGCGAGGTGGCCTGCTTGGCCTTGGAGGCGTTGGCCGAGAAGCGGCTGACGAAGGTCTGCAGTTCGGCGATCTGGGCTTTCTTCTTGGCGTTGTCCGACAGCAGCTGCTCGCGGGCCTGGGTGGCAGCGGTCATGTACTCGTCGTAGTTGCCCGGGAATACGCGCAGCTCGCCGTAGTCCAGGTCGGCCATGTGGGTGCAGACACTGTTGAGGAAGTGCCGGTCGTGGGAAATGATCACCATGGTGCTGTTACGCGCGGTGAGGATGGTTTCCAGCCAGCGGATGGTGTTGATGTCCAGGTGGTTGGTCGGCTCGTCGAGCAGCAGCACATCCGGGTCCGAGAACAGCGCCTGGGCCAGCAGGACACGCAGCTTCCAGCCCGGTGCCACTTCGCTCATCGGGCCGAAGTGCTGTTCCAGCGGAATACCCAGGCCCAGCAGCAGTTCACCGGCACGGGATTCGGCGGTGTAGCCGTCCATTTCGGCGAATTCGGTTTCCAGCTCGGCGACGGCCATGCCGTCTTCCTCGGTCATTTCCGGCAGCGAGTAGATACGATCGCGTTCGGCCTTGACCTTCCACAGCTGGCCGTGGCCCATGATCACCGTGTCGATCACGGTGAATTCCTCATAGGCGAACTGGTCCTGGCGCAGCTTGCCCAGGCGCGTGTTCGGCTCGAGCATGACCTGGCCGCCGGATGGCTCCAGGTCACCGCCGAGGATCTTCATGAAGGTCGACTTGCCGCAACCGTTGGCGCCGATCAGGCCGTAGCGGTTGCCGTTGTTGAATTTGACGGAAACGTTTTCGAACAGCGGCTTGGAGCCGAACTGCATGGTGATGTTGGCGGTGGAGATCAAAGGGCTTACCTATCAGTCACTTACAGAGCTGGCTTTCAAGCTGATACCGATTTGATACCAATTTTGAGTTTTTCCAGCTCGCTCCAGTCGGAGCTTGAGTTGAGCCAACGGGCATACGTCGACAGCAGCATTTGGACGCTGTGACCCAGCTGTTGGGCGATAAATGCGGGGTTGAGGCCGGACATTAAGCATATTGTCGCATAGGTGTGCCGGCAGTTATATGGGGGACGACGCCGAATGCCCAGCTCATTCAGCACCGGCACCCACTGTTTGTGTAGATCGGAGGTCTGTTTCACATGCTCGGCGTTCTTCGACGGCGGGAACAGGAACGGCGTTTCGGTCACCGCTCCCTTCCCATGCCTGCGGCGGTCTGCGTATTCCCTGGCGAACTGAATTGCGCGCAAGGCCCGGTCATTCAGCAGCACGAAGCGATCCCTGCCTGTTTTCGTCCTTTCCTCCACCTCGCCCAAGGCGACGGTCCTCTTTACGTGCACAGTCCTCTTGTCCATATCGATCACATCCCAGCGCACTGCCAAGGCCTCCGACAAGCGGAGGCCGGTGAAGAACATAAACTCGAACAGCGCGGCATAGATGAGGCTCGGCCAATGCTTGTGTTCGTAGAGTTTGTTGATGATGGTGTTGGCTTCGGCCAGAGTGAACGGGTCGATCTCCTTACGCGACCGCTTCGGCAACTCAATCACCTCGGCGGGGTTCTTGGTCAGCAGGCCTTCCCGGGTTGCCGCAGCCAGGATCGTCGACAGCCTTGTAATCGCGTTGCGCTTCACGTTTGCCGAGGTCCATTCGGTTTCGGTGATGACACGGCGGAGCAGGGTGGTAGTGATCAGGTCAATACGGACCAGAGCCAGGCGTGGCACCCAGTAAAGGTTGAGGGCGCTCTTGTAGTTGTTGTGCGTGCCCTGAGTGATTTCGCGGCTGTCCAGCCAGAGCTGCGCGTACTCGCCGAATGTCGGCTTTCCTCCGACCACCGCCTGTGAGCTGGGGAAAAGCTCGGCGTACTTGTTCTGGTCAAGGAGACCGAGCTTGTTGAGGCTTGTTACCTGATCGCGAAGGTTGGATGCAGCCTTGATCCCTTTTTGTGTCGGGGGATAGGGGAGCGTTTCGCATCGACGGATACCGTCCCATGTGAAACGAATGCGGAGGGAGTTGCGGAAGATTTCGACCCCGCGGGGTAAACCCATTGGCTTTCCAGCCATTCGTCATACCTCTTTATGCTGTAAATGATCCGGCCGCCGTGTTTCATCCAGACGCCTGCGGGAATCTTCCCATCCAGGCGCCGGTGTTCCAGGGAACGTTTGGTGCAGCCGATGAGTTCAGCCATTCGGTGCTCGGTGACCTTGTCTACGTCACCGGTGCTTTCGATATCCATGGGATGGTCTCCACGCCGCCGGTGGCGGCAGGTTGTTGGTCAGTCGCAGCTGCTTGAGCTGGAACCGCTATCGCTGGAGCTGCTGCTGTCGCTCGATGAGTAACTGCTGCCGCTGTCGTAGCTGCTGTAGTCACGGCTTGAGCAGGAGCCGCTCGAACGAGTCGGTTCGTAGCTATCGGCCAGGTGCGTGGGATACATGGGGCTCACCGGGCTCATGGGATTGAGCGGGTCGAGCATCGGGTCTTGCCTGCCAGATGCCGGGCTGTGGCCGCGGGCATACCCGGTCGGGCCGAGCGCGGCACGTTGTGCAGGCTTCTTCTTGCGATTGAACAGGCGGGCCAAGAAATTGAGCATGAGTCTCTCCATGCCCGCGCATGTCGGCGGGCTTAGGTTGTAGGGGGGGGCAGGTTGTTTGAATGCTTCGCAGCTGTGTCGATCGTCACCGGGAAGCTTTGAGGCGTATGCTCAGCGATGGGTAGAATGCAGGATGTTAATTTGGAGTGCTTTTCATGGAATGGCCAAGCTGCGTGCAAAACAGCGAGAAAGTAGTCAAAGCGCTAGGATTCTGGCCTGGGTTTCACGATGCTGAAGTTATATCGGTGTCGGCGTCCAGAAACGGGGTTGGGAATCCGACTTCCTCGTCGGCTCGATTGTGCGTAAACGTCCGCTATTACAAGGAGATTGGCCAAGGGACAGCAAACTACGAAGTAGTTTGTTTCCAAAGCGTCTTGATTGAGTTTCTGTTCTACGATTTGCGCTTCTTTTCTGTTGAAGACTTCAACCACCAAAATGTCATTGACGTTATAGAATTTTTGCGGGTGGGTGACCAATTGATTGAAGTAAACATAAGATCCATCTTTGGTTTTGGCGGAGTGATCAGGTGTGCGCGGGTTGAGGTAGGGGAGGTTACGACCCTGATTTGACTGTTTCCTAGCCCTTAGCCAGCGCCTCAGCCTTCAGCGATGAGTACGCCACGCCATCCAGCGCGCTGTCTTCGTGGAACTTGTCGGGGTTCTGCCACTGGCGCACGTCCTTCAGAACTTGGAGCAGCAGCCAGCCCTCGGCCTCGGTGAGGTCGCGGCCGGTGATGGCGTTGAAGGCCTGGACGGTGCGCCCCATGCTGCGCTCGCCGCCCGGGGCGTCGTACTGTTTGCCGCGCTCGGCCTGTACATCGATGGCGGCTTGCAGGAAGTAGGTGGAGTTCTTTGCTTGGGTCAGGTCGGTCATGGCTTCACTACCTGCAGTTTGCTTCGGGCAACGTCCGTAACAGCGTCGCGGATCGCATCGTTGATGATGCGGGCGTTGGCAGCGCCCAACTGTGCATACATGGCACCGTTTGCTGCGGCCATGAACCCGGCCCATAGCTGGCCTTTTTCAATTGGCCCGTCGAAGCCGTTTGCCGCCGCAACATCGTCGAAGGTTGGCCGAAGCATGATCCACATGTCGCGGCCTAGTGCTGATGCGTCTTTCACAGCTGATACCTCTCATCAATCCAGCGCCCAGGCGCCATAGCGGGTGTAGGTTCGGGTTGGGTTTCGTGCGGGGAGAGCTGGCGCTGGTTGCCGGCCTGCAGCTGGCTGACGGGGATGCAGCTGATGCCGACCCCATTCAGCAGGTAGCAGGTGACGCCGCGCTGGCTGTCGTGCTGTACGTCGATGACGTTCTCTTGGGGCTGAGGTGCTGCGCTGGCGCCGGTGGCCAGCAGCAGGAGGCAGAGGGCGAGGAGGGTCATGCCGCCACCTTGTCGCGGACCCACACGCAAACAGGACCGTCTTCGGTGTCGTGGATCGAGAAGGTGAACCAGCCATCACCGACCGGCTTGCTTGGCTGCCAGGGCGTGCAGTCATAGTCGCCGCCGCCGTCGAGCCATTTCGCATTCAGTTCTTCCGGGCCGTCGTTTTCCATGTCGACCACGCAGTACTCCAGGCCGTAGTCGCCGAACCAGCTGAACGGAAGCGCGCATTCATCGCCGTCGTCCGGCCAGGCCGGGTGGGTCCAGAAGCCGTATTCATCGCGCTCAACCTGCAGCGGCTGGATCAGTTTCTTTTCTTCAGGCATGACTTCGTCCTTGGCCGCCATATCGCGGCAGTGAATAGAGGGGAGAGGGGTTACAGCTGGGTGGAGTACAAATGCACTCTACAGCGCGAGCTCTGCTTGCGGCTCGCGCTGCCAGATCGGTGCGCTGGAATGCGCCTCGATCCGATCAGCGATCACGCTGGCGCGCTGGCCAGCGGAAGGCGGGGTGTACATACCGAACCGGCTGATGCTGCCGCCGTTCACCGCTGCGTTGGTGCTGTCCGCTGATGCCAGCGGCAGGCTCTGGAAGATTGCTGGGTCAAGCATGCGCAGGCCGTGCAGGCGGCATTGGGGCCGGCCCTGGTCGTCGCAGATGGCATCCATCGCTGATCCCATCCGCTTCCACCACGATGCGATGCCGGGAGATCGCCACTGGCCGGAACTGCCCAGGGCGACCGTTCTCCAGGCCTTTGCCAGGCGCTGCAGCCGTTCGATCGACTCATGCATGTGCCAGACCGGAACGCCCGGCAGGTGACCCGGCCACTGCTCGAGCAAGCGGTCGTTGGCGTCTTCGTCGCCGTCGATGACGTCAGGGATGAGCGCCCAGTCGAAGCCTGGGTGCCTGTGCCAGTCATCCACCCAGAGGGTGTATCCCTCGACATCGACTTGGCCGCCTTTCTTCCAGACCGTGAACGCGCCGTTGTCGAAGACGAAGGACTGACAGGCCTCGGCGACGATGCCCATGTCATCCTGCCGCGGGAACGGCACCAGGGCGTGCCGGCCAGCCAGCAGTCGTGCTGCATCCTGCCGCGTGCCGCCTATCGGCGTGCCGTGGTAATGGATCATCCGTTCAACCTCACCGTTTCGACTTCGATACCCTGGTGCACGGCCTTGATCACCTGGTCACCGCCGAATCGATCTGCGAGATGGTCAGCGATTTGCTCGTGCCAGCCCTGTTTGATCAGCGCGGTGGCGGTCTTGATGTGCTCGACACGGATCATCGCGAGGCTACGGATCTCTAGGCTGTAGACGATCACCTCGGCGTCGCTCGGACAGACCGCGGTGAAAGTGTGCCTGTATATGTTGAGGGAGGTCATGCATGAATCTCCGATGTTGCCTTCATTTGTCGACTGCGCGAGCAGGTCTCGTGCTTGGGGAAAGTGCAGTATCGCTCCATTATTAGTTGTCTTGGCAAATAGGCTTCCCTATGATGGCGCAGCCACTTCGCTAAATAGCTTGGGAAAGTGTATGAACAAAGAAATTTTGAATCGAGGATTCACAAAAGACTCAATATTCGAATACAAGTGTCCTCACTGCTATTCGGCGATGCTGCGCCCTGATGGAGAGTTTCGTTCGGTAGAAACCGAAGAGTCAAAGTCGGAGCATCACGAGGACTGGTGGGAGCCTGAAATGATTAGGCTCGCGTTCAGCACTTCGCTCAAATGTGTAGGCTGTAAAGAAACTGTTTTTGTCGTAGGTCGAGGATCTGTCGAGGAAGAAATCATTCCCGATGATAATGGAGACTGGGATCGGCAGTACTCGGAAATTTATACGCCATCGTATTTTCATCCACCCCTTCAGCTGATTGACTACCCGGCAGCGACGCCAAAAGAGGTAATACTTCCCCTGTCGACTGCATGCGAGTTATTCTTTTCCAGTCCAGCCGCTTGCTGCAATAGTGTCAGAACTGCAGGAGAAGTTATATTAAGCCATCTTGGTATTCCAGAGAAAAATGGTAAAAGTTTTATACCATTCGGAAATAGGGTAAAGCTGCTCTCTGATGGTCAAAAGAATGTGAAGGAACTATTCCATGCTCTGAAGGTGCTAGGGAATCACGGAAGTCATCCTGGAACCGAAATGGTACATGACGATGCTATCCACGCCCTCGAAATAACAGAGTTCATATTGGAAGAGGTATATGGAACTCGCAGGGCGGAAGTTCAGAAGCTTGCCCGCGTGATTAATGCCCGTCAGAGTCCGTTAGGCCGACTCTACAAATGGTTGTTGAAAAACACCGACGTTTAGCCAGTCGAGGCGCTGGCGGGCAGCGCCGGAGGGGTCAGGCGGAGTAAAGGCGATCGAAGTCGTTGGCCGGCAGCTTGGGCCGGGCGCGGAATACCTTTAGTGCCGCCTTGTAGCTCGCCTTGGCCTCTTTCAGGTTGGGAGCCCATTCACCCACGACTTCGAGCGTCTCGTAGGGTGACCACCGCGCGAAGTCGTAGTGCAGGCGGTACTGCCGGTACGCGTTCCCGCGGGGGTAGCGCACCATTCGGTACTCCCGTGCACCCCAATCGCCGCGCTGCTGGTACTGCGGCATGTTGATGCCGAGGAAGTGAGCGAACCCGTTGTAGCACTCGTACTCGTCTAGGTAGGCGTCGAACTTGGTGCGTGTGGCCGGCGGCGGGGGCGGTGGCAGCTTGTCCAGGGCGAACTGCTTACCCTCATCCGTGGCCCGATACACCACCTCGTCTTGAGAGCAGAAGGCCGGTGGCTTACCGCAGGTCATTAGACCGGCCGCCACCAGCACGTCCAGATTGTTCGCGTCGTCGTAGCCTGGGCTGGTGAGGAAGTGGTTGCGGCTGATGCGGCGGCGGTCTGAGCGCTCAGCGGACAGGCCCAGGGTGTGCCAGAGCAGGCCGAGCTGCTTCTCGGTGGCTTCGTTCATGGCTTTCTCCATGCATGCGCCGCCCTCCGTGGCCGGATGCGGCATGGTGGTTACTTGAGGATGGCGCGGGCGCAGGCCTGAATTTCGATCCAGAGAGCCGACGATGGCCGCGCTTCGTACTTGACGAGTGCCTTGGCGATGCGCAGGGCCAATTCTTCTTTGCTACCGGTTGGCGCTGCAGGCGGCTGGTGGGCAAGCTGGATCGGCAGATCGAACTGGCCCGGAAGGTCGATTCTCATTCGAAGCGTTTCCCCGATCTTGTGATAGCCCGCTGGGCGGCAGGCTGATTTGCTGCTGGCGCCGGCCGTGCCGGACGCGTGCGGTGATGCGTTTCATGCTGCTTTCTGCTGATTCCAGGCGCCGATAGCGGCAAAGATCTCGGCGGCCTTTGCTTCGTCGAGCGTTGTCTCGGTGGGGACGGCGATCCAGCCGGCCGCCACCAGGTGATTAGGGTTGGCCGTGGCCCGCAGGTCGGTGTAGGTAGCCTCGATAACGTCGGTCAGGTGCTCGGCCCGGTAGTTGCCCTGCGGCGCGACCTCGATCGACTTGTGGTATCGCTCGCCGAACTCCGTCCTGCACAGCACGCTCAAGTAGATCGTCCAGCGGTGCGGGATGTCGCAGACCGCGTCAACCACCTGGCGCACGCGGATCTGCTTGAGTTTCTTCCAGTTGAGCAGTACCTGCTGGCCGCTGGGGTCGATGTTCACCACGGCGGCGTGGTTGGCCGATACCAGGGCCCTGCAGGTGCGCTCTAGCCGGGCACGCATGTTGTGCGGCTTGCGCTTGCTCATTGCATGCCGCCTTGCTTGCTCGCCGCACCTGCCTCCATCGCATCCACAAACCGCATTGCAGTGCGGTAGCTGAAGGCGAATCCCTGCTTGGCGCCGGTCGCGATCTCCACCACATCCCACGTTGAACCCTTGCCGCACGCCTGGTAGCGCGGCGCTGTCTGGCTGACCTTGGCATGGGCCTCGGCCCTCACTGATTTGCTGCGCTCGAGCAGGGCCGCGAGCACGGCAAGCTTCTGCTCGAAAGCAGGGTGCATTGCTGTCTGCATGGGTGATCCTCAGGTGGGTCAGGCGTGAAGTTCTAAGGCCTCGGCCTTGCGAACAATTCGAACTTGAGCGGTGCGGCGCTCCGGCGCGCGCCGGTCTCGGCGCATCGGGTCGCTGTCGTCGATCACCGCATGCATGGCGATGAGGCCGGCGAGGGCTATGCAGAGCGGGCTGATGATCTGTTGGCGCATGGCCTTGGTGACCGCCTCGATACGGCGGCCTGCCTCCAGCTTGAACAGAGCGGCCTCGATGCGGTTGGCCACCGTGCCCGGGCTGACCGCCATCTGGCGGGCGATTTCTTTGGTGGTGAGGCCTTGGGCCACCCACAACAGTGCTTCTAGCTCACGGGGAGCCAGCGCCTTGCCGAGCTGGCCAATCCATGAGCCGCAAGTGATCGTTTCCATGAAGAGTCCTCGGTGGGCTGCATTGGTCGTGACGCTCGCTGCCGCTACCTCCCGGACCAGGGGAGGGCGAACGCCACGACCGATGCAGCCTGGTGATGGGGAACCAGGTGGATCGGGCCGTCTTTCCGGCTGTCGCCGCACAACCATTGAGCCCGTCATGCGGAAGGGCTATCCCTTTATGCGCTTGGGAGTCCAGCGGCCGGCTAACCCCGGTCAGGATTCATTTCCCGTCTGGCCCTGTTGCCAAGGCCAGCCAGTGAAATCGAAGTGATCCAGGCGCCCATCGTTCTCTGGGCTACGCGCTTCCCCGCATTGGCATGCGCGCCACTTGGTTACCTGAACCCAGCTCACTGCATGAGGCAGCTGCTGCCCTCATGTGCCGCTGAGGGTGACGGGTGTCGAGTTGTGTAAAGAGCGGTGGCTGCCGTAGCTGCCTATAACCTGTGTTATGGATTGAATCATAACCCATGTTTTCTCCGTGTCAATAACCCAAGTTATAAATCCGGCCACAAAAAAGCCCGCGTTATGCGGGCGCTTGTTCATGCTTCAGTAAATCCTCGCCATCCAATCCTGATGAGGCCTGAATCCAAGGTGTCGATCGTGATACCTGAAGTCTCTTCCAGGTCGGCGAGCAATCGCTGCCAGTCGGCAGGGGATTCATCCGCGCTCGGCTTGACCTCAACAAACTGCCTTTTCTGTACGTGGGGTGATGAGATCGCTTGCTGGATACGGTATCCGAGCCGTTCGTAGGACAACGATGGGGAATGCGAAAAGGCAGGGTGAGGCACGGCATGAAACTCCTTGTACTGTATGTGCATACAGTTATCCTTTGCTGTAGGAATTTTCAATAGCCGCGAGCTAATTTTTTTTAGCTTTCATTCTTCGGGCAAAAAAAAGCCCAGCATTCCGCCGGGCTATTTGGGCCAAGTATTTTCAGAGCTTGATGGTAGCGCGTACCACGACACCCACGATTCTGCAGCCTTCCATACACATCTCCATAGGGTAGGCCGGATTGAGCGGCTTCAAGAACCTCCGCCCGCCGTCTTCCACCAGTTTTTTGAAGGTCGCTTCATTGCTGTCGGCCAGCTTGGCAACGACAAGCTTTCCAGGGGTGGCCTCAGCTTCGGTGTCCACCAGGATGAGCATCCCCTCAGGGATGCTTGTACCGACTGGTGAAGTCATCGAGTCACCTTTGACCTCCAGCCAAAACGCTGCCCCTTTGGAGTCGTAATCAGACATTTCGTAGCGGTCAGAAAACCCGGGTGGAAATGGTTCGACCGCTTCCGCCCAAGCTCCCGCAGCGACCCAGCTAATTACCGGGTACCTGAAGGATTCAGGCTGCTCTTTCAGCGCCCTGACATTGCTCGGCTCTCGCTGCGACCCTTGTCCGGACGCCAGCCATTCGGCAGTCACTCCAAGAGCCCTCGCTATTTCAAGCAGCTTTTTGGAAGTCGAGTTCCGACCACTTTCGAGGTGCTGGATCGTGACCTGGCTTACCCCGGCTTTCTCGGCCAACTGGGCCTGACTTAGGCCAAGCGCCGTGCGACGTTCAAGGATTCGGTCTTTGAGCATTTCGGAAGGTTTGTTCATGCCTCCAAGGGTAAAACACACGTTATTACCCTTCAAATAACATGTGTTTGCCTTATCTATAACTTGAGTTATCATCGAGTGCACGATCCATTGAGGCACGCAGACATGCCGAACACAGAAAGACCAATTGACGAGGTCGTGCGGTTGGCCGGAGGCCAAGCAGAGCTCGCCCGAAGATGCAACACCAGCCAGCCACGTATTTGGCAGTGCGTACACCGGAACCAGAAGGTGCCGGCAGATCTAGTGATTCCGTTTGAGAAGGCGGTTGGTGGTCAGGTTACCCGCCATCAACTGAGGCCGGATCTCTATCCGGCAGAAGATAAGGCAGCTTCGTGATGAGCATTGTGCATCTGAAGGCTTTTCGCCAGTAGATGGCCGAAACACCTGCGAATCCATCCAGTAGAGGAATCGCAGGCGAAAAAAAACCGCCTGGCAGGGCGGCTTTCTCTACAGCTTTAGATCGAGATGAAGCATGACAAACATCGTCCCACTTGACAAGTCCAGGGGGTTTACCCGGATGGACAACCAGCTCATGGATGGCCTGCTGGCTATCGATCTCCCGGCCCGGGAGATGAAGATTGTGCTGTATGTGGCCAAGGCCACCATCAACTACGGCGCGGGCGCTCAGCGCATCCCGGCGACCGACATCGCGAAAGCCATCCATGCCCACCCTGACACCGTATCCAAGGCGGTTTCGAGCCTGCTGCGTCGTCGGGTTCTGTTCCGCGAGGGCGGTGCACGGGGTGACATCGGCGTAAATGATCCGAAAGACTGGGTCTATGTGACTGAGCCGAAACAGACCAAAACAGCCGACTCGGCTGAAGTGGTCCGAATCGGCGAAGAGTCGAAACAGACCAAAACCGCTGAGTCCCTTCTTTATTCTAAGAAAGAAACCCCCTATGTAACTCTTCCTACGGAAGAGATTACATGCCCCCCCAGCGAATCGGAGTCGACTCCGGCCAAGGACGAGCGCAAGGCGCCTTTCGGTAAAGCCGCGATGCTGGCCGACAACCCGCACGGGCTCGATGAGTCCCTGATCGCTGATTACTTGGCGGTCCGCAAATCCAAGGGCGCCCCAATGAGCTCCCGGGTTTGGGCGCGCTTGAACGACAAGCTTCGCCAGTGCCTGACCTTCGGTATCCAGCCAGCCCAGGTCATGGAAATCGTCATCGAGAGCGGGTGGCGCAGCTTCGAGGTGGAATGGATCACCAAGCGATTCGCAGCCAAATCGCCCACACAGGGCAAGCCAAACAGCCGTCATCACGGCTTCAAGGACCGCGACTACCACGATGGCCTTATTCCACGGGAGGATGGCTCGTATGCGTTCTGAAAAAGTTGTCCACCTGTCGAGCATTGCCGGCCCGCAGGTCACCTCCATGGCCATGTGCGAAGAGCATGGCCCGTATGAGGCAACCACTCACCAGGTGCTCAGCCACACCTTCCGCTCGCCGTGCCCAGGCTGCAAAGCCGCGCAGGTTGCCAAGACCCAGGCTGAAGACATCAAGCGTCAACGCGTGGACCTGGCCTACAAGCTCGGTGATTCGCTGATCCCAAAGCGTTTCAAGGACAAGACCTTCGACAGCTACTCGGCAAGCAGCGAAGGCCAGCACAAGGCCAAGGCGCGCTGCGAGCGGTACGCCGCCGAGTTCGAGGCCAATCTGGCCTTGGGCCGCTGCCTGATCCTGGTTGGCAATCCCGGTACCGGCAAAACGCATCTGGGAGTGTCGATCGCCCAGGCAGTCATGGCCAACTCCACACATACGGCTGCCTATCGGACCCTCGGCGGTATTCTGCAAGCCATACGCGCCACGTTCGATGGCAGTTCGGGCCAGACCGAGGGGGGCATCCTTGACGCGCTGATTCGCCCGTCGCTGTTGGTGCTTGATGAAGTTGGGGCGAGCAAGGAGGCCCCTAGCGATTTCGAGCTGAGCCGCCTGTTCTTGATCATCAACGGCCGCTATGAGCGGATGTTGCCGACCATCGTGATTTCCAACCTGGGCGCGAAAGAGCTTCCCGCGGCAATGGGCGAGCGATCGGCTGACCGGTTGCGGGAGGGTGGCGGCATAGTCCTTCCGTTCGATTGGTCGTCACACCGTGGGCGGGAGGGAATCTGATGCGCCAGACCAAGCTGACCAAGGCTGCGCGCGGCCGGGAGTGCCAGGTGCGCATTCCGGGCGTGTGCAACGGCAACCCAGAGACCACCGTCCTAGCGCACTACCGGCTGGCCGGTACCTGCGGTGTCGGCAAGAAGCCGCACGACCTGCAGGGCGCCTGGTGCTGCAGCGCCTGTCATGACGCGTGCGACGGGCGCAGCAAAGCCGTGGATCGCGAGACTGCCCGCCAGTACCACGCTGAGGGTGTCATGCGCACCCAGGCGCTGCTGCTGAACGAGGGGGTGCTGATCGCATGAATGCTCCCGCCCTTCGCCCGTTCAAGGCCACGCCGGCCCGCGCCAAGCCCATCGACCGGGAAGGGCAGGAACAGGCCGCGCTGATGCAGGAGCTGCAGCTGCGCTACCCGCAGGCCTACAAGCTGATCTACCACGTTCCGAACGGCGGGCATCGGGTCAAGGCCGTGGCCGCCAAGCTGAAGGGGCAGGGCGTGAAGGCCGGCGTGCCCGACCTGGTGCTGCCCATGGCGCGCGGCGGCTACTTCGGCCTGTACATCGAGTTCAAGGCCATGCCGCCGTTCGACGCGCCGGTATCGCCGAGCCAGTACGCCTACCTCCAGGCGCTGGCCGCCCAGGGCTACCTGGCGATCGTGTGCCGGGGCAATATCGACGCGGTCGAGGCCATCCGCGCCTACCTGCTGCAGCCTGCGACGGTGGCCGCATGAGTGCGACCCGGGAAGTGAAGCTGAGCGAGGCAGAAGTGCGCCGGCAAGCCGCCGACAAGTCGGTGCGTGACCTGCGCGACCCGCGCCACCCCGGCCTGTACCTGCGCTTCTGGAGCAATCGCGAGCGCGGCACCTGGCACCTGGTGCGCGGCAAGAAGTGGGTACCGGTGGCCCGCTGGCCTGACCTGAGCGTGGCGGCGGTGATCGCCGAGCTACCCGCGCTGCGCCAACGTCTTTTGCGCGCCCCGGCCACTGCGCCCGTGGTGTCGGGCATGGTTACCGTGGGCCAGCTGCTGGACTGGTACGGCGATCGGATGGCCCGCGACCGCTCGCTGTCGGCGAAGCGCAAGGCCGGCGCCCGTTCGGCTATTGCCCAGCACTTGAAGCCGCGCCTGGATGACCTGGCCGTGGCCGGCGTGAGTGCCGAGGCTCTGGACAAGCACCTGATGTGGCCGTGTCAGGCCGAAGTGTCGCTGTCCTACCTGCGGCAGATGTTCGCGCTGCTGCTGACCGCCTTCCGCCAGGCCCTGCAGCTTGGGCTGATCGACCGAAACCCCATGGCCGGGATGCGCTTCAACGATTTCACCAAGGCCCGGATCCTGCCAAAGGCAGCCCGGCTGCGTGGCGTGCAGCTGCCCGAGCTGATGCAGCAGCTGGCCCAGGCCTTCGAGCAGCAGCCGGGTGACGCCATGCTGGCCCTGATGATGCTGGCCCACGGCACCCGGATCGGCGAGACCCGCATGGCGCGCTGGAGCGAGATCTCCCTGGCCGCTGCCGAGTGGTTCATCCCGGCGGCCAACACCAAGACCCGCACCGAGCACCGCCTGCCACTGACCACCCAGGTGGCGGCACTGCTGACCCGGTACCGGACGATCCAGCAGGCCCGGGGCTATGAGGGCGTGTACCTGTTCCCGAACCGCCGTGGTCTGCCGCTGAGCGAGACCCAGGCCAGCATGGTGTTCACCCGGCTGGGGCAGGGCGAGTGGACCAGCCACGACCTGCGCAAGGTGTCCCGCACCACCTGGACCGACCTCGGTATCGACGGCCACATCGGCGAGATGCTGCTGAACCACACGCTGGGGAAGATCGCCAGCACCTACATCCACACCCAGGCCATGCAGCAGCGGCGGGCCGCCCTGGAGAAGTGGAACGCATGGTTAGACGGCATCGGCTTCGGTGCCATTCACGGCCTTACCAAGGCCTTATCCGGAATTTCACAGAATTCGGCCCAGCCAGCGGAACACAAGGCCTCCAGCGACCTTGCCGAATTTGTAATTAGCGAGGATTCGAAGTGACAAGGAAGAGCCATGGCCCTGCCTTCAAGAAGGCTGCGATCAAGTTGGCTCAGTGCCCTTTGTGCCGTGGGAGAGCGGTCACTCAGGGTGTGTTTCATGAACTGCCATGCGGCCACTGCCATGCCTCGGGCTTTGTGGCGGCTGCAACTGGTGAGGCCCTTGCCCTGGATGAACTGGTGACCCAGCTCAGCATGAGGCTCCGGGCAGCGCTGCGGCAGATCGAGCAGTTGAAGAACCCTCAGGCATCCGGGCCTGAGGCGACATATCAGGGAAGCAACCGGCGCGGCGCCGGCGGCACCAACCACACCGGCGATTGAGGGGGAAGGACCATGGTTTACAGCAGCGTTTCGGGTGCAGTAGTGGCCGCTCTGGCTGCGGGCGAGAAGGGATCGGCGAAGGCCCAGGCCTGGCAGAAGCTTTACAGATCGGCAGAAGAGGAGGGCGGCTGCTTGGCCTCGTTGGGCGGCCGATCGGGCGGCATTGACCGTACCCAGGTGGATTACTGGCTGTCGGCGCGCCTGCACCACATGCTCAAGGGCAGGCACTGGGATGCACTGGTCGCCAAGTACAGCACCAACAAGGCGAAGAAGGTTCAAGCGATTACGCTGATCCGGCCACTCATCGCGAGCCCAGCGCCGACACTCTTCATCTACAAGGCGGTGACCGCGTGGGCCATCCCTAAGCTCAAGGGTGCGCGTCGCAAGGCGCCACAATCTGTATCGGTGGATATTCCTCTCGATGCCTCGCCGTGGCGTCGGGAGGCCGCCGTGAATGCTGCTGTCGCCGCTGGCCAGGCAGCGAAGAAGCGCATCGAAGCGCTCGAAGAGGATGTAATCATCCTGCCGGACAGCTTTTACGACATGAATACCTGGGATATCGACGCCACGCCGGAGTCTACGCGCCGTCGCTGGAGACTGGAGGTCAACGAGAAGCTCGACGGCATGATCAACGATGCGCTGGCAGAGGTGCGGGTGATATTGGAGGCCGAAGGGCTGCTGATGAACGAGGCTGCATGATTGCCTGTTGACATCAGTGAGCGACTGAGCGAAATTATCTCCATCCTGTCATTCCTGCGCGTGTTGAGGAGTGAGCATCAAAAGCCCGGCCATTGTGTCGGGCTTTTTATTGTCCGCCAATAGTGCCGTATGGCAATCTGCCTTCTTCTACAGAGGGAGTTTGGCCATGGGAATCGCTCAAGAGATTGATCAGCAGTACAGCGCTTTCGAGGCGAAGTTGAAAGCTCGTCAAATGGCTGTCAGAAAGGTCGCATCAGATATCAAGGATGGGTGGGTCAAGTACCTAGGTCTCAACCCGAATGCTTGGTACGACGACGATGGGAAATTTAAGGGTGCCCGAGTGGATATCGGGGTCGGTCAAGGTAAGGATTTCAAAGGTCAATCTTGGACCACTCTTCCAATTGGCCGAGATGGGGCAGTGCAGTTTTCTATTAGCTATCGGCTGCTTGGCCAGCTCGGGGACTACACTCTCACCTTCGATTGCAGCGTGCTTACAGCGCCTGAGGGCTACAAAGTGAGCGTTGACAGAGTTGTTAACGACTTCGACGTAAGCAAAGCAGATGCTCAAGAGGGGAAGTTTGATGCGCTGTTCGCAGCAATGGTCCAAGCGGTAAAGTTGAGGATTGATCCCGAATCCGTAATTGTTCACTAGCAAAATCCTATCGAGCCCAGCCTAGAGCTGGGCTTTTAGTTTCTGAGCCCTGGTAGATGCCGGGGCTTTTTTATGGAGCAGTGCTTATGGCCGAGCCAGGTACCGGCGCCCTCGCAGTGACCGGCGTACTTGCCAGCGTCGGCCTGGGTGCTGCATTCCCTCAGCTGGATCTCGCCGCACTGGTCGGCGCGTTCGGCGGGGCTTTCTTCTACGTGGTGTTCGCCAAGGACATCAGCACCTGGCGCCGTGTTGGCTACCTATTGGCTGGCTGGATCGGCGGCTACTTCGGTGCAGCCGAGCTGATGGGCCGGGCCTGGACCCAGACTGCTGGCTTCAGCGCATTCGTATGCGGCGTGCTCTGCGTCGTCACATTCTCTGGCTTGCTGGAGTGGATGCAGACCGGTCGCATGCCTACCTGGCTGCAGTGGGTCTTTCGCCTGCGAGCCAGGAAGGAGGGTTGAATGGTTGCCGTTATCCAGGCCGCATTGTGCGCCGTCATCTTCGTGATGATCGGCCTGCGCTACCGGCCGTATCCAGATGCCCGCTACAAGCTGGGCATATCGCTGATGGCGTGGGCGGCCTGCGCTGTGACTGGCATGCAGTGCGTCAGCCTCGTTGGCCGCATGGTGATGCACGACGATTTCGCCGATGCGTCCTGGTTCAACACTGCGTTCTACCTGCTGGCCGCCATCTTGGTGTGCCGGGCCAAGGGCAACGTGGCCAAGATCGTTAGGGTGGACTGATGAAGCTGGTATTGAAGCGTGTAGCGCCTGATATCGACGTCACCTGCCTTGGCGACGCCTCTTGTCGTTATGTGCCGGGTAAGCCTGATTTGTCTTCGCCGTTCGCCTTGCATACCGAAAGCGGTGAGCTGCTGCCATGTCAGGCCAGTACCTCAATGCTGAGTAAGCCTGGCGAGCCGGTAAAGCTGACCGTCGTCTTCACTGTCGACGGCCATGGACTGGTGGTTGAAGGCGATGTCGTGTAGTGGGTGCGCCGCTCGGCGCGAATGGATCAACAAGTGGATGAGGATTGCGCGTGAACGAGCAAGCAATCTCTTTGCTCCAGCAGATTCTGGAGCAGCAGCAGAAGCAGACCGGCCTGATGGAGACGATCGCAAGCCAGAACCTGGCACTGATCGAAGCCCTGGCGGATGAAGGCGGTGTCGATCCTGATGCGCCACCGCAGACCTACCTGAGTGGCGCTCCATGCCGTTGAGACCTCAGCGGCCATGTCGGGCCCAGGGCTGTCGTGCTCTGCACCGCAATGCCAATGGCTACTGCGATGGCCATGCCGACCTGGCTGCCGAGCAGGCCAAGGCGTGGGCGACGCGCAAGGGGTCAGGCCGTGGCGGTCGCCCGTGGCGGCGCAAGCGTGAGCGAATCCTGAAGCGAGATCAGAACCTCTGCCGGTGTGATGACTGCACCCAGCTTGGCCGCATCCGCGAGGCGCACGAGGTTGACCACATCGTGGCCCTGGCCCACGGCGGTACCGACGATGACCACAACCTGCGGGCTATCAACCGCGATTGTCACAAGGCCAAGACGCAGCGGGAGTCGAAAACGGTCAAAAAATGATCGAAAACGGCGAAAATGAGACGAAATCTCGTTTGCGGGGAGGGGGAGGGTCAAAAGTTCAGACCCTTTCGCTCGGACACCGCGCCCTCAATCGTTTTTTTACACCCGCGAAATATAAAGTTTAGTGGAGGCGCCGATGCCAGGGGTTGCCGGGCGCTCCGGCCGTCGCCCAAAACCCACGGCCCAGAAGGCGTTGGCCGGCAATCCCGGCAAGCGCAAGCTGAACAGGGACGAGCCTGATTTCGCCCTGGTGACCAACGTTGACCCGCCCGAATGGTTGTGTGAACACGCGACCCGGGTTTGGGAAATGCTGGTTCCGGAGTTGCTCCGGGCCAAGGTTCTGGCCCTGACCGACATGCACAACGTCGAGGCCTTTTGCTCTGCCTACGGCAACTGGCGAAGGGCGCAGGAATCGGTAATCGCTCACGGCATCGTGGTGGCTGGAGCCACTGGCGGGCCAGTGAAAAACCCGGCGCTCACTGCCGCAAACGAAGCGATGCGCCAGATGGTCACCTTCGGTTCGATGCTTGGACTGGACCCAGCCAGCCGCACGCGGATCATCGGCGGCAACAAGCAGAAATCCACCAACGAGTTCGCAGCCCTACTGAGTACCTGATGGCCAGAGCCAAATACACCAACGTCGACAAGGCGATGGCGTGGGCAAAGTCCGTCCTCAAAGGAAAGTTTCCTGCTTGCCGCTTCATCCACCAGGCGATCGAGCGGCACTTCGATGATGTGGCGGCCAGCCGCTCGAAGGACTACCCGTACAAGTTCGACCCGGCCAAGGCCGAGAAGAAGCTGCGCCTAATGCAGCTGCTGCCCCACACGAAGGGCGAGTGGGCGTTTAAGCGGCAACTGATCACGCTTGAGCCCTGGCAGCTATTCGGCCTGGCCTGCACCTTCGGTTGGATCCGGAAGAAGGGCGGGTACCGGCGCTTCCGCGAGAGCTACTGGGAGGTGCCGCGCAAGAACGGCAAATCGGTGATTGCCGCCGGCGTCGGCATCAGCATGTTCACCGCCGACAACGAGTTCGGTGCCGAGGTTTACTCCGGCGCGACCACCGAGAAGCAGGCGTGGGAGGTGTTCCGGCCAGCCAGGCTGATGGTCAGCCGGTCGCCCATGCTGATCGAGGCGGCGGGCATCGAGGTCAATGCCTCGAACTTGAACATTCCGTCGAACGGCAGCCGGTTTGAGCCGCTGATCGGCAACCCTGGTGATGGTGCGTCGCCATCCTGCGCGATCATCGACGAATACCATGAGCACGACAGCGCGGCCCAGTACGACACGATGCTCACCGGCATGGGTGCACGCCGGCAGCCGTTGATGTTCATCATCACCACCGCCGGCGCGAACATCGAGGGGCCTTGCTACGACAAGCGCCGCCAGGTCATCGAGATGCTCAACGGAACCGTGCCGGACGACGAGCTGTTTGGATACATCTGGACGCTCGACGAGGGCGACGACTGGACTGACCCGAAAAATCTGGCCAAGGCCAATCCCTGCATGGGCGTGTCGGTGTTTCAGGAGTACCTGGAGAGCCAGCTGGCCCGGGCGATCCGCTCGGCACGCTTCACCAACACGTTCAAGACCAAGCACCTGAACCTGTGGGTGAGCGCCAAGTCCGGCTTCTTCAATATGGAAAGCTGGAAGGCCTGCGAGGACAAGACGCTCACGCTTGAGCAGTTCGAGGGGCAGGAGTGGATGGCGGGTTTCGACCTGGCGCGCAAGCTCGACATGAACTCCAGGGCCAGGCTGTTCTGGCGCGAGATCGACGGAAAGATCCACTACTACAGCGTGGCTCCGGCGTTCTGGGTTCCCGAGGACACCGCGAACGACGTGGACAACAAGCGCATGGCCGAGCGCTTCCAGGCCTGGGTCAATACCGGGCACCTGACAGCCACACCTGGCGCAGAGGTGGACTACCGCGAAATCCTCGAGGACACCAAGGAAGCTAACAAGCTGGCACCGATCAGGGAGAGCCCGATCGATCCGCACGGCGCCACGGGTTTGAGTCATGACCTGGACGACGAGGGTTTCAACCCGATTACCATCACCCAGAACTACACCAACATGTCCGACGGCATGAAGGAGTTGGAGGCCGCAATCGAGGCGGGCAGATTCCATCACGACGGCAATCCGATCATGACCTGGTGTATTGGCAACGTCATCGGCAAGAACCTGCCGGGCAACGATGACGTGGTGCGCCCGATTAAGCAGGGCGACGACAACAAGATCGATGGCGCCGTGGCGCTGATCATGACGATAGGCCGGGTGCTCGCGAACGCGGATACCCAAGGCTCTGTCGACGACTTCCTTTCCAGACCGATGAGCATGTAATGGCAGACATCGACTACAGCATTGATCTGCGCACGCGCAGTCCCTTCTGGGCGCGCATGGCGAGCTTCTTTGTCGGCGGCCGCTTGGTCTCGCCGGATAAGGGCTCGCAAAACGGACCCGTTTCCGCCTCTGGGGTGGTGGGCGATTCGGTTGTGAGCGACGAGCGATCGTTGCAAATCTCCACGGTGTTCGCCTGCGTCCGCCTGATCTCCACCGTCACAGCCGGCCTGCCGCTTGATGTTTTCGAGACCACCGGTGATGACCGGAGAAAGGTCGGCATCGATAACCCGCTGGCCCGTCTGCTGCGATTCAGCCCAAACCAGTTCATGACCGCGGTGGAGTTCCGCGAGGCCATGACCATGCAGCTGTGCTTCTACGGCAACGCCTATGCCTTTATCGATCGGAACAGCGTAGGAGATGTGATCAGCCTCATGCCTCTTCTGTCGGTCAACATGGACGTGCGCCTGGAGAACAAGCGTGTGGTCTACCGGTATCGCCGTGACAACGAGTACGCGAATTTCAAGGCGTCGGAGATCTTCCACCTCAAGGGGTTCGGGTTCAACGGCTTGGTGGGGCTGTCACCGATCGCTTTCGCGGCGAAGACCACCGGAGTTGCCGTTGCCATGGAAGACCAGCAGCGCGACTTCTATGCCAACGGCGCCAAGTCACCTCAGTTGCTGATGACCGGTGAGGGCAAGGTGCTTAACAAGGAGCAGCGAGCCCAGGTTGAGGAGAACTTCAAGGAGATATCCGGCGGGCCGGTCAAAAAACGGCTGTGGATTCTGGAGGGCGGGTTTACCACTCAGCCAATTGGTGTCAGCCCTCAAGACGCAGAGACCATGGCCGCTCGGAAGTTCCAGGTAAGTGAGCTGGCCCGGTTCTTTGGGGTGCCGCCGCACTTGGTGGGTGATGTCGAGAAGTCGACCAGCTGGGGCACCGGCATTGAGCAGCAGAACCTTGGTTTTTTGCAGTACACCTTGTCGCCTTACCTCAACCGCTGGGAGCACGCCATTGAGCGATGGTTGCTAAAGCCCGGCGACGTCGGGCGGTACCACGCGGAGCACAACATTGATGGCCTGCTGCGCGGAGATTCAGCAGCCCGTGCATCCTTCATGGGCACGTTGGCAGACAAAGGCCTCCGGACCATCAACGAGCTTCGGCGGCTGGACAACATGCCGCCTTTGCCCGGCGGCGACGTGGCCACCCGTCAATCGCAGAACGTGCCCATCACCCAACTCGGCCAACCAAGCCCCGCCCCAAGCGGGGCTTGATCATTCTGGAGGCAGCAAATGCCAAGCATCAAAAAGACCTTGGCCTTCGACCAGGCCGAGATCAAGTTCGCCAGTTCCGGCGCCCAGGGCGTTTTCGAGGGCTATGCGAGCGTGTTCAGCGTCGTCGATGGCGACGGCGATATCATCTTGCCCGGGGCTTTCAAGTCGGCCCTGCAGACGCAGAGCCGTCAGGTTGGAATGTTCTTCAACCACCGCACCTGGGAGATACCGGTGGGCAAGTGGTTGGAGATCGCCGAGGACAGCAAGGGCCTGCACGTTCGCGGCGAACTGACCAAGGGGCACTCCGGCGCCGTTGACCTGCGGGCCGCGATGGAGCACCAGACCGTGCGCGGAATGTCGGTCAACTTCTCGGCCCGCAAGGACGACTTCGACCTGATCGCCAGCGGCCGCGCGTTCAAGAACATGGCCAGCCTCAACGAAATCAGCATCTGCACCCAGCCGGCCAACGAGCTGGCCACGGTCGAGTCGCTGAAAAGCCTGGAGGCAATCACCAGCATCCGCGACGCGGAGCACTGGCTGCGGGACGTAGCCGGGGTTTCCAAGTCCGAATCGCAGGCGTTCATCGCCCGCATCAAGTCCGCAGTTCGGAGTGAGTCCGAAGGCGGCGACGACATCGCCGCGCTCATCGAGCGCATCAACACCTTCCCGAAACTCTGAACCGAGGATTTACCCATGTCCGAACTGGCCCAAGTCCAGAAGGCGATCGAGACCGCGCAGACTCGCATGACCGAGCTGTTCGACGCTCAAAAGAAAGAAATCGAAGCCACCGGTGCCGTCAGCAAGCAGCTGCAGTCCGACCTGACCACTGTGCAGGAAGAACTCAAAACCGCAGGCGCCCGGCTGTTCGACCTGGAGTCGAAGCTGGCCGGTGGCAACCCGGACAACCCTGAGAACAAGAAGTCCTTTGCCGCCCAGGCTGCCGAGGACCTGAAGAAGGGCTGGAACGGGTCTTCCACAGGCAAGGTCGATGTGAAGAGCTTCAGCAAGGCGCTGGGTTCTGGCGGCGCATCGGCGGGCGCTCTGGTTCAGCCCCAGATGAACGCCGGCATTCTGATGCCGGGCCTGCGCCGCCTGACCATCCGTGACCTGCTGGCGCAAGGGCGCACCAGCTCCAATGCCATCGAGTACGTTCGTGAGAACGTCTTCACCAACAGCGCGGCGCCTGTGGCTGAAGGAGCGCTGAAGCCAGAGTCGCAGCTGACCTTCACCAAGGAAACCGCCAATGTCAAAACCATCGCCCACTGGATTCAGGCCTCGCGCCAGATCATGGACGATGCTCCGATGTTGGAATCCTACGTGAACGGCCGTCTTCTCTTCGGCCTGGACCTGGTAGAGGAGGGGCAGCTGCTCAACGGTGACGGTACCGGCGACAACCTGATTGGCCTGAACAACGTTGCGACCGCCTATGACGTCGATCTGGATGCTGTGGGCGATACCCGTGCCGACAAGATTGCACACGCAATCTTCCAGGTGACCGAGTCCGAATTTGAAGCCTCCGGCATCATCCTCAACCCGCGCGACTGGCATGCCATCTCGCTGCTGAAGGACGAGCAGGGCCGTTACATCTTCGGCGGCCCTGCGGCCTTCGCTGCGCGGGTCATGTGGGGCCTGCCGGTTGTGGCCACCAAGGCTCAGGCGCAGGGCACCTTCACCGTCGGCGGCTTCGACCTGGCGTCGCAGATCTGGGACCGCATGGATGCGACCATCGAGATCAGCAACCAGGATCGCGACAACTTCGTGAAAAACATGCTGACCATCCTGTGCGAGGAGCGCCTGGCGGTCACCCACTATCGCCCGACCGCCATCATCAAAGGCGCATTCGCCTAATCACCGGACGAGGACAGGGCGGGCAACCGCCCTGGTCAAGTAGATGATCAAGATCCGCGCACTGCGCCAGTTCTCCCATTACCACGCCGGCACTTTTGACCAGCGCGAAGAGCGGCGCGTCTCTGCCGAAATGGCTGAAGCCCTGGTGGGTATGGGGCTTGCCGAATATGTCGACGCCGCCCAGGCTGCTGACCAGCAGCAGGACCAGCAGCAGGACCAGCAGCAGGACCAGCAGCAGGACCAGCAGCAGGACCAGCAGCAGGACCAGCAGCAGGACCAGCAGCAGGACCAGAAGCAGGACGAAGCTCCGGCTGCTGACGCCAAGGCAGGTAAGAAAAAATGACCGTCACGGCACTGGAACTGCTGCCGATCGGCACGATTCGCCAGCATCTCCGTGTCGATCATGAAAGCGAAGATGCGCTGATCGAGCTCTACGCCGAGTCAGCGCTGGCCTGGGCTTTGTGGTACTGCGACAACCCGAAGCTGATCGACGCGTCAGCCTTCCCGGCAAGCTTCAAGGCAGCGTTGCTTCTGTTGATTGGCCACTCGTATGCCAATCGTGAGGCCATCGTTACCGGCACCATCGCAACCGAGCTACCGATGGCCGTCGAATCATTGCTTTGGTCCTCCCGTGATTGGAGAGGGCCGCCAGATGAGGTGGCGCCATGAGGGCCGGAGATCTTCGTCACCCCATCGAGATTCAGCAGTTTTCCGCCGTGCGTGACCCCGGATCAGGTGAGTTTGGTGAGCCAGCTTGGCAGATGTTTGCCAGGACCTGGGCTTCAGTAGAGCCGTTATCCGCGAAAGACTTGATCGCCGCGCAGTCGGCCCAGTCGGAAGCCACGGCCCGGGTTGTCATCCGGTACCGCCCTGACGTTCTGCCAACCATGCGCATCGTTCATCGCGGCCAGGTGTACAGCATTGAAGGCCCGCCCCTGGAGGACGACAAGTCCGGCCAGGAGTACCTGACCATCCTCGTATCGAAAGGAGTGAAAGATGGCTGACAGCGTCGAGTTCAGCATCACCGGCTTGGATAGCCTGCTGGGGAAGCTGGAGTCGGTCAGCTATGACGTTCGCCGCAAGGGGGGCCGGGCAGCGCTGCGAAAGGCCGCTCAGGTGGTGATACAGAAGGCCAAGGAAGGCGCCGAGCGGATCGACGACAAGGAAACCGGTCGCTCGATCGCTGACAACATTGCCCTGCGCTGGAACGGCAAGCTGTTCAAGCAGACCGGCGACCTTGGTTTCAGGGTGGGGGTATTGCACGGCGCTGTGCTCAAGGATGGCGGTGACCTCAGCCCGAACTCCCCAACTCCGCACTGGCGCTTGATCGAGTTCGGTACCGAGAAGATGACTGCCGCTCCGTTCATGCGTCCGGCCCTGGCCAACAGCATCAGCGAGGTCACCAACACATTCGTCACCGAGTACGAAAAAGCGATTGACCGCGCGATCCGGCGCGCTGTGAAGAAGGCTGCGTCCTCATGACACCACCTATTTTTCAACTGTGCTCCCAGGCTGCCGCCGTCACGGCGCTGCTCGGCACCGGTGCCAATCTTCGCCTCTACTCGTTCGGCGAAGCTCCGCAGGATGTGGCCAAGCCGTACGCGGTGTGGCAGCTGGTCAATGGCGAGCCAGAGAACTACCTGGCTGGCCGGCCCGATGCTGACAGCGTCACCCTGCAGATCGACGTATACGGTGTCACCGGCACATCAGTGCGCCAGGTGCGCGACGCGATACGAGACGCCATTGAGCTGAGCGCCTACGTCACCCGATGGGGCGGGGAGGCCCGCGATCCGACCACAAAGAATTACCGAACCAGCTTCGATGTGGACTGGATAGTCCGGAGATGATTTCGCTGCATCCTGGAGGAATTATGAAAAGTCCAGCATACGCTCATACAATGAGCATTCAGGTCGGAGGCCCGCATGCGCGGAAAACTCACGATTCGTTTGAATTTGGCCCTGTGCAAATTCTGCAGGAATGCTCGGCACGGGCCTGTCTAATCGACATAGAGCCTGTAAACGTCGCTCTGGAAGTCCATTACAAGCCTGCCTGTCTTGATGACAAGCACTCCAATAATCAAGCTCTGCCCTGAATCGCCCTCATCAACGAGGGGGGATGAGTACACATCTGTCTCGAACTGCTTGCCAACTTCAGGCAGAAGTATGTGGGCCAAATGCTGGGTTGAATCAAACCAGCCGTCGGCGCTGCGTACCCGGGCCGTTCCAATCTGCGGGCATCCCATTTCTGCGATTAGTTCTGGCGTTGCGTAGTTGTGGTCAGCTCCCGTATCAATCAGAGCCCACATCGCTTTCACGCCTGGGATATCCCGAGGGCCACTTCCATGATCTGGGTCGTGTCGGAGCGCGGCGATCACCACAGGTCTGCCCGGTGGCAGCTTGCTGACCTTGCCGTCCGGAGACATGAACCGTATTGGTACAAATTTTGATCCATCAGGCACTGCGTATTCAGTCATAACAGGTTCCATCCGTGCTCGAAAAGTGGTCGCAACGCTACTACGACTGCTGCTATTCCCGGTACTGGATTTCTATCCACTCGGGATAACCAAACAGTTCACCCAGCCCGCCAAGTGCGGGCTTCTCTTTGCCCGACAGGAGACCACCATGTCGATCTTGACCCAAGGCACCCAGGTATTCGCGCTGGTGCCGCCCGTTTCCGGTACCGGCCCGCTTACGGTTATGGAGGTAGAATGCGCCACCGCTTTCAACCCCGGCGGGGCCCCCAAAGAGCAGATTGAGGACACCTGCCTCAGCTCGCGGGAGAGGACCTACAAGCCAGGTCTGCGCACGCCTGGACAGGCCTCCCTGACCATCAACGCCGATCCGAACAGCCCGAGCCATATCCGTCTGCATGAGCTGTCCGAGGCGGATGGAGATTCCACTGTACGCTGGGCCGTTGGCTGGTCTGACGGCCCACTGGATGCCGAGGGCAAGCCCACGGCTCTTCCGACCCTCAACACGGAGGGCGACGATTTCGAACTGCCCACCAGTCGTACTTGGTACGTCTTCCAGGGCTACGTCGCTGACTTCCCGTTCGACTTCGCCGCCAACGCCGTGGTCAGCACCGCGGTCTCCATCCAGCGTTCGGGCGGTTCCGCCTGGATCAAGAAGACCGCTTGAGGTAGCCAATGAAGCTCAATATCGACAGCCTGCGCCAAGCGGGTTCGTTCACCGGCCGGCCAGTTGAAAAGGAGATCAGTTGGCGGCAGGGCAGCAATACGATTACCGCCACTGTGTTCGTCCGCCCGCTGGGATACCAGACAGCCGTGAGTGATGTGCTCGCAGCTGGTGGCAAGCAGGACAGTATTGCGGGACGCATTGCAGCCGCGATCTGCGACGAGGAAGGCAATCCAGTGTTCACTGCGCTGGATATCACGCACGGCCCTCTCGACAAGGATGAGCAGGCCAAGGACCCGGACAGCACCAAGCGCATGGGCGCGCTCGACGGCAACCTCACCGTGGCGCTGCTCACCGCCATCCATGAGGTCAACAACCTGGGAAAGACGACGAGCTCACCGACCTCGACGAACTCTGGCATGAGCTCGTCCTCGCCGGTGTCGGAGGCTGCACCATCGCGCAAGCGCAAGAAAACCTGAGCATGCGTGAATATCGGTCCTGGGTGAAGTTCCGGGATCGACGCGGATCGCTGCACCTCGGGATGAGGGTTGAGCGGGGTGTGGCGCTTCTGGCATCCATCCTGGCCAACCAGGGCCGTGACAGGAAGGCACGCCCGCAACCCTTTACCCCGGATGATTTCACCCCTCATGGTGACCTCAAGGTAATCAGTCTGGAGCAGGCCATGGACGAATGGAGCTGATACTGGGCGTCTGGTTTGGGTCTTGAGGGCGATGGTGGTAGATTTCCCGTTTTACAGGGAGAGTCTAATCATGGTCGTTGAGCAAGAACCAGCTATGGCCTTTGCCATGCTTGGTCTGGGGGTGGCGCTCTACTTCATTCCTACTATTATCGCCGCAATTAGATTGCATCCCAACAGGGTGCCAATCATGCTTCTAAACTTGTTTGTTGGTTGGACTTTTATTGGCTGGATTGCGGCTTTGATTTGGTCGGCATCTGCTATACGTGGGGCTGATAATAAGTCAGGGTATTCATCTAAGAGCACCCCGACCGCGTCGTATGACGAGCTTGAAAAATTAGCAGACCTCAAGGAGCGAGGTCATATCACTGCTGAGGAATTTGAAGCCGAGAAGAGTAAAATTCTAAATCGTTGACAAACATATTAATTGACCCCGCTTCTGCGGGGTTTTTTTCGCCCGGAGGAAAGCATGGCGAGCCGTTCTCTTGGCACTCTAACTCTCGATTTGATCGCCCGGATTGGTGGGTTCACCGGACCTATGGATAAGGCCGGGCGCGAAACCCAGAAGCAAATGGCAGAAATCCGAAAGCATGCTGAGCGATTGGGTACGGCTGTCGGTGCAACATTTGCTGCCATTCCTGCGGTTGTAGCAGCTCTGGTAACGAGCTCTGCTTCCGCCGCAAAGGAAATATCCAATCTTTCAGCGCTGGCAGGCCTTACTACCACTGAATTCCAGCGATACGCGGCGGCGGCTGCGTCTGTTGGGCTACAGCAGGACAAGCTATCGGATATCTTCAAGGACACCAACGACAAGGTTGGCGATTTCTTGGCCACTGGCGGTGGTGAGCTCAAAAACTTCTTCGAGACAGTGGCTCCGAAAGTTGGTGTTACAGCTGAGCAGTTTCGCAAGTTAAACAGCGCTGACGCTCTTCAGCTGTACGTCAGTAGCTTGCAAAAAGCAAACGTAAGCCAGGCTCAGATGACCTTCTTTATGGAGGCTATTGCAGACGAGGCTACGGCGTTGCTTCCGCTGCTTGCTGATGGGGGGAAGAAGCTCAAGGAGCTCGGGGATGCCGCGCAGACTGCCGGCATGATCATGGACGATCAGACGATAGGCGCTGCCCAGCAATTTAACGCCGAGCTTACTGTTATCGGGCAATACGCAAATTCGGCGAAAACTGCTCTGGCTGCGGAATTTATGCCAGTTCTAGCACAGCTTGCTAGAGATTTAGCGGACACTGCCAAAGAGGCTGGCGGGCTGAGGAGCGTGGTGCACGAGTTTGCGGATGACTTGGTTGAGGTAACCGCGATTACTGCAAGCCTAGCTGATGGAACAGCACGTGCTTTCAAAATCGCCGCAGCGCTCATAGTTAGTGGGTTCTCCACGACAATGGCCTACCTGCAAAGCATCGGAGCTACTGCAAATACGTTGCTGGGCTCTATCACGTTCGGAGACATGTCTAAGGACTTCAAAAAGAACGCTGAGCAGCTGACTAGTGACGCCATTATCAACTCTAGAACTGCTAGCAGTGTAATGTCAGAAGTTGCGGATGCTTTCAATAAGCCCTGGTCAGGGGATGTGATTCGTAACTATGTGAAAGAGGCCAGGAAAGCGGCGGCTGATCTACCGAAGCTCATCCCGCCTGAAGCTGGGAGCCCTGGGATTCTCGGGCAAACAGATGCCCAAAAGACGGCTGCCAAAGCTGCGGAGGCTGCGGCCAAGAAGCTCAACCAGAGCTTCGAGACGACTGAGGAAAATTACCAGCGCCAGATCGCGCTGATCAATACTGAGGTCGACAAGCGCAAGGACGCCACGGAAGTGGCGAAGCTGCAGTTCGAGCTCGAATCCGGGAAGCTGAGCGGCTTGAGCGTTCAGCAGCAGGATCGACTCAAGGGCCTCGCCGCTGAGCTCGACCAGCTCAAGAAGATCAAGCAGGAGAACGAGGACGCGAAGAAGCTCGCCGCCTTCCGAGCCAACGTCGGCGAAGATTACCAGACAGCCAGGAGCGGCTTCGATCAGGACCTGTCTGGCGCGGGCCGCGGCGACAAGTACAAGGAGCGCTTGAAGGAGCGCCTGGCGATCGAGGAGGACTTCAACCGCCGGCAGCGCGAGCTGGTCTTGCAGCGCAACAGCGGCGATATCAGTGCCGAGTTGTACGATCAGGAAACCGAGGTGCTGAGCGAAGCGCTTGCGGCGCGCCTGGTGCTGCAACAGGACTACTACAACCAGGTAGACGAAGCGCAAAGCAACTGGATGGATGGTGTCACCAGCGCCTGGGAAAACTTCGCCGACGCAGCCACCAACTATTCAGCTATGGCGGCCGACGCCACCACCTCGATTCTCGGTAGCGCAAAGGGCGAGTTGAGTTCGTTCCTCTCTGACGTGGCCACCGGCTCCGAGGACGCTGGCGATGCTCTGATGGACATGATCACCGGTTTCGGCAAGGCCTTCGTCGGCGCTCTTGCAGACATGGCTGCCCAGTGGCTGGTGTACCAGACAGTGCAGTTGTTGGTAGGCAAAACGACGCAGTCGACCGCCGGCATGGCGATGGTTGCCAATGCACAAGCAACAGCTTTCCAGGCCAGTCTAGCGGCCTTCGCATCCACCGCAGCCATTCCGATTGTCGGCCCCGCGGCGGCCCCCGCAGCCGCAGCCGCAGCTGCCGCTGCGACCGCGCCCATGGTTGCTGGCGTGGCATCTACTGCGCTGATGGGTATGGCCCACGATGGTATCGACAGCATTCCCCGCGAGGGCACGTGGCTTCTTGATGGAGGTGAGCGCGTGCTGAACCCCAACCAAAACCGCGACCTGACTCAGTATCTGCGCAATGCGAATGACGCTGGCGCCGGTGTTGGGCTGCGCGGCGGCATCACCATCCACGCACCGGTTACCGTCCAGGCCCAGCCGGGAATGAGCGATGAAGCGGCGCGGCGACAAGGAGAGATGATGGGGCAGGCGTTCAGGCAAACCATCCGTGAGGTAGTTAACGAAGAGTTCGCCCAGGGCGGCTCGATGTGGAGGCGGTAATGTCCGAGACATTCAGCTTCTGTACCAGGGTCGGCGCCTCTGGCGAGATCAAGCACCGGGTCTGGGAGAACGAGTTTGGGGACGGCTACGTCCAGTCAGGCGGTACCGGCATCAACGGCAAGTCGCAGGAGTGGTCGCACCAGGCTATCGGAGGCCTGGAGGAGGGCCAGGAACTGCGCCTGATGCGCGACTTCCTTGACCGGCACGAAGGCTACAAGTCGTTCCTCTGGACGCCGCCAGGCGGCGCCCAGGGCCGGTACAAGGTCAAGGACTACAAACTCGACCCCCAAGGCGCCGGCCTGTTCAAACTCAGCTTCACGATGAAGCAGGTCTTCACCCCTTACTGACCCCGCCCGCGCGGGGTTTCTTTTTTCTGAGGCCTCCATGACTTTTGAGACCGATATCCAGAAGCTCGAGCCTGGCAACCAGATTCGGCTGTACGAGGTGGACGCCACCCGCCTTGGCGGCAACATCATGCGCTTCCATGGCCACGCCCAAGAGGGCGACATCATCTGGCGAGGTCAGCTGTACGAGCCGATCCAGATCGAGGCCAAGGGCTTCGACATCCGTGGCGACGGCAGGCCGGCCACACCAACCCTGCAGCTGGTGAACGAGATCGGCGGTGTGCGCGGCGCGGTATCGGCGCTGTGCCTGGCCCTCAAGGATCTGGCCGGCGCCCGAGTGAAAGTCATCGAGACCTTTCGGCACTTTCTGGACGCGGCCAATTTTGAGGACGGCAATCCCAACGCCGCTAACCAAGCCCGGGAAAACCTCTGGTTCATCGAACAGAAGACCGAGGAGGACCGCGAGCAAGTGACGTTCCAGCTGTCGAGCCCACTCGATTTGGGTGGCGTACAGCTGCCCAGTCAGCAAATCACCAAGCTTTGCCGCTGGGCCACGCGCGGCGGGTACCGAGGCGAGGCATGCGCCTATGCCGGCGCGGCGATGTTCACCAAGCAAAACGAGCCCACCGATAACCCCGCGCTCGATCGGTGCGGCGGCCGCTGGAACAGCTGCAAGCTGCGCGGCAACACCCGCCGTTTCGGCGGCTCAATGGGCGCAAGCCTGATAGCCAGTTCGAGGTAACCATGCGCATTAACCAACAGCTGCAGACCGCGATTCGCGAGCATGCGGAACGCGAGCACCCGGCCGAGGCGTGTGGCGTACTGATCAAGACCGAAGCGGGCCGCGAGTACGTGCCGTGTCGCAACCTGGCCAGGACGCCGCGCGACCAGTTCACCCTGCACCATGAAGACCTGGCGGCAGCCGAAGACCGCGGCGAGTTGCTGGCGATCATCCACAGCCATCCCGATGCCAGCCCACGCCCGAGCATGGCTGATCGCGTCAGCTGCGAGCTGCATGAAGTTCCATGGGGGATTGTGGCCTGGCCCGGGGGCGACATGGAATGGTTTAAGCCTTCCGGCTATACCGCGCCACTGCTGGGCCGAGAGTTCTCGCATGGGTTGCTCGATTGCTGGGGCGCCTGCCGCGATTGGTATGCCCGCGAGGCCGGGCTGCACTTACCGAACTTCGAGCGCAAGGATCTGTGGTGGGAGCAGGCCGACGGCCCGAGTCTGTACGAGGACAACTTCAAGGGTGCCGGCTTCTACCAGGTCGACGAGCCACGCCGCGGCGACATGCTCGTCTTCATGGTGCCGTCACCTGGGCGGCCGTGCTACCACCCGAACCACGCGGCAATCTACCTCGGCAATGAGCCCGCCCTGGTCAGCGAGGATGCTCCGGCGCTGGGCGGCTCTGGCCCGTTCATCTACCACCATATGGCCGGCCGGGCCTCTACCCGCGATATCTACGGCTGGTCGATGGCCAACCGTTGCCGGCTGATCCTCCGGCACAAGGACTACCAGCCATGAAGCGAACGGTGAAACTCTACGGCGTGCTCCGCAAACACTTCGGGCGGGAGTATCTGCTGGATGTCCAGAGCCCGCGCGACGCCGTGCAGGCGCTGTGCAGCCTGGTGCCAGGCTTTGAAAAGTTCCTGGCCACGGGCGAGGAGCGCGGCCTGGTGTTCACCGTGTTCTCGGGGCGGCGCAACCTGGGAATTGAGGAATTGGACCTGCAGGGAAGCGATGCAGAGGAAATCCGCATTGCGCCGATCATCCAGGGCAGCAAACAGGGCGGCCTGTTCCAGGTGGTGCTTGGCGCTGTGCTGGTGGTCGCCGGGGTGTTCACCGGCGGCCTCTCGTCAGGTGTGGGCATTGCGATGATGGCCGGTGGTGCTGCCCTTGCCCTGGGCGGGGCGGTTCAGATGCTCTCGCCAACAGCCAAGACCGGCAGCCTTGACCGCAACGAGGACGGCAACAACCCCAGTTACGGCTTCGGCTCGGCGGTGACGACCATCGCCCAGGGCAACCCCTATCCGGTGCTCTACGGCGAACGGGAGATCGGCGGGGCTATCGAGTCCGGCGGGGTGTACCCACAAGACAAGCTGTAGCCACGGCTCGATTCCCTGACCTGCTTCGGCAGGTTTTTTTGTTTCTGGAGGAAGAATGGGCGCAGAAGTGAAGCGCAAAACCCCGGCCCCGCGTGCGCAACGGCGCCAGATCACCGGGCACAAGGGCGGCAGCAAGAAGCAGAAGCAGCCCAGCATCGCTTCGAACAGCGTGCCGTCGATCTCCACGGCACGCTTGGTCTACCTGTGGAGCTGGGGGCCGATCGTTGGCCCGGTGAATGGCCTGCGTTCGGTCAAGCTCGACGGGACGCCGATCATGGCCGAGGACGGCACGATCAATTACCCGGGGGTAAAGTGGCAGTTTCGCTCGGGCGAACTGCATCAGGAGCGCCTGGATGGCGTGACGGAGTCCAGCAACGAGATCCAGGTCGGCCAGGAGCTGCGCACCACCGCATCCTGGGTCCACTCGATCAACAACCCCGTGATTGATGCCGTTCGAGTTCGGTTCTCCTGGCCTGTGCTGCAGGCCCAAGACAGCGGCGGCAACATCAACGGCGTACGCATCGACTATGCAGTCGACGTAGCTACTGATGGCGGCTCATATCAGCAAGTGCTGGCGTCGAGCGTGAGCCGCAAGAACGTCACCAAGTACGAGCGGTCGCATCGCATCGAGCTGCCAGAAGGTACCAGCTGGACAATCCGTGCACGCCGCTTGACGCCTGAGGCCAACAGCTCGCTGGTGCAAGACGCCATGGTCGTCGAGGCGATCGCTGAGGTGGTCGATAGTGACCAGGAATACCCGCTCACGGCGGTTGGTTGCGTGGAATACGACGCCCAGCAGTTCGGTGGAGACTTTCCGAAAATCGCTGTGCTGATGCGGGGCCGGATAGTTCGCGTGCCGATGAACTACGACCCTGAGACCCGAACCTATGCCACCTCGGGTGCGGGCACCACAAATGGCGTTTGGGACGGATCTTTCAAGGAGGCCTACACCAACAACCCGGCCTGGGTCTTTTACGACCTGGCCCTGCATCCTTACTACGGCCTGGGCGATCGTATTGATGCGTCCATGATCAACCGCTGGTCGCTATACCGTATCGCCCAGTGGTGCGATCAGCTGGTTCCGGACGGGAAAGGGCAGGGTGGTATGGAGCCGCGGTTCACCTGCAACCTCTACCTGCAGAAGCAGGCCGACGCCTGGGCAGTGCTGCAGGACCTAGCCGCGATCTTCCATGGTTTGGCCTATTGGGATGGCAGCCAGATCGCGGTGAATGCCGACATGCCTCAAGACCCGGTGTACACCTACAGCCCCTCCCAGATCCTGGGCGACGGCGTGATCAAGTACACCGGCAGCAAATGGCGTGACCGCCACAGCCTCGCCATGGTCTCGTTCGATGATCCGGACCAGGGCTTTGAGACGGATAAGGAACCGGTGTTCGATGAGGATGCCATGGCTGAGTACGGTGTGCGTGATGTGTCCGTCGAGGCCGTGGGTTGCACCAGCCGTGGCCAGGCCCAACGCGCGGGAAAGTGGGCACTGCTGACCGAGCAATTGCAGATCCGCGGCGCGACGATCAACGTAGGTCTCGATGGCTACATCCCGAAGCCAGGTACAGTGATTGCGCTGTCCGACTCCATGCTGGCTGGCCGGGCCAATGGCGGTAGGATCGCGGCTGTATCCGGGCGTGTCGTGACACTCGACCGGGACGCGGATGTGCCAGCCGGCGCCCGTCTACTGGTCAACCTTCCGAGCGGTAAGGCCGAGATGCGCCAGGTGCGTTCCGTCTCCGGTCGGCAGATCACGGTGATGGCCGACTACAGCGAGTCCCCGCAGCCGGAATGCGGCTGGGCGATCGACTACGACGACCTCAAGCTGATGCAGTTCTACGTCAGGAATGTGACGCGGCCGGAGTGGACCCGGTTCCAGCTCGAGTTGATTCAGCACGAACCGAGCAAGTTCGACGCAATCGACCACGGCACCATGATCGACGACAGGCCGATCAGTGTGTTGCCACCAGGGGTGCAAGAAGCCACGGCCCGAGTGCTGATCAGCAGCCATTCAGCTGTGGACCAGGGCATAGCGGTAACCACCATGACCATTGGGTGGGACGCTGCACCCGGTGCCGTTGCATACGATGTGGAATGGCGATGGGGTTCCCGTGACTGGATCAAGGTACCGCGCACTGGTGAGTTGGCGGTGGATGTTCGTGGGGTGTATGCCGGCCAGTACATGGCCCGCGTGCGTGCGGTCAATGCCATGGACGTTTCTTCTATCCCGACTTCCTCCGTGCTGACAGATGTTGCCGGCAAGACCACGCCACCGCCTGCGGTGACGCACCTCACTGCCGGTTCGCTGATCTTTGGGATATCGCTGAAGTGGGGAATTCCACCAGGCGCCGAGGACACCCAGCGAACAGAGATCTGGTACAGCCCAACGAACAGCCTGGAGGCAGCAACGAAGCTCGCCGACCTAGCCTACCCGCAGACCGAGCACGTAATGCAAGGCCTGAAAGCCGGTGTGTCGTTCTTCTTCTGGGCGCGCCTGGTGGACCGAACCGGCAACATCGGCCCATGGTACCCGGCTGGCAATGGCGTGCTTGGCCAGTCTGGGGCGGATGCCAGCCCGGTGCTCGAGCTGATCAGTGGCCAGATCACCGAAAGCGAGCTTGGGCAGAATCTGCTGAGCGAAATCGAGAAGATTTCCGGCGAGGGTCCGGAGTCAGTAAATGGCCGCATCGAGGCGGCCAAGCAGGAGTTGGAGGACCTGATCACTGACTTGACTGACCCGCTCGAGTACGTGGCCACCAACGCCTACGCCAAGGACGACGCTGTGCGCAGCGGGCAGCGTCTGTACATGGCCATTGCGCCGGTACCGGCGGCAGCCAATGGCAGCAACGCCCCGCCGAACCCGACTTACTGGGTCGATATCGGCAGCGTTGCGTCGACGGCAAATGGCCTGGCGCAGGCGGTGGCCAAGAACACCACCGACATCGCCACCGTCGACGGGAAGGTCATGGTAAGCGCGGCCATGCTCCAGGCCGTGCAGTCGGCTTACCGCGACGACAACAGGGAAGGGGCCCTCAACGATGCATTGCGGGGCTGGGACACCCTGGCCAAGGTCTCGGAAGAGACGCGCACGCGCGCAACGCAGAACGAAGCCATGGCCACCAGGCTGGTTGTGGTGGAGTCGCGCGTCGATGAGAACATCGCAAGCGTCCGGTCCTTGGAGCGCACGGTGGCTACCAACGAGAGCGCGACGGCCAGCCGACTCACCGAGGTCAATACCAAGGTGGCCGGCAACACCGCGAGCATTTCGCAGCTGGAGACCACGGTCACCAACAACGAGAGCTCGACTGCCTCGCGCCTGCAGTCGGTCAATGCGCGGGTCGATGCTGCTAATCAAGCACTCGATCAGGAGAAGCTTGACCGTGACGGCGCCGTGACAGGCGAGCGTCAGGCGCGGGAAGCGGCTGTAGAGAACGAGGCGACTGTTCGGGCGGATGCGGACGAGGCGTTGGGCCTGTTGGTCGAAACCGTCAGCGCCCAGGTGGACGAAAACACCGGCAAGATCCAGGTCGTTGAGCAGGCCCAAGCAGACACCAACCAGGCGGTTGCCTCGATGCGCACCAATATTGAGGCGGTGTACACGGCTGGGCGGGACGACAATGCCGAGGGTGAGCTGTCTGCGGCCCTTAAGGGCTGGGAAAGCACGGCCAAGATAGCCGAGGAATCGAAGACGCGGGCCACCGCAATCGACGCCCAAGCGAAGAAGACCGAGACGCTGGAGGTGTCGTTCAACTCCGGGCTGGACAAGGCCAACGGGGAGATTGGCAAAACCAATACCGAAGTCCAGAAGACCAGCGCTGCGGTGCAGATCACCAGCCAGGCCCTGGCCGCGCTCGACGACAAGGCCAGCACTATGTGGTCGGTCAAGATGCAGGTCAACGCCCAAGGCCAATACGTGGCAGCCGGCATCGGCCTTGGCATCGAGAACGGCCCGGCCGGATTGCAGAGCAAGTTCCTAGTGTCGGCCGACCTCTTCGCAGTGGTCAACGGCATCAATGGCACGCTTTCCTCGCCGTTCGCGGTACAGGGCGGGCAGGTGTTCATGAATGAGGCCTTCATCCAAGACGGCACCATTACGAACGCCAAGATCGGCAGCTACATCAGCTCGACCAACTACGTGGCCGGCCAGCAAGGCTGGATCCTGAACAAGAGCGGGACGTTCGAGATCAACGGCACGGTGGCAGGGCAGGGCCGCTTGCTGATCAACAACCAGCGCCTGCGCATCTTCCACGCCAACGGCAACCTGGCGATCGATCTGGGAGTGAACGTATGACGGCAGGCCTGAAGGTCTACGACCCGAGCGGCCTGGCGCTGCTGGATATGACCAGCTCGATCAGCCAGATGATGGGCTATGTGGATACGGGGGCGGCCAATGGGTCGCTCTCGATTCCCCTGGCACCCGCAGGAAAGACGCTGTTTTACGCCATCACCGAGCTTTCCGCTCAGAACAAGTACCTCGGCAAGCGGCCTGGGGTGACCTTGGCCGTGGGCGCCTCTGCCGCCACCCTTTCGTGGCAGTACTCCTACCCCGGCGGCTGGGGCTTCTACTCACTCAACTGCCGCATTCACTATGGATACTACTGATGTCCGCAGGCCTGAAGGTCTACAAGGAGGATGGAAGCCTCCTGTTCGACACTGAGAAGATCACTTATGGGCTTTTGAAGAGCGGCTATCTCTCGTTTCAACTCAACTGGCCCCGGCTCGATCACCGTTCGGCGCAACTACCGCCGAACGAAGGCAGCAGTTTTGCCGAGTCCTCCCTTGCCGATCCTATCCACGGATTTAGTGTTACCGGAGCTGTTGCGCCGATCGTCTTCATCACGGGCTCGGGAATTTCCTGTGGCTCGTCCAAGTCGGGGGACACCACCACCTTTTATTTTATCGGAGCCAGCCCATCCACGAAGTTCTACTACTTCGACACCATGCGGAACAACCTGAATGGTGCCGGGCTGAAGTGCTACGACGAGTCCGGGGCGCTGACTTTCAATTCATTGCAGCGCCCGCTCGATATTGTTTCGGTGATTCAGGCTCCGCCACCGCCTACGCCGACTATATGGAACGGTATCCGGCTCTACGGGATGCCGTTTGTAGGCGCCACAAAACAGGCAACACGCTTCATTAGCAGCGGGCCCTACTATTGCGTTGCACGCGTATTCATCTCAATTGGAGCCGGCGAATACGCAGCCAGCACGACCTTCTCCAGGTCGATTGGACAGGGTGCAATGGACAATATGTCCTCGCCCGGAAATCCGTTCCCAGCTGGCGTTTATATGCAGGCAAACATGGATGGGGCATATGGCGCCGCTGGTGGCATTTACTTCATGTGCTGTGATGCGGCTAGAACCACGATGGTGCTGAGTACCACCGCAGCACAAAGTTACTTCGACATACCCACCGATCGATACCCGCAGGCGCTCGTCATCAAAACGGACGATCTCCCATTCCCATTCAACTAATCGGAGCATCCTATGCCCTGGTACAGGACAGGCACGGTCGCGATCACGGCTGGCCAAACAACGGTGACCGGTACCGGCACCAACTTTTCCGCGAACGCCCGGGTGGGCGATGCGCTTCTGGGGCCAGACGGCAACTGGTATGAGGTGACCAACATTGCCAGCGCTACGGTGCTGAGCATCTTGCCGGCATACAAAGGGGTAACGGTAGCCGGCGGCACCTATGCGATCGCGCCGGTTCAGGGTTACACCAAGACCCTGGCTGACAAGTTCAACGATATCGCCAACACCTGGGGTTCGACGCTGGCCGGCCTGGGCTCGGTCTCGACCGAGAACGTGGTCCCGGTGACCAAGGGTGGTACCGGCGGCAACACCGCAGCGCTCGGGCGCACCGGCTTAGGCCTGGGCGCTGCGGCGGTCGCAGCGATTCTTGGTACCGTCAGCCAAAGTGGTGGGGTTCCAAATGGGGCGATCATGGAAACTGGATCGAATGCCAACGGAACCTACTTCAAATTCGCCAATGGGTGCCTGGTTTGCTATGCGAATGGGCTGAATTTAACCTTCGCGAATAACTCCAACCTGCAAGCTTCTTGGACCTACCCAAGTTATTTCAGTCAGGCGCCGGTTGTTCTGCCTCAACTCGATCTTACCAACTACGCGGCGAAGATTTACGGAACGACCAAAGAAGTGTATGCAAGGAACGTTTCCGCATCGGGGGTTCAGTTAGGCATTGCATCTACTGGCGCCTGGGTGTCAGGCGATCAGTCTTTGGTGACAATCGGCGCGCTAGCGCTGGGGAGGTGGTTCTAATGATTATCAAGCTTTCCCCGGTTCGTTCTGATGTCCGCCTCTCGGTTGCGAAGGCCGGCGACACACTGGAAGTGAACGGCTTGGCCTTGGACTTCTCGCGCCTGTCCGATGGCGCGACCTTGCCGTCCGAGGCCGTGGGCTGTGATTTCGTGATTGCCCCTGTAGAGCGTATCAACGGCGACCTGGTGCTGACCCTGATGCTGCCTCACGACGCCGATGCACCGCAGGGGGCGCGCTTCCCGGTCGACCTCTATCCGGGTGACGGTCAGGTGCAGTTGCCCGGCCTGGAGCTGGGCGAACGTCTACCCGCCACTCCCGGTGTAATCGACTGGTCGCAGGTCATCACCGCCGAGGCCAAGGCCCAAGCTTCCGCTGAGCAGCTGCTGGCCGCTGTGGTTTCTGAACAGGCGCAGCGGCGCGCAGTGGCCGATGCAGCGATTGCCCCGCTGCAGGATGCCGTTGAGCTTGACGAGGCCACCGAAGCTGAGGCCGCTCTGCTGATCGCCTGGAAACGTTACCGCGTGGCGCTGAGCCGCTTACCCGACCAGGAAAGCTACCCCAACGACATCGAGTGGCCCGCGCCGCCGGCGTGATCCGGCTGAACAATCACCTGCCTTTCGAACACAACCGGCTCAGAGCCGGTATTTTTTTGCCTGGAGAAAACCTATGACCGCACGCGGCATCCGCAACAACAACCCCGGCAACATCGATTTCAACCCGCGCAACGCCTGGCAGGGCCAGCTCGGCCTGGAGGAGGGCGTTGCCAAGCCACGCTTTGCCCGCTTCGACCAAGCAGAGAATGGCATCCGGGCCTTGGGCAAGCTGCTGCTGAACTATCGGGGCAAGGATGGTATGCCCGGGGTTGGCCGCCCAGGCATCGATACCCCGCTGGAGTTCATCAGCCGCTGGGCGCCGTCCAGCGAGAACAATACCCAGGCCTACGCCCAGGCCATCGCCAAGCGCCTGGGTGTTGGCGTGCTCGACTCCATCGACATCTCCAGGCCGCAGGTGCTGCGCGAAGCCGTAGTCGGCATCATCGTCCACGAGAACGGCGGCAATCCGTACAAGGCAGAGGTGATCGACGAAGGCATTCGGCGGGCGCTGGCATGAAGGGGGGGGCCATAGCGGCGGTATTTGTGCTGCTGGGATCCCACTGGGCGGCATACCAGCACGGCATCTCGATCGAGCGAGCGAACGCCGGACAGGCATCAGCGCAACGAGATAGCGGTGACCGGTTGGCCGAGGTGATCGGCGAGCGGGATGCGCGCCAGGAAGAACAACGACGCGCCATGGCGCAGGAGGAGGCGAGAGCCCATGCCCAGAAAGAACGAACGACTGCTGATTCTGGCGCTGCTGGCGCTGATGATGCTGGCCAGCGGCTGCGCGACGAAGGCGCCAAATTCGCCACCACCGTCAGTTGCCCCGGCACGGATACCGCCGCTATCGCCCGAGGCCAGGCAGCCACCCGCGCCGCCATGGTGCTCTCCGAACTGCGCGACCGGGCTGATGCACGAGCGGGAGAGCTGGCGAAAGCTTATGACCGAGCCAGAATAGCCGGGCAGCTATGTGAATCGTCCTATAATGCTCTGGTCCCATAGCTGGAGCAGACGATGAAACGAACGTTGGAAGGCATAGCTCTCGCTGGCGAACCCCTGCTTCGTCAAGCCTTGGAAGCTATACGTGAGCATCGAGCAGCCGAGGAGAATGGTGCGTCCATTGAAGAAGTTGAGCGCCTACGTCTGCTGGCCGACTCGCTTTACAATGCGGCCATTGACTACCAGCTGGTCGCAGCTGGTCAGCCACCATCCACCATCCAATGACACCCGCCACGGGGATGCAAATGAGCGACAAACCGCCACCCTTGTTACCCGATCACCCTATGTACGGCGATGCTGTGGCTGCGATGAAGCGGTACCACGAGGCTCAGGCGGCAGGCGAATCTGCCGAAAAGGTCGAGCGCTTGCGGCTAATTGCCGAATCGCAGTTCCAGGCGGTAACCGACTACCAGCTTAGAGCTCTAGGTTGCCCTGGCGGTTCTGTTCACTGACCGGCTCAATCAGCTCATGGCCTTGGTTCTTAACATTCCCCACGGCCTTGCCAACTGGAAACCATCGGAAGTCTTGTGCCGGCCGGCATCCAACCTCGACAATGGCTTCCAAGCGTTCGCCTGATGTGGCTGGATCCAGCCATTCCTTAGCGGTTTCAGGCGAGAGCACCAGGGGTTTTCTGTCGTGGATGTCGACCAGGCCTTGATCAGCAGCGGCTGTGATGACAACAAATCCATCCCGCTCATCTGGCTCCAGACCCTGATGTACTTCTGCGAGCGCGGCAAAAAATAGAGGTCCGCCATCGGCGCTCGTGATGTAGTACGGCTGCTTTCGCTTCGGGTCTGCAGGATCTGGAACCCATTCGAACCAGCCATTTGCCGGCGCCAAAGCCCTTCCGTTCGGCCACAGAGCCTTGAAGAATTTTCCCATCACCACCGTCTCAGCCCGGGCATTGATCGGGTCCGGGCGTATCCCCTTCGCCCAGAAAGGCGACCATCCCCACTTGACCCTATCCACGCTCAACCCCTCGTCTACTCTGCGGATGACCTCGACGCGGGTCGAAGGTGCCACATTGAAGCGACTGATCGGTTCATGGTCGTAACCATTGATTACGACCAGATCCAGCGATAGCTGTCGCAGGTAGTGATCCATCGACTCATAGATCGAGTACCGTCCGCACATAATTTCCCCTCTCGCCCGTCAGAATTTTCATCGCCCAGGATTGACCGAGCAGCTGATGCCGGATTTACTGTATATGCATACAGTTTGCTTCGGACCTTCCACCATGACCATCACTTTCTTGGGTACGCCAACCGGCGGTACCGAACCCCTTTCGCTGTATTCGTTTCGCGTGCCGGCCGGATTCCCGTCGCCTGCTGCGGACCACCTGGAAGGCCATATTTCCCTTGATGAGTTATTCGACCTCCGCGCGCCCCATGTGTATCTAGTGAAAGTCGAAGGCGACAGCATGCAAGGGGCAGGGATCTACTCCGGTGACATCGTCATCGTCGATCGCGGCCGCGAGGCTGAACACGGCGATGTGGTGATTGCCGCGGTTAACAGTGAGCCGGTTTGCAAGCGCCTGCACCGGCGCGATGGCGTGGTCATCTTGAAGTCCGAGAACCCTGCATATCCGCCGCGATACATCATGGAAGGCGACGAGCTCGTGATATGGGGCGTTGTGCGTTACAGCGTTCGTGACCATGCGCAGTGACCAGGTGTTTGCGCTGATTGATTGCAACTCGTTCTACGCTAGTTGCGAGCGTGTGTTTCGGCCGGACCTGGCCAAGACCCCAATCGTCGTGTTGAGCAACAACGACGGCTGCGTGATTGCCAGATCCTACGACGCTAAGCCATTTGTGAAGATGGGCGAGCCGTTTTTCCAAGCGAAGGAAAAGCTGCGCCGACACGGCATCATGGCCTTCAGCAGTAACTATGCGCTCTATGGCGATATGAGCGAGCGTGTCATGACGCTGATCGAATCGATGGTGCCAGCAACAGAGGTCTACAGCATCGACGAGTGTTTCGCTGACCTTTCCGGTATTCAGGAAAACCTGACCCAGTTCGGACGAAAGCTGCGCTCGAGGATCTTCCAGTGCACGGGGATTCCTGTAGGTGTCGGGATCGCCGGAACCAAGACGCTTGCGAAACTGGCCAATCACACCGCCAAGCGCCTGCTGGCGCAGACAGGTGGCGTCGTCGACATCACCGATCCGTTCAAGCGCGATTGGGTGTTGCGCAATACCGAGGTGAAGGAAGTATGGGGCATTGGTCGGCGTATGACCGCTCACCTTGAAGCGATGGGCATCCGCACAGCCATGGACCTGGCCAAAGCTGACGCCTGGACACTTCGCCAGAAGTTCAGCGTTGTGGTTGAAAAGACGGCCCGAGAGCTCGCTGGCACACCATGCCTTGAACTTGACGAGGCCGAACCGCCGAAGCAGGAGATCTGCTGCAGTCGGATGTTCGGAAAGCGGTTGACCGAGCTGGCGCCGATCAAACAGGCCGTGGCCACTTATGTTGGCCGCGCTGCGGAGAAACTGCGGGCTCAAGGGTCAGTGTGCAAGCGCATGCGGGTCAGCATCCGCACAGGCATGTTCAATCCGGAGGAGGCGCATCACGCCCAGGGTGCGCTGGTGGAGCTTCCTTACCCAACCTGCGACACGCTGCTGATGACTCGACTGGCCACCGATGCGGTCGGGAGGATCTTCAGGCCTGGGTTCCGTTACAGCAAGGCCGAGGTGCTGCTGATGGACCTGCGGCAACCAGGTGAGTTTTCAGAGGATTTGTTCGCGCTCAAGCAATCGGTGGCATGTGACCGGCTGATGCAGGTGATGGATAACATCAATGAGCGCTGGGGGAGGGGGACGATGCGAGCCGGCAGCGTGCCGGCGACACCGGACTGGGGGATGAGGAGGGAGATGATGAGCCAATCCTACACAACGCGTATCGATCAGCTGTGGACGGTTAAATGTTGAGCTTGCCATCGGCCTGGCTGGCCGAACTCAATGACCAGCACGCACTGATAGCAGATCCTGATGGCCGGGCCACGGTGCTTACGGAATTGGCGGTATCTGCCCACCGGCGGTGTGACGTTGACGCAGACCAGTTGGCTGACATGCTGGAGTTCGCCGAGTCGGCGAGATTGTGGGCGCTCGAGCATGACCAGCCATGCGGCCCGCTGCGCGTCGATCTGGGTCGACGAGGCGCTGAGTGAAGCGATAGCCATCCGCGTGCGATACCAATTCTGATACCAATGATGGGGTATCGTAGGGTACTGGAGGGGCATTTAGTCCAGCAAAATCAACCCTTTATCACCGCCGAACACCCCTAAGAAATCGCATGGTGATGTTGGCGGTAGAAATCAAGTGCTTGTCCTGCGGGGGTTCCAGAGGTGTATTTAGGCCCTCTCGTCAGTCTTGGGCCAATTTTGGGCCAATTCGACTCGGGGCGGCAGCTTCTCCAGCTCCCTCCAGTCCGAGGAGGAGCTGATCCATTTCGCGTAGGTAGAAAGCAACATCTCGACGCTGTGACCAAGCTGGTTCGCGATGAACGCGGGTTCATCCCAGACATCAGGCATAGGGTGGCGTAGGTGTGGCGGGTGTCGTACTGACGGCGTTCACGGATGTTCAGCGCCTTGGGCGCCGATTTGAAGTGGCGGATTGTAACACTTGGTTCGTTGATCCACAGCCCACCTTTGCTCGGCTGGAACAGAAATGGGCGGATCGGGTGCGCGGGCTTGGGATGCCCTGCGCTGGAGAGTTGCCATCCTCTAGGCCTGCTGGATGGCATTCAGCGCGCGCTCGTTGAGCAGCACTGATCTGCAGATACTTCTACGCGTCGCATAGAGGCGCGAGATCTTGGCCAGCTCGGTATGGCTGATGGCAGGGATACGGTCCTCATCGCAATAATCGCAGGCGCCGCGCTTACGATCCTGCATCGCTGCGCATTCAGATCATACGCTGAAGCGGGTTCATCAGCTCGGCACCTTGGTTGCGCACATTCCCCACGGCGATACCCACCCGGTACCACTCGAAGGCTTCGGCCGGCTCACCCAGGTTGAGCACCAGTTGTTCTGCGCGCTCGCTGGGCATTGCTGCCGCGATCCACTCGTACGCCAGCTCTGGCGACAACACGACAGGCCGGCGGTCGTGAACGTCGACCATTCCGCCCTGAGCGTCGGCGGTAATGATGACGAACCCGTCGTGTTCGGTGCCGGTGAACTGGCCGATCGAGGCGCAAAGGGCAGGGCGCCCATCCTGGCGGCGGATGTAGTACGGCTGCTTCTTCGGCCCACCTTCATCAACCCATTCGTACCAGCCGTCGATAGGGGTGATGGCCCGGTGCGGCCAGATCGCCCGGAAGAATGGGCCATGCGCCACCTTCTCGACCCGCGCGTTGATCGGCGCAGCGCGATCGTTTGCCCAGTGCGGCCGCCATCCCCACTTCACCAGGTCCGCTCGTGGGCCTGCGTCATCCATCCGCAGTACTGCCACCAGCGTGGTCGGCGCGATGTTGTACCGGCCAAGCGGCTGGTCGCCGACGTTGTTCCGCCAGGCCTCTGGCAGGCTCAGGGTTTCAACGAAGTCATGTATGCCACGGTACTGGCTGAGCCTTCCGCACATATTCGCTTCCTCCGAAACCATGAGCATAGGCCAGGGCATGGTTCCTCGGGCACATGGCAGCAGGGGGCCGAGCATGGACGGAGCGACCCTGATCGGATGTGTCACGGTTTTGGAACAGCAATTGCTTTGACCCTGAGGCATTGATCATTCGGGGAACGCAAAAATGACTCAGGATGACCGCTATTACATGGCCTTCGTGGTGGTTGCCGTACTGCTCCTGGATCTGGTGGCGACACTGGTGTTCCTGAAGGCCATCGCCTGACCCCGATTGTGGGTTCAGCCCCCCCGGAATCGGGGCACCAGCAGGAAGGCAATCCGGTCTTGGTCGGGTTTTGCTCGCGCTCTGGCGGGTTCATGGCCATACGGTACCGGAATGTCCTGCGCATGAAATCGCTGGCAAGAAGACCAACGGCCGGCCCCTGCCTGAACATCCCTCCTTTGTGCGGTCCAACGTAAGCAAGGCCTGGTTTCACCTGGCCGGAGGTACGCACATGAAACGCAAGACTGCATGGGTCGTGGTGTTGTCAGGGTTGCTGCTGCTCGGTGGTTGCTGGCCATACTGGCACCACGGTGGGCATCACGGCGGCGGTCATCACCGGCATTTCAACGATGGATACCATGGTGGCCAGGACTACCGCCGCTATTGATGCAGGCAGCATCCCTTCCGCTTGCGGCCAGGCCTGTGCGAATACACTGCAAGACAACGCAAACTCGCCCAGGCTGGCCTGTCTGGAACTTGCCCGCTGATCCATGAACGAAGATTATCTTCTCGGGGAAAGCCCGTCCTGAAACCGATATAGCAAACAAGCATATTGCCCGGCTGACGTTGAGCAGTAACATGGGCAAACAAAAACCAAAAAAAGGCATGCGGCTTGGCAACACTTTCCCAAGTTACTCGATGGGGCGGCAGGAGCGTGTCGCGTGAAGAGCTCAAGATCGGTAGCAGGTGCAATACTGATATCCACTTTCGCCACACTGTTCATGGCAGGCTGCGCACATGACCCCGATGTGCGCGAGGGCCATGGGTATGCGGCCGGGGCCACGGAAAGAAGTACGCCGGCGTACCTGGGATGCGTCAAAAGCGAACTTCAAGGGAATGTGAAAACCTACCAGGTCGATGGCGATAACTCGGTCAGACTGTTCGTCGATAGTACCGACCCCGATAAGGCGGGTGGCCTGGTCGAGGTGCGGGGCACGGGTAACCAGCGCCAGTTCGCGGCCTATCAACGCGATGCCTGGTACGACCATGGCAGGCTGCTGGATGCCGCGCTGATGTGTTCTAAAGCATGATCGACTGACCCTCGCGAACAAAATGCCCGCCCTCGAGAGCGGGCTTTTTGCATTTGCTGACTCCAGCGGCAATAATCCGCTCATTTGAACGGAGAGCACCAGGTTGGAAGCAAGAAGCATTGTCGCGGAAATGTTCATTGGAATGCCGACGCATTTCTGGGTGTTGCCGGTTGCCGGCCTGGTCGCCTGGTTCGGCCTGAAATGGGCCGAGCAGTCCGATAACCGCGCCACCATGCTGCGGACCGTGACCTACCTGCTGCTCATCGCGTTGGCGGTGTTGCCCAACGGCTTTTATGCGCTGTTTCCACCGTCGCCCGACATGCCCGAGCTGTTGTTGAATCGTGTACCGCTACCGAACTACGAAGGCCGCTTCTATCTGGATGCGTTCTACGTGTTCAGTGGGTGGGCACTGAGCAAAGTGGCAAAGCTCAAGTTCAACTAAGGGAACGCTGAACGAGCCGCTCGAAGACCAGCACCGAGCGGCCTACTGTCTCATGTTGCTCGATAATCTGCCTTGCTGTCGGGCTTACCCAGGCTCAAGTTGAAAGGTTCGTCAGGAGCTGGAAGCAAACACGATTTGTTTGCATTTATCAAGGTGTGGGGGCGGCTACTTTTCAACTAATACCTTCCTGTTAACACCAACTTTCAGTTACGCCATCCTGCGGTGAGGAAGGGCTAACTCAAAAGTAATAGATCAAGTAGATTTTTGCGAACCTTGATGATGATCCTCCCCGCAAGAGACCTTCCTTAAATATTCTAAAGCCCGTCTGGCGTTTTATGGGGGTCGTGCTATTTGTGGATATACGCGTGCGATCGCTCGGTCGTGCTGTAGACAAAAGGACTGTCACGTATGTCGATTCAGGCCAAGGTATCTCCCCTCGCTCAAAGTGTTACTTCTGCCGCCCCCATCGCAATCCCCGATAACGGAATCCTGACGCTTACTCAGAGCAGTAACATTGTTTTGGATATTGCTCCCGAAAGCGTGACGAGCTACACAAAAAGCGGGGCGGACCTGATCGTACAACTGAAGTCTGGCGAGAGCCTGCGCATTGCCAACTTCTATGTCGAGGGGCAGCCGGTAAGCCAGTTGTACCTGGTAGACCGGGACAAGCTGCTGGCCGTGGACCTGCCACCGGTCGCTGCCGATGGGCCGCTGGTGGCAGGTTATGTGCCACAGGAAACTGCGGCCGGGTTCGAGTCGCTCACTGGCGCCGACGGCACCATTGCCGGGCTCAGCCCCGGCGCTGCATTGCTGGCTGGGGCTGCGATCATTGGCGGCGGCGTCGCGATCGCCAACAGCAACGATGGCGGCGGCGGCGGTGGTGGCGGCGGTGACGGCAGTGTGCCGCCTGACACCACGGCTCCGGCGCCCGCCAGCGGACTGCAGATTGCCCCAGATGGCAGCAGCATCAGCGGCACGGCCGAGCCGGGCGCCACCGTGGGCATCGACATCAACGGCGACGGGCAAACCGACGTCAGCGTGGTGGTCGGCTCTGACGGCAAATTCCAGATTCCACTGAATCCGCCACTGACCAACGGTGAAACGGTTACCGTGGTGGTGACCGATCCGGCCGGCAATAGCAGCCCGCCCGCGACCGTGCAGGCCCCTGACTTCCCCGATGCGCCGCAAATCAACCCGAGCAACGGCTCCAGCCTCAGCGGTACCGCCGAGCCGGGCAGCACCGTGGTGCTCACCGACGGCAACGGCAACCCCATCGGCCAGACTACTGCCGACGGCAACGGCAACTGGTCGTACACACCCGATAGCCCACTGCCCGATGGCACGGTGGTCAAAGCAGTGGTAGTGGATGCCGCCGGTAACAGCGGCCCGCCCGCCAGCACCATCATCGATGGCGTGGCACCAGCGGCACCCGTGATCAACCCGAGCAACGGCAGCGAACTCAGCGGTACCGCCGAACCGAACAGCACCGTGACCCTCACCGATGGCAGCGGTAACCCGATCGGCCAGGTGACGGCCGATGGCAACGGCAACTGGAGCTACACCCCCGCGACACCGCTGCCCGACGGTACCGTGGTCAACGCGGTGGCCCAGGACGCGGCTGGCAATACCAGCGGGCAGGGCAGCACCACCGTGGATAGCGTGGCGCCGGGCGCTCCCACCATCAACCTGAGCGACGGCAGCAGCCTCAGCGGCACCGCCGAGCCGAACAGCACCGTGACCCTCACCGATGGCAGCGGTAATCCAATCGGCCAGGTAACGGCCGATGGCAGTGGCAACTGGAGCTACACCCCCGCGACACCGCTGCCCGACGGTACCGTGATCAACGTGGTGGCCCAGGATGCAGCTGGCAATACCAGCGCTCCGACGAGCACGACAGTGGATGCCCAGGCCCCGGCTGCACCAGTGATCAACCCCAGCAATGGCACCACGATCAGTGGCACCGCCGAACCGGGCAGCACCGTCACGCTGACCGATGCCGGCGGCAACCCGATCGGCCAGGTCACCGCCGACGGCAGTGGCAACTGGAGTTTCACACCGGGCAGCCCGTTACCCAACGGCACCGTGGTGAACGCCACTGCGACCGACCCGACCGGCAACACCAGCGCTCCAACGAGCACCACAGTGGACTCGGTAGCCCCGGCCGCGCCGGTGGTCCAGCCGAGCAACGGCAGCGAAATCAGCGGCACCGCCGAGCCGGGCAGCACCGTCACGCTGACCGACGGCAGCGGCAACTGGTCGTTCACGCCAGGCACACCGTTGCCGCATGGCTCCGCGGTCAATGCCACGGCGACCGACCCGGCCGGCAATACCAGCGCGCAGGGCAGCACCACCGTGGACGGCGTGGCCCCGGGCGTGCCCACCATCGACCTCAGCAACGGCAGCAGCCTCAGCGGCACCGCCGAGCCAAACAGCACCGTGACCCTCACCGACGGCAGCGGTAATCCGATTGGCGAAGTCACCGCCGACGGCAGCGGTAACTGGTCGTTCACCCCAGCCACGCCGCTGCCCAATGGCACCGTGGTCAATGTCACGGCGAGTGACCCGGCCGGCAACACGAGCCCGGCAGCGACCGTCACCGTCGATTCCAGCGCGCCGGCTGCACCGGTAATCAATCCGAGTAACGGCGCGACCATCGGCGGTACCGCCGAAGCGGGCGCCACCGTCACCCTGACCGATGGCAGCGGCAACCCGATCGGCCAGGTCACCGCCGACGGCAGTGGCAACTGGAGCTTCACACCGGGCAGCCCGTTACCCAACGGCACCGTGGTGAACGCCACCGCGACCGACCCGACCGGCAACACCAGCGCTCCATCAAGCACCACAGTGGACTCGGTAGCCCCGGCCGCGCCGGTGGTCCAGCCGAGCAACGGCAGCGAAATCAGCGGCACCGCCGAACCGGGTAGCACCATCACCCTGACCGACGGCAGCGGCAACCCGATCGGCCAGACCACCGCCGACGGCAGCGGCAACTGGTCGTTCACCCCAGGCACACCGTTGCCGGATGGCTCCGTGGTCAATGCCACGGCGACCGACCCGGCCGGCAATACCAGCGGGCAGGGCAGCACCACCGTGGATGGCGTGGCCCCGGGCGTACCTACCATCGACCTCAGCAACGGCAGCAGCCTCAGCGGCACCGCCGAGCCAAACAGCACCGTGACCCTCACCGACGGCAGCGGTAATCCGATTGGCGAAGTCACCGCCGACGGCAGCGGTAACTGGTCGTTCACCCCAGCCACGCCGCTGCCCAATGGCACCGTGGTCAATGTCACGGCGAGTGACCCGGCCGGCAACACGAGCCCGGCAGCGACCGTCACCGTCGATTCCAGCGCGCCGGCTGCACCGGTAATCAATCCGAGTAACGGCGCGACCATCGGCGGTACCGCCGAAGCGGGCGCCACCGTCACCCTGACCGATGGCAGCGGCAACCCGATCGGCCAGGTCACCGCCGACGGCAGTGGCAACTGGAGCTTCACACCGGGCAGCCCGTTACCCAACGGCACCGTGGTGAACGCCACCGCGACCGACCCGACCGGCAACACCAGCGCTCCATCAAGCACCACAGTGGACTCGGTAGCCCCGGCCGCGCCGGTGGTCCAGCCGAGCAACGGCAGCGAAATCAGCGGCACCGCCGAGCCGGGCAGCACCATCACCCTGACCGACGGCAGCGGCAACCCGATCGGCCAGACCACCGCCGACGGCAGCGGCAACTGGTCGTTCACGCCAGGCACACCGTTGCCGGATGGCTCCGTGGTCAATGCCACGGCGACCGACCCGGCCGGCAATACCAGCGGGCAGGGCAGCACCACCGTGGATGGCGTGGCCCCGGGCGTACCTACCATCAATCTCAGCAACGGCAGCAGTCTTAGCGGCACCGCCGAGCCGAACAGCACAGTGACCCTCACCGATGGCAGCGGTAATCCGATTGGCGAAGTCACCGCCGACGGCAGCGGTAACTGGACGTTCACCCCAGCCACGCCGTTGCCCAATGGCACGGTGGTCAATGTCACGGCGAGTGACCCGGCCGGCAACACGAGCCCGGCAGCGACCGTCACCGTCGATTCCAGCGCGCCGGCTGCACCGGTGATCAACCCAACCAACGGCGCGACCATCGGCGGTACCGCCGAAGCGGGCGCCACCGTCACCCTGACCGACCTCGGCGGCAACCCGATCGCCCAGGTCACCGCCGACGGCAGCGGCAACTGGAGCTTTACCCCCGGTACACCGTTGGCCAACGGTACCGTAATCATCGCCAAGGCAACCGACCCGACCGGCAACACCGGCCCGCAGGCCGCCACCACGGTGGACTCGGTAGCCCCGGCCGCACCAGTCGTCGAGCCGAGCAACGGCAGCGAAATCAGCGGTACCGCCGAGCCGGGTAGCACCGTCATCCTGACCGATGGCAGCGGCAACCCCATCGGTGAGACGACCGCCGACGGCAGTGGCGATTGGAGCTTCACCCCAACCACGCCGCTGCCCAATGGCACGGTGGTCAACGCCGTCGCCCAGGACCCGGCCGGCAATACCAGCGGGCAGGGCAGCACCATCGTGGACGGCGTGGCCCCGGGTGTACCTACCATCAATCTCAGCAACGGCAGCAGTCTTAGCGGCACCGCCGAGCCGAACAGCACCGTGACCCTCACCGACGGCAGCGGTAACCCCATTGGCGAAGTCACCGCCGACGGCAGCGGCAACTGGACGTTCACCCCAGCGACGCCGCTGCCCAATGGCACCGTGGTCAATGTCACGGCGAGCGACCCGGCGGGCAACACCAGCCTGGCAGCGACGGTCACCGTCGATTCCAGCGCGCCGGCTGCACCGGTAATCAATCCCACCAACGGCACGACCATCAGCGGTACCGCCGAAGCGGGCGCCACCGTCACCCTGACCGACCTCGGCGGCAACCCGATCGCCCAGATCACCGCCGACGGCAGCGGCAACTGGAGCTTCACCCCCGGTTTGCCGCTGGCCAACGGTACCGTAATCATCGCCACGGCAACCGACCCGACCGGCAACACCGGTCCGCAGGCCGCCACCACAGTGGACTCGGTAGCCCCGGCCGCACCAGTCGTCGAGCCAAGCAACGGCAGCGAAATCAGCGGCACCGCCGAGCCGGGCAGCACCGTCATTCTGACCGATGGCAGCGGCAACCCCATCGGCGAGACGACCGCCGACGGCAGCGGCGACTGGAGCTTCACCCCAACCACACCGCTGCCCAACGGCACGGTGGTCAACGCCGTCGCCCAGGACCCAGCCGGCAACACTGGCCCGCAGGGCAGCACCACGGTGGATTCGATCGCACCCGCCGCGCCAGTGGTCAATCCGAGCAACGGCGCCGTGATCAACGGTACTGCCGAGCCGAACAGCACCGTGACTCTCACCGATGGCAATGGTAATCCGATTGGCGAAGTCACTGCCGACGGCAGCGGCAACTGGACGTTTACCCCGGGCACGCAACTGCCCAATGGCACCGTGGTCAACGCCACGGCGACCGATGCCGCCGGCAATACTGGCGCTCCAGGGAGCACCACCGTGGACTCGTCGCTGCCGTCGATTCCGCAGGTCGACCCGAGTAACGGCTCGGTGATCAGCGGTACTGCCGATGCCGGTAACACCATTATCCTCACCGATGGCAACGGCAACCCGATCGGCCAGGTCACCGCCGACGGCGCCGGTAACTGGTCGTTCACACCCGGCATTCCGTTGCCGGATGGCACCGTGGTCAACGCGGTGGCGCGCAACCCCGGTGGGACCGATAGTGCGCCGGCGGTCATTACCGTGGACGGCGTGGCGCCGGCCGCTCCGGTGGTCGAGCCGAGCAATGGCACGGAAATCAGCGGTACCGCCGAAGCCGGCGCGACGGTCATCCTCACCGACGGCGGCGGCAACCCGATAGGTCAGACTACCGCCGATGGCAGCGGCAACTGGTCGTTCACGCCCGGCGCGCCGCTGGCCAACGGCACGGTCATCAACGCCGTGGCCCAGGACCCGGCCGGCAATACCAGCGGGCCGGCCAGCGTCACCGTTGACGCCATCGCCCCGGCCGCACCGATCGTCAACCCGAGCAACGGGGTGGTGATCAGTGGTACCGCCGAAGCCGGGACCAAGGTGATCCTCACCGACGGCAGTGGCAACCCGATCGGCCAGACGACA
>NZ_JAWJYQ010000036.1:0-1734 GCF_032971465.1 Pseudomonas sp. LSJ-87 | reverse complement strand
AGGACCCGGCCGGCAATACCAGCGGGCCGAGCAGCGTCACCGTTGACGCCATCGCCCCGGCCGCACCGATCGTCAACCCGAGCAACGGGGTGGTGATCAGTGGTACCGCCGAAGCCGGGACCAAGGTGATTCTCACCGACGGCAGCGGCAACCCGATCGGCCAGACGACCGCCGATGGCAGTGGCAACTGGGCCTTCACGCCTTCGCCTGCGCTGGGCAACGGCACGGTGATCAACGCCGTGGCTCAGGACCCATCCGGCAATACCAGCGGGCCGACCAGCGCCACCGTTGACGCCGTCGCGCCGGCCGCACCGGTCATCAACCCGAGCAACGGGGTGGTGATCAGTGGTACCGCTGAGGCCGGGGCCAAGGTAATCCTCACTGACGGCAGCGGCAACCCGATCGGCCAGACCACTGCCGACGGCAGCGGCAACTGGGCGTTCACGCCTGCGCCGCCGCTGGCCAACGGCACGGTGATCAACGCCGTGGCTCAGGACCCGGCCGGCAACACCAGCGGGCCGACCAGCGCCACTGTTGACGCCGTCGCGCCGGCCGCACCGGTCATCAACCCGAGCAACGGGGTGGTGATCAGTGGTACCGCTGAGGCCGGGGCCAAGGTGATCCTCACTGACGGCAGCGGCAACCCGATCGGCCAGACCACTGCCGACGGCAGCGGCAACTGGTCGTTCACGCCCGGTACGCCGCTGGTCAACGGCACGGTCATCAATGCTGTGGCCCAGGACGCCGCTGGCAACACCAGCACCCCACAAGTCAGCACCACGGTGGATGCGGTAGCCCCTGGCCAGCCGACGATCGAACCGAGCAACGGTACCGAGATCAGTGGTACCGCCGAAGCCGGCGCCAGGGTGATCCTCACCGACGGCAGCGGCAACCCGATCGGCCAGACCACCGCCGATGGCAGTGGCAACTGGTCGTTCACGCCCGGTACACCGCTGGCCAACGGCACGGTCATCAACGCCGTGGCCCAGGACCCGGCCGGCAACACCAGCGGGCCGGCCAGCGTCACCGTTGACGCCATCGCCCCGGCCGCACCGATCGTCAACCCGAGCAACGGGGTGGTGATCAGTGGTACCGCCGAAGCCGGGACCAAGGTGATTCTCACCGACGGCAGCGGCAACCCGATCGGCCAGACGACCGCCGATGGCAGTGGCAACTGGGCCTTCACGCCTTCGCCTGCGCTGGGCAACGGCACGGTGATCAACGCCGTGGCTCAGGACCCATCCGGCAATACCAGCGGGCCGACCAGCGCCACCGTTGACGCCGTCGCGCCGGCCGCACCGGTCATCAACCCGAGCAACGGGGTGGTGATCAGTGGTACCGCTGAGGCCGGGGCCAAGGTAATCCTCACTGACGGCAGCGGCAACCCGATCGGCCAGACCACTGCCGACGGCAGCGGCAACTGGTCGTTCACGCCCGGTACGCCGCTGGTCAACGGCACGGTCATCAATGCTGTGGCCCAGGACGCCGCTGGCAACACCAGCACCCCACAAGTCAGCACCACGGTGGATGCGGTAGCCCCTGGCCAGCCGACGATCGAACCGAGCAACGGTACCGAGATCAGTGGTACCGCTGAAGCCGGCGCCAGGGTGATCCTCACCGATGGCAGCGGCAACCCGATCGGCCAGACCACCGCCGATGGCAGTGGCAACTGGTCGTTCACGCCCGGTACGCCGCTGGCCAACGGCACAGTCATCAATGCCGTCGCCCAGGATG
>NZ_JAWJYQ010000035.1:0-33574 GCF_032971465.1 Pseudomonas sp. LSJ-87 | reverse complement strand
GCAACCCGATCGGCCAGACGACCGCCGATGGCAGTGGCAACTGGGCCTTCACGCCTTCGCCTGCGCTGGGCAACGGCACGGTGATCAACGCCGTGGCTCAGGACCCATCCGGCAATACCAGCGGGCCGACCAGCGCCACCGTTGACGCCGTCGCGCCGGCCGCACCGGTCATCAACCCGAGCAACGGGGTGGTGATCAGTGGTACCGCTGAGGCCGGGGCCAAGGTAATCCTCACTGACGGCAGCGGCAACCCGATCGGCCAGACCACTGCCGACGGCAGCGGCAACTGGTCGTTCACGCCCGGTACGCCGCTGGTCAACGGCACGGTCATCAATGCTGTGGCCCAGGACGCCGCTGGCAACACCAGCACCCCACAAGTCAGCACCACGGTGGATGCGGTAGCCCCTGGCCAGCCGACGATCGAACCGAGCAACGGTACCGAGATCAGTGGTACCGCTGAAGCCGGCGCCAGGGTGATCCTCACCGATGGCAGCGGCAACCCGATCGGCCAGACCACCGCCGATGGCAGTGGCAACTGGTCGTTCACGCCCGGTACGCCGCTGGCCAACGGCACAGTCATCAATGCCGTCGCCCAGGATGCGGCCGGCAATACCAGCGGGCCGGCCAGCGTCACCGTTGACGCCATCGCCCCGGCCGCACCGATTATCGAGCCGAGCAATGGTGTGGTCCTCACGGGTACTGCTGAGCCCGGCGCCACCGTCATCCTCACCGATGGTGGCGGCAACCCGATCGGCGAGACGACCGCCGACGGCAGTGGCGACTGGAGCTTCACCCCAACCACGCCGCTGGCCAATGGCACGGTGGTCAACGCGGTGGCCGAGGACGCTGCCGGCAACAGCAGTGGCCCGGCCAGTACCACGGTCGACTCGGTGGCGCCGTCGGCACCGCTGTTGAGCATCAGTGCCGACGGTGCGCTGCTGACCGGTACCGCCGAGCCGAACAGCCAGGTACGCCTCGTGATCGACGGCGATACCGCCAACCCGATCACGGTGAATGTCGACGGCGCCGGTAACTTCAGCCTGCCGTTGGCGCCACCGCTGATCACCGGCGAGCTGATCAGCGGGGTCACCGCCGACGCTGCCGGCAACCTCAGCGGCCCGGCGACGATCAACGCGCCGGACCTGGCGCCGCCGACCATCAGTGTGCCGGAAGCCGCCGACACCTGGATCAACGCGGCCGAGATCAGCGACGGCATCCAGGTCGACGTGACGATCCGCCCGACCATGCAGGTCGGCCAGGTGATCACCGTCGCCTTCGCCGGGCAGAACGGCTACGAGACGCAGGCAACGCACACCATCACCGCCGGCGATATCCTGGCCGGCAGCGTCACCGTGACCATTCCCCCTGGCGGTGGCATGGGGCCGTTCCCGGAGGGCGCCTCTACCGTTACCGCAGACATCAATGGCGGCACTGCTTCGACCCCGGTGCCGTTCACCGTCGACACCATCCCGCCTGCGACCCCGGTGCTGTCGCTGGTGGGCAGCATCCTGACCATCTCCACCGATCCAGGAACCGAACTGACGGTTGAAGTGGACATCGGCGGCGTCACCGCCACCGCCACGGTGACAGCCGACAACAGCGGGCTGGCTTCGCTGAACCTGCTCACCGACCTGGACATCGACCTTACCCTGGACCAGTTGCTCAACGCCCAGGTCTCGGTCACCGGCGAGGATCCGGCCGGCAACCCGAGCAATGTGGCGACCATCGGCGTTGGCGGCAGCATTGAACAGCCAGTCACCATCGGCAACTTCGGCGTCGATGTCAGCCTCAACCCGCTGAACCCGCGGTTCGGTTTCAGCGGCACCACCGAGCCGGACTCCAGCGTGGTGATCCGTGTCATCACCCCTGCGCTGAACGTCGAACTGCTGCCGATCCAGGCGGACAGCTCGGGCAACTTCTCGCTGAACCTGCTGAGCCCGACCGTCCTCACCCAGCTGGGGCTGAACATCACCGATATCCTCAACCTCGGTTCGCAGATCTCGTTCAATATCGTCGCCACCGACACCAATGGCAACGACAGCTCGGCCTACGGCATCACCCTGGCCCCCAACGGGCTGTCGCTGAATATCGGCCAGATCGACGTCAACGGCACCTCGGGGGACGATGTCATGTCCGGGGCGAGCGGCAGTTCGGAGCACATCAATGGAGGTGATGGCAACGACCTGATCTTCAACGTGGGGACCGGTGATCACGTGGTGGCCGGCAACGGCAACGATGCCATCCAGATCACCGCGACCGACTTCGTCAGCATCGACGGTGGCGCCGGCTTCGACACGTTGGTCCTGGCCGACGGCATCGACCTTGACTACAACGCGGTCGGCGTCGGCACGCTCTCCAACATCGAGCGTATCGACCTCGGCAGGGGCGACTCGGGGAGCGTGCTGACCCTGACCGCGGCGGAGGTCGACGCCATCACCGATGCCAACAACGTGCTGCAGATTACTGGCGAGAGCAACGACACCCTCAACGTGGTGGGTGCCGTAAACACCGGGACCACCCAGCAGGTCAACGGCATTACCTACGATGTCTACAACTTTGGCAGCAGTACCCTGCTGATCGAGGACAACACGGTACAGGTCGTGGTCTGATGCGCGGCCTGTCCGTGCTCAAGGGACGGCGCCGTGGCGCGGGAGCCCTCTGGCTCCTGTGCCTGGGGCTGCCGTTGTCCGCCCCGGCCATCCCGCTCGACCAGGCGGTGCGGGCGGGGTTGGCGATCCACCCGCAGGTGCGTTCGGCGATGGCCGAGGCGGATCGTGCGGGCACCGAGGTGGAGATCGCCAAGGGTGGCTATTACCCCTCCGTCACCATGTCCGGAGGGCCGCAGGAGTTCGACGTTGGCGAGGTCGTCTACGACGTCACCGTCTCGCAGATGCTGTATGACTGGGGAAGGGTGACGAGCAAGGTCGACAGCGCCAGCGCGACCCGGCGCAAGCTGTCCGAGGCGGTGCTGGTGGCGCGCGACGATGCGGCGCTGGATATCGTCGAGACCTATCTCGATGTGCTTGCCTCGGAGCGCCGGGTGGAGACGGTGCGCCAGCACATCCAGCGCCTCGACGGCATCCGCGAGATGACCCAGGCGCGCGGCAGCGACGGTTACGCCGACCGCAGCGAACTGGACCGCGCCAACCTCGAACTGGCGCGTGCCCAGGAACAGCTGTCGCTGGAGAAGGGCAACCTGCAGGACGCGCGCAACCAGTACGCGATCCTGGTTGGCCAGGACCCCTCCGAGCTGGTGGAGCCCGAGCCGATGTCGCTGCAGCGCTACCTGGCTGCCAGCGATGTGGCGCGGGTGATCCGCGAGTCGCCGTTGCAGCGCAAGGCGTTGGAGGACGCCAATGTCGCCGAGGCGCAAGTCCGCGAGGCCAAGGCTTCGTTGCTGCCGCAGTTGAACCTGGAGGCCTCCGCGCTGCGCCGGGAGATCGGCGGGCGCCCGGAAAGCGACTCGGTGATGTCGCTGCGCTTTCGCATGGATACCTTCCAGGGGCTTTCCAACTTCCGCCGGCCGACCGCTGCGCAGCAGCGTCTGGAGTCGGCGCAATGGACGGCCGATGCGATGCAGCGTGACATCCGCCGGCAGTTGCAGACGCTGTTCGATAATGGCGACACCCTGCGCTGGCGGGAACAGTCGCTGAGCCAGCAGGTGACGGAGTCGGAGCAGGTTGGCGAGCTGTACCGCGAGCAGTTCGAGGTCGGCCGGCGCGACGTGATCGACTTGCTCAATGTGCAGCGCGAACGCTTCGAGGCCGAGCGGCAATTGATCAATCTGCACATCGAGCGCAAACGCATCGAGTACCGGGCGGCTGCGCAGGTCGGGCTGTTGGGGGCATTACTGGAGAATCGGTTGAATCATGGAAGTTGAACAAACCCCGGATAATGTCGTGACCCTGAACCACGACGACCCGCTGCGCCAGGGCCTGCTGCTGCTGTGCCGGCAACTGGGCCGGCCGCTGGGCGACGCCGAGCTGGTCGACGGCCTGGCACTGGAGCACGGACGCCTGCCGCTGCGCCTGGTCGCCCGCGCCCTGCGCCGCGCCGACATCACTGCCAGGGTCGCGGAGCTGCCGTTGCGGCAGATGGACGCCTACCTGCTGCCGGCCCTGCTGTTGCTCGACGATGGCCGCAGCCTGCTGCTGGTTGGCATCGAGGGTGAGCAGTACGAGGTGCTGGTGCCGCAGAGCGACGGCGGCCGTGAGTGCATGGCGCTGCCCGTTCTGGAGGCGCTTTACAGCGGCACGGCGGTGTTCGCCAAGTGCCGCTACCACCCCGACGGGCGGGTGGGCGACTACGCCAGCGGCCTGCCGGAGCACTGGTTCTTCGGGCCGCTCAAGCGGCTCTGGCGCTCTTATGCGGAAGTCACGGCGGCGGCCCTGGTGGCCAACGTCCTGGCGGTCGCCTCGGCGCTGTTCGCCATGCAGGTGTACGACCGCGTGGTACCCAACGCGGCCTTCGATACCCTCTGGATACTCGCCAGCGGCGTGGCCCTGGCGATCATCGTCGACGGGGTATTGCGGATCCTTCGCGGGCACCTGCTGAACGTTCTCGGCAAGCGCCTGGACCTGCAGTTGTCGAGCCTGCTGTTCGCGCGTGTGCTGAGCACCCGGATCGCCGCCAAACCGGCGTCGATGGGCGCGTTCAGCACCCAGGTGCGTGAGTTCGAGTCGGTCCGCGAATTCTTCACTTCGTCCAGCGCCGCACTGATCAGCGACCTGCCGTTCGTGGTGATCTTTCTGTTGATCATTGCCGTGATCGGTGGCCATGTGGTCTGGGTGCCGCTGGTGGCCTGCGTGTTGATGCTGCTGCCGGGGCTACTGACCCAGCGCCTGCTGGGGCACCTGTCGCGGCAGAACCTGCGCGAGGGGGCGATGAAGAACAGCGTGCTGCTGGAAGCCTTCGAACACCTGGAGACGGTCAAGGCTGCGCGTGCCGAAGGCCGCTGCCGCCAGCAGTGGGAGACGCTCACCGGGGAACTGGCCGGTACCGCAATGAAGACCCACGCCCTGGCCTCGACTCTCAGCTATTCGGCGAGCATCGTCCAGCAGCTGTGCTATGTCGGGGTGGTGGTGTTCGGCGTCTACCGGATAAGCGACGGCGCGATGACCGTCGGTGCCCTGGTGGCCTGTTCGATCCTGGCCTCGCGGGCCATCGCACCGCTGTCCCAGGCTGCCGCCATTCTTGGCCGCTGGCAGCACACCAAGGTGGCGCTGGAGGGCCTCGACCAGCTGATGTCCGCCGAGCAGGAGCGGCCCGCCGGCAAGCGCTTCGTGCACCGCGACCGGCTCCACGGGCATTACCGCCTGGAGGCGGTGCGCCTGGCCCACGGCGACAGCCCACCGGTGGTCGACGTGCAGGCGCTGAACATCCAGGCCGGTGAGCGGGTGGCGCTGCTCGGCGGCAACGGCGCCGGCAAGTCGACCCTGCTGCGGCTGCTCAGCGGCCTGCTCGACGCGCAATCCGGCCGGCTGTTGCTGGACGACATCGCCCTGAGCCAGCTCGACCCGGCCGACCGCCAGCGCGGCATCGGCTACTTGCCGCAGGACGTGGCGCTGTTCCACGGCAGCCTGCGCGAAAACCTCAACCTGGCCAACGCCGCGCTGGGCGACGAGGAATTGCTGGAAGCCCTCGATGGCGTGGGGCTGGGTACTTTCGTGCGCGCCCACCCGTTGGGGCTGGACATGCCGATCCAGGGCAACGCCAGCCTCTCCGGTGGCCAGCGCCAGGCGGTGGGGTTGGCCCGCGTACTGTTGCAGGACCCGCCGATCCTGCTGCTCGACGAGCCGACCGCGGCCTTCGACCAGAACAGCGAGAAACAGGTCATCGACTACCTGCAGAAATGGCTGGGCCGCCGTACCCTGATCATCACCACTCACAAGAAAAGCGTACTGGCGCTGGTGGACCGTGCGGTGGTGCTGCGCAACGGCCAGGTGATCATGGACGGCCCGCTGAACCAGGTGGTGCTGGGCAACCAGGTGCAGGCGCCACAGGTCGCCGAAGGAGCCGGCCATGGCAGCTGAAAAGAGTTCTGTAGTGCTGCGCCGGCAACTGGCCGATCCCTTGCTGGCGACCACTCACCCGGTCTATCGCCCGCTGCTCTGGACCCTGCTCGGCAGCGTCTTGCTGTTCGTCGCCTGGGCCGCCTGGGCAGAGCTCGATGAAGTGACGCGCGGCGATGGGCGGGTGGTGCCGTTCAGCCGCATCCAGAAGATCCAGAGCCTGGAAGGGGGCATTCTCGACCGCCTGCTGGTGCAGGAGGGCGACCTGGTGGAGGTCGGCCAGCCGCTGCTGCGCCTGGACGAGACGCGCTTTCTCACCAATTTCCAGGAGTCGGCCAACCAGGCTGGCGTGCTGCGCGCGGCCATAGCCCGGCTGGACGCCGAAGTGCTGGGCAAGGCGGCCATCGAGTTTCCATCGGACATCGACCCGCAAGGGCCGCTGGCGCGTTCCGAGCGCGAGCTGTTCAAGTCGCGGCGGGACAAGCTGCTCGAAGGTAGCCAGGCGATCCAGAGGCAGATCAGCCTGGCCCAGAGCCAGCTCGACCTGGTTCGCCCGCTGGTGGCCAAGCGTGCGGTGAGCCAGATGGAGGCGCTGCGCCTGAGCCAGGACATCGCTACCCTCAACGGCAAGCTGACCGAGCTGAAGAGCAGCTACTTCCAGGATGCCTATACCGAACGCTCACAGCGCAAGGCCGACCTCAGTGCCCTGGAGCCGATTGTCCAGCAGCGCCAGGACCAGCTGCGCCGCACCGGGATCGTTTCGCCGGTGCGTGGGCGGGTCAACACCGTGCTGATCAACACCCGTGGCGGGGTGATCCAGCCCGGCGAGGCGATCATGGAAGTGATCCCGGTGGAGGACCGCCTGTTGGTAGAGGCCAGGATCAAGCCGCGCGACGTGGCCTTCCTGGTGCCGGGCATGCCGGCCAAGGTAAAGATCACTGCCTACGACTTCAGTATCTATGGCGACCTCAAGGGCACCCTGGAGCAGATCAGCGCCGACACCATCGAGGAGGACACGCCCCACGGCAAGGAGTCGTACTACCAGGTGCTGATTCGCACTGACGGCAGCCAGCTCAAGCGCGGCGAGGAGGTGCTGCCGATCATTCCCGGCATGGTTGCCGAGGTGGATATCCTCAGCGGCAAGCGCAGCGTGCTCAATTACTTGCTGCGCCCGCTGATCAAGGCCCGTCTGTACTGAACTGGGGTGTCAGGCCATCAGTACGGATGCCAGCAGCTTGATTGCCGACGTGCGGTGATGGCCGGCACTGTAGGCCAGCACTATGTCGCGGCAGTACCTTGGGTCATCGGTCAGAATGAGGGCGTTTGGCGATTGCTCCAGCAATGACGGCCATTGCGGTACCAAGGAAACACCTTGCCCCAGCGACACCAGCAGGCTGATGGCCTCGAGCGCATCCAGGTCGCAAGCCACGCTGGGCGCGAGACCCAGATCGTCCAGATAGCGCTGGGTTATCAAGCCGCCCCAGGAATCGACGGCGTATCGGATATAGGGCCCGGTGGCCAGCATTGCCTGCGCTTCAGCCCGGGAGGCCGCGGCAGGTGCCAACAAGCACAGCGGTTCGCTGCGCAACGTGAGCGTTCTCAACGATTTTGCTGTCTTGAAGGGTGGCGCCACCAGAATTGCCGCATCCAGTTCCTGATTGATCAGCTTGTCATGAAGCAGTTTCGAGTCACCGGGCGTGATGGTGAGTTTGAGGTCGGGCGCGGAGGATGACAAATGCTCCAGTGCTGCCGGTACAAGGCCGGTTAGGGCGGTTGATATGGCGCCAATGCGCAGTTCCCCGGTCAGCGTATCGGCGTTCAGGTCGTTCCTGAGCTGATTGGCATGCTCGACGATGCAACGTATCCGTGGAATCAATGCCAGCAGCTTTTCTGTCGGCCTTATCGCGTGTGCCTCTCTATTGAAGAGAGTGCAGCCCAAGTGTTTCTCCAGGTTTCGAATGCGCAAACTTATTGCAGCGGCTGAAACATTTGCCTTCTTTGCCGCACCCGCAATGGAGCCGCATTCAACAACAGATATGAGGCTTTCCAGATTTTGAATGTCCATAAGAAATGCTTATGCTCAGACCAAGTGTCAGTTGGTGTACATGAATGCCGGGCGGTGTGAGGATAGTGGCTCCGTTCGAGGAGTACCATCATGTTGACACCCTTTCATGTTGCTTATCATGTCAAAGATCTGGATGAAGCAAGAAAATTCTATAAAGAGGTTCTTGGCTGTGTCGAGGGGCGTAGCACTGATACGTGGGTAGACTTCGAGTTCTTTGGTCACCAGATATCTCTGCATGTGGGCAAACCCTTTGAAACCAGCCGCACTGGCAAGGTCGGCCCGCACCTTGTACTGATGCCTCATATCGGGGTGATATTGCCTTTGGATCGCTGGCAAGCCTTGGCTGAACGCCTTGAAGTTCTGGGCGTGCAGTTCGAAATTCCACCGGTTGTACGTTTCGAGGGTGAGCCTGGCGAGCAGAGGACAATGTTTTTCCTGGACCCAAGTGGTAATCCGATCGAAATCAAGGGGTTCAAGAATTTGAATGCAGTCTTTGCTTCCTAGTGTCTTATAAAAACAGAGATCAGTCCTGTGAGAATAAAAATAAATTTAATCACGCAAATTGCAATTGGTCTGGCTGTCGGTATATGCGTTGGCGTGTTGTTGAATCATTTTCCCGATTACAAGGGGTGGTGGATCGAGCAAGTGCTACAGCCGGCGGGCGATGCGTTTATAAAACTGATGAAAATGATCATCGTGCCGCTGGTGTTTTCCTGCATGGTGGTAGGCATAGCCGGCTCTGGCAAGCGCGCCCTGGGGCGGGTGGGAACAAAAAGCCTTGTCTATTTCTTTGTCGTGACTGGGGTCGCAATCATTTTCGGCTTGTTGGTCGGTAACGTGCTCCAGCCAGGCGCCGGTGCGGGTTTCGCCGTTTCATCGGCGAGTGAAGCAGTGCCACCGGTGCAAAATGGTTCGGCAGGGCTCGGCAAGGTATTGTTGGGCATCATTCCTGATAACGTAGTGGCCGCAATGGCAGAGGCGAAGCTGTTGTCGGTACTGTTCTTCGCCATCTTGTTCGGGGTGGCACTGTCTACGCTGGATGAACCCAGGAGGCAGCCTTTGGTTGCCGTGCTGCAGACGGTAGTGGATACCATGTTCAAGGTCACTCATATGGTCATGGCCTACTCACCGATCGGCATCTTTGCCCTGATAGCTGTAACCGTGTCGACCTTCGGGATTGATTCACTGATGCCGCTGGCAAAGCTGACAGCCATTACTTATGTGGCGGTACTGTTCTTCGCGATTGCCGTGCTGGGCCTTGTTGCCAGGGCTGTTGGCGAGAATATCTTCGAGATCATCAAGGCCTTCAAGGATGAACTGATACTGGCCTTCAGCAGCGCGAGTTCTGCCACCGTCATGCCGCAATTGATGGCCAAGACCGAAGCACGGGGTGTGCCGCGAGCGATCACGTCGCTGGTGATCCCGTTGGGTTATTCATTCAATCTGGATGGCGCGTCGCTGTTTGCGGGCCTGGGTACGCTGTTTATCGCGCAGGCCTACAATATTGAACTGGCCCTGGCCGACCAGGTGATGCTGGTATTCATCATGGTATTGACGTCCAAAGGCGCTGCCGGGGTGCCCGGGTTCATGTTTGTGATTCTGACTGCAACCCTGACAGCGGCAGGTTTGCCATTGGAAGGCGTGGGCCTGATTGCAGGGGTATATCGATTGATGGACATGCCCGTTACGGCACTGAACGTACTCGGCAATGCGCTGGCGCCGATCGTGGTCGCAAAATGGGAAAGCCGCGCTGGAACATTACCGGCTGATGTCGTGGTTACGGAGCAATCATCTCGATAGCAGAGGGGGAGGCTCGTTCAGCCAGGCGTTTGGAACGGGAATTGCTGCATCCCTGAAAACCTGCCCATTTGGGGATACGGCCATGTTTCCAGAAGATCTGTACTTCATGTTTCTCTTCGCCGTTGCCGTGTTGGCACTCGATGTGGCAGCCATCATGCTCTATCGGAGTGCCAAGCCCTGACCCGGGTTTGGGGACTTTCACCCTGAACCGGGTTTTGGTCTACAGTGCTGGGACGTCTCTGGTGTAAGGAAACAGCTATGGCAAAGCGTCGATGGGCAGTTATCGCTACCTCGATCGCGCTGGCGGTGGGGCCGGCGCTTACTTATGCCGACCCGGGTAATGGTAAAGGGCAGGGCCACGGCAAGGACAAGGGCCAGCATGGTCAAGGTCACGGGGGCTCGTATGGTGGGCCGTCGATAAACCGTGGTGATGTGCTTGGCATTCTTGACGGGCACCGCAGCTACTGGAGCGCAGGGCCGGCGCTGCCCCCGGGCATTCAGAAGAACCTGGCCCGTGGCAAACCACTGCCGCCGGGTATCGCCAAGAAGCTGGATGGCAGGCTGCTGGGGCAACTGCCTCATTACGATGGCTATGAATGGATGCAGGCGGGTGCGGACCTGATCCTGGTGGCAGTTGCTACGGGGATCATCTACGAGGTATTGAACGGCGCGCTGGATTGACGTCAGGCGCAGGTGTCAGCGAGCGCCCCCGGCAGGTGACGCGGTGGTTGGCACCGGCTACGCCGGTGTTCGCGGGCACGCCCGCTCCCACAGGGACAGCGCATTCTTTCGGCAGGTGGGGTCCTTGTGGGAGCGGGCATGCCCGCGAAGCAGGCGACGCGGTGGCTGGCACCGGCTGCGCCGGTGTTCGCGGGTAAACCCGCTCCCACAGGGACAGCGCATTCCTTCGGCAGGTGGGGTCATTGTGGGAGCGGGCATGCCCGCGAAGCAGGCGACGCGGTGGCTGGCACCGGCTGCGCCGGTGTTCGCGGGCGCGCCCGCTCCCACAGGGACAGCGCATTCTTTCAGCAAGTGGGGTCCTTGTGGGAGCGGTGCATTCTTTCGGCTGATGGGGTCCCTGTGGGAGCGGGTTCACCCGCGAAGCAGGCGACGCGGTGGCTGATACCGGCTGCGCCTGTTCTCGATAGCGCCCGTTCCCCCAGAATCAGGAGTTTTCCTGCACGTTCAGCACTGAACCCTTATCGTCCGTCGCCAGCAAGCCGCTGGAGTGCATGCCTTCCGTTCGCAGTTCGGCGAGTGGCACATCTGTAATACGGAAAATGCTGCGACCTTGTTCACCAACCGTCAGAGAGATCAGTTTTCCATTCTGATAGAAGAGTTGCATTCTGTTGGTGTTCTTTTGCATGGTTAGTGCTCCGAAGGCTATTGGCAGATGCACTTTCCCAGCCTTCACTCACCCAGGCCACTGGCAGAAATATCAGTTGCGGCCCGTGCAGCGAGACTTTGGTTGATTGGTAAGCCAATACAACCCCCGTTAGAATGCAGCGTGTTCTTGATGGCCAATTGCAAATGTCTACGTTCCGTATCGTTCTCTCCGCTGTACTGGTCACCGGCCTTGCCGGCTGCGCAACCCCTGGCAAACCCACTGCCAGCAAACTGACCCACAAATCGCCCCAGCAGTACGCCGCCTGCGTACTGCCCAAGTGGCAAGCGCTGGCGCCACAGGCCACGCAGAAATCGATCGCCCACGGCTACCGGTTGACGGCTCCCAGCGCCGTGGCATCCGATGATGTATTGGACGTAGTCGATTCCCGCGAGGGCAGCCGCGCGACCTTCTACAAGGGCAGCTTCCTGTCTGGCGACAAATTGCGCCAGGCTGCCAGGGAATGCCTGGACTGACTCAGTAACCCGATCCGCTAGAGCCGCCCATGCTGGGCAGGCGGGCCCTGCGCTGGGCATTGCTCCACTCGGCGCAGGTCATGAAAGCGGTATTGTCCACTTTGCCGGTGCCGTCGAAACTCACGCTGTAGGGTTGCCGGTTGTCGGCTTTGGTCAACATGTAGTCGAAACAGGTACCGGGCACCACGGTGCGTTCGGTCTCGGCAGCGGGCTTGCCGCCGATCTGCATGACCTGGTCTCTGCTCATGCCGTTGGCGACTTTCGCCACCAGCGGCTGGTCGTGGTACAGCGCGGAGTTGGACGAGCAGGCAGAAAGCGCTGCCAGTGCAAGGATCAGCGCGTGAAAGGGTTTGTTCATGGCAGTGCTCCGGTAGAGGACGCCGATGAAGGCAGGTGCTCCCCGCGCGAATGTGTGACCCCTGGCTCTGCGATCACACCATCAATCCGCTCGGCTTTTCATCATACGCCTGTACTGCCGCACCCGCAGTAACGTGCAGCCTTGCTCCAGCAACAAGGCGCGCAAGGGCGACGCATGCGCCTTGGGCCGGCTGCCGGCAGCCAGGCGGCGCATCTGCAATTTCACCAGGGCCATGTAGGCCAGTGCGGCAAAGGCCTTGCGCTTCCAGCGAATGGGCTGCAGTTCGGCGGTTGCCGTCGGCTCGCCGTGCTGCCAGCGCCGGGGCAGGGCAGGCTCGACTGCCAACGCCGTGGCAATCCCCGCCATGGCCACACCGCTGGCCAGCACCTGCTCGACCACCGGCAACCGCCGGATACCGCCGGTGACCATCACCGGCATCTTCGCGATGGCGGCTATTTCCCGGGCAAACTCCAGGAAGTAGGCCTCGCGAGCCAGGGTGCGCCCATCGCGGGCATCACCCTGCATCGCCGGTGCCTCATAGCTGCCGCCCGACAGCTCCACCAGGTCCACCGGCAATTCATTCAGCCACAGCACTACCTGGCGCGCATCCGCCGGTTCGAAACCGCCGCGCTGGAAATCCGCCGAATTCAGTTTCACTGCCACGGCGAAACCGGGCGAAACCACGTCACGCACGGCCTTGACCACCTCCAGCAGCAACCGCGCGCGATTTTCCAGGCTGCCACCCCAGCGATCCTGGCGCTGGTTGCTCAGAGGCGAAAGAAACTGGCTCAGCAGGTAACCGTGGGCAGCGTGAATCTGTACGCCACTGAAACCAGCTTCTTCAGCCAGCGCCGCAGTGCGGGCAAAGCGCTGGATCAACGCGCCGATCTCGGCTTCGTCCAGTGCCTTGGGCAAGGGGAACAGCTTGGACAAACCGCCCATGTCCAGGGCAATGGCCGAAGGCGCCACGGTGGGCTGGCCGAGGTTGGCCTGCATCTGTCGGCCCGGGTGGTTGATCTGCATCCAGAACTGCGCGCCGTGGGCGCGGCCGATGCGCGCCCAGTCGCGAAAACGTTGCAGTGGCTGGCTGGCATCGAGCATCACGCCACCCGGGCCGGTCATGGCGCCAGGGTCGACCATCACGTTACCGGTCAGCAACAGCCCGGCACCGCCCTCGGCCCAAGCCTGGTAAAGGCGCAGCAGCTGGTCGGAAGGGGTCTGGTCCGGGTTGGCCAGGTTTTCCTCCATCGCCGCCTTGGCGATGCGGTTGGGGATGACACTGCCATTGGGCAGGTGCAGGGGTTGGAACGGCGTCATGGCGATCTCCGCAAAGGGTTGCCACGCATCGGTTTTTGCGCGCGTGGGCTAGGTTCGGGAGAAGGCTAAGGTTAAAGTCAGCTTTAAGGTCAAGAGGGGAATGCTGCCGCAATGAAAATTGGTGAACTGGCGCGACGCACGGGGCTTAGTGCATCGCGTATCCGCTTTTACGAAGCCAGCGGACTGATTACTGCGCGCCGCCTGGGCAATGGTTACCGGGATTACCCGGAGCAGGTGGTGCGGGCGCTGGAGGTCATCACCTGCGGCCAGCAGGCCGGGTTCAGCCTGGAAGAAATGCGCAAACTCACCGACGCCTCCGGGGCTGCGGCGGGTGGGCATGATCTATTGCTGGGCAGCCTCAAGCGCAAGGTGGCGGAGATCGAAGCGATGCAGCAGCGGCTGGCGCACAACCGCGCGCAATTGCTGGCGGTTATTGCGGGCATGGAAGACAAGCCGCAGGGGATGGATTGCGAGGAGAATGCCCAGCGCCTGATTGCCGGTTGGCAGCAGGGCGAGGCCACGAACAAGTGACCCCCTGTGGGAGCGGCCTTGTGTCGCGAAAGGGCCGCAAAGCGGCCCCGGCAATTTGAGTGTTGACGCTGAAATCTCGGGGGCGCTGCGCACCCCTTTCGCGACACAAGGCCGCTCCCACAGGGATCGAGTAAGGCTATTGCTTGCGCGATCAGCCTGCATCACCGCGCTTGTTCAGCTGCTCGCACTGCATCAGTGCATCCGTCCTGCTTGGATAACTGGGCTTGAGCCGCTCCTTCGCTTGGTTATCGTAAATGTCGAAACCCCCACAAACGGTAGCGGCGTAATAGCGGCTACCCACGCGGAACGACTCCTTTTCGATCGGCACAGCGGGAACGATAACGAATCTTGGTTGCATTTTTCGTGCCTCCCCAGGCAGAGACTTAAGTATTAGTCTGGCCATGGATAACCATCAAGGAGACTCATGAATAAAACACGGTTTTCGTGATCGGCAGGTCGCCACCCGCACTGTCATCAAATGAAAACCCGCTGTCGTCCGATGCGAAGCACCCCGCACCCCAAGGGCATAAAGTCCAATCACCCAGAACTGACGCCATGCGTCCAGATCGATGATTGGAGAGACAAGCATGTCCAAAGTCGTACGTTTCCATCAGACCGGTGGCCCCGAGGTGCTGCGCTACGAGGACGCCGAGGTCGGTGAGCCCGGCCCGGGGCAGGTGCGCTTGCGCCAGGTGGCGGTGGGCCTGAACTACGCCGATACCTATTTCCGCAACGGCACCTACCCGATCCCGCTGCCCAATGGCATCGGCGTGGAAGCGGCCGGCGTGGTCGAGGCGCTGGGCGAGGGCGTGACCCAGGTGGCGGTCGGTGACCGGGTCACCTACACCGGCTTCCTCAACACCCTGGGCGCTTATTGCACCGAGCGCCTGATCCCTGCCGCCGCGCTGATCAAGTTGCCGGATACCATCGCCTTCGAAACCGCCGCCGCCATGACCATGCGCGGCCTGACCTCCGCCTACCTGCTGCGTCGGCTCCATGACTTCAAACCCGGCGACAGCGTGCTGCTGCATGCTGCCGCTGGCGGGGTCGGCCTGATCGTCGCGCAGTGGGCGCAGCTGCTGGGGCTGAACGTGATCGGCACGGTGTCCACCGAGGCCAAGGCTGAAGTGGCTCGCGCCCATGGCTGCAACCACGTCATCAACTACAGCGTCGAGGACGTTGCCACGCGCGTGCGTGAGCTGACCGACGGGGTAGGGGTGAACGTGGTGTTCGACAGCGTTGGCAAGAACACCTTCATGGGCTCGCTCGATTCGCTCAAGCGCCGCGGCCTGATGGTTTGCGTCGGCACGGCGTCAGGCACCATCCCGCCGTTCGACCCGCAGTTGCTGGCGATCAAGGGCTCGCTGCAGCTCACCCGCCCGGCTCTGGCCGACTTCATCGCCGACCCGGCGGAAAAGGCCGACCTGGCCGGCGAGCTGTTCGATCACGTCGGCAGCGGGCGCATCCGTATCGAGATCAACCAGCACTACGCACTGCAGGATGCCGTCCAGGCCCACCGTGACCTGGAAGCGCGCAAGACCACCGGCTCGTCGATCTTCGTCATCTGAAGAGGGCAACAGCATGCACATCGAACAACTGACCTGCGCGATCGGTGCCGAGGTAAGTGGGGTCAACCTGGCCGACGCGATCCACGACGACGACCTGTTCGCCCAGCTTCGCGCGCAGTTGCTCCGGCACCGTGTGCTGTTCCTGCGCGACCAGCACTTCAGCCGCGCCGAACACGTGGCGTTCGCCCGCCGCTTCGGCGACCTGGAGGACCACCCGGTGGCCGGCAGCGACCCGGAGCATCCGGGCCTGGTACAGATCTACAAGCGCCCGGACCAGCCCAACGACCGCTATGAAAATGCCTGGCACACCGACGCCACCTGGCGCGAGGCCCCGCCGATGGGCTGTGTGCTGCGCTGCATCGAATGCCCGCCCGTGGGCGGCGACACGATGTGGGCGAACATGGTGCTGGCCTATGAAAACCTGCCAGGCGATGTGAAGGCCAAGATCGAAGGCCTGCGCGCCCGTCACAGCATCGAGGCCAGCTTTGGCGCCGCCATGCCGCTGGAAAAGCGCCTGGCGCTGAAGGCGCAGTTCCCCGATGCCGAGCACCCGGTGGTGCGCACCCACCCGGAAACCGGCGAGCAGGTGCTGTTCGTCAACGCCTTCACCACCCATTTCAGCAATTACCACACCCCGCAGCGGGTGCGCTTCGGGCAGGACGCCAACCCCGGTGCCAGCGACCTGCTGCGTTACCTGATCAGCCAGGCCTACCTGCCGGAGTACCAGGTGCGCTGGCGTTGGAAGCCCAACAGCGTGGCGATCTGGGACAACCGCAGCACCCAGCACTACGCCGTCATGGACTACCCGCCGTGCCACCGCAAGATGGAGCGCGCCGGGATCAAGGGCAGCCCCACGTTCTGAGTTCGTCGCCGTCGCTGGCGGCAACCGCACAATAACAATAGCGAGGACTACAGCATGCAATTCTTCGACGATTCGTTGCACCCGGAAAACATGGAAAAGGTGGTGATCACCGTGGCCCCCTATGGCCCGGAGTGGATGCCCGAAGACTTCCCTGAAGACATTCCCCTGACCATGGACGAGCAGGTGCAGAAGGCCGTCGACTGCTTTGATGCAGGTGCCACCGTACTGCACCTGCACGTGCGCGAACTGGACGGCAAGGGCTCCAAGCGCCTGTCCAAGTTCAACGAGTTGATAGCCGGGGTGCGCGAAGCGGTGCCGGACATGATCATCCAGGTTGGCGGGTCGATTTCCTTTGCCCCGGAAAGCGAAGGCGAGGCGGCCAAGTGGCTGTCGGACGACACCCGGCACATGCTCGCCGAGCTGACGCCGCGCCCCGACCAGGTGACCGTGGCCATCAACACCACGCAGATGAACATCATGGAGTTGCTGTACCCCGAGTACCTGGAAGGTACCTCGCTGGCCAGCCCGGCGATTCATGCCGCCTACAGCGAGATGACCGTGCCGGCCGGCCCGGCCTGGGTCCGCGAGCACCTGCGCCGCCTGCAGGCCAGCAACATCCAGCCGCATTTCCAGCTGACCGGCATGCATGCCCTGGAGACGCTCGAGCGCATCGTCCGCCGCGGTGACTACATGGGCCCGCTGAACCTGACCTGGATCGGCATTGGCGGCGGTTTCGACGGCCCCAACCCGTTCAACTTCTTCAACTTCATCCACCGCGCGCCGGACGGTTGCACCCTGACCGCCGAATCGTTGCTGAAGAACGTGCTGCCGTTCAACACCATGGCCCTGGCCATGGGCCTGCACCCACGCTGCGGCAACGAAGACACCATCATCGACCAGCATGGCAAGCGCTTCACCTCGGTGCAGCAGATCCAGCAGACCGTGCGTGTGGCCCATGAACTGGGCCGCGAGATTGCCAGCGGCAAGGAAGCACGCGCCATTTATCGCATCGGGCAGCAGTACGACAGCATCGAGCAGACCCTCGAGGCCAACGGCATGGCGCCGAATCGCCAGCCGGGTGTGAAGGGCGTGCCGCAGCGCGGTTGATACAGCAGGGTGCCACGGTCCTGATGCTTTTTGTGGGAGCGGCCTTGTGTCGCGAAAGGGCTGCGGAGCAGCCCCAGCAATTACTGCTCTGTCGCTGATTTCTGGGGCTGCTCCGCAGCCCTTTCGCGACACAAGGCCGCTCCCACAGCGACCGAGCAAGGTTTTGCAGTAGTTCATAACAACAAGAACAACCTCACGCCCTACACCCCAAGGAGGCAACATGGCCACCTATCTCGCCAGTGCCGAAGATTCCGGCACCGACACCGCCCACAGCGTCCCCCGGCGCTATGCCTGGGTGGTCTTCGCCCTGACCTTTGGGCTGTTGATCTCCGACTACATGTCGCGCCAGGTGCTCAACGCGGTGTTCCCGCTGCTCAAGGGCGAATGGGCGTTGAGCGACAGCCAGCTCGGCCTGCTCAGCGGTATCGTCGCGCTGATGGTCGGCCTGCTGACCTTCCCGCTGTCGCTGCTGGCCGACCGCTTCGGCCGGGTGCGCAGCCTGGTGCTGATGGCAGTACTGTGGAGCCTGGCCACCCTCGGCTGCGCCCTGGCGGAAAACTACCCGCAAATGTTCGTCGCGCGGTTTCTGGTCGGGGTAGGCGAGGCGGCCTACGGCAGTGTCGGCATCGCCGTGGTGGTCGCCGTGTTCCCCCGTGACATGCGCTCGACCCTGGCCGGCGCGTTCATGGCCGGTGGCATGTTCGGCTCGGTGCTGGGCATGGCCCTGGGCGGTGTACTGGCCCAGCACCTGGGCTGGCGCTGGGCATTCGCCGGCATGGCGCTGTTCGGCCTGGTGCTGGCGATGTTGTACCCGCTGATCGTCAAGGAGGCGCGTATTGCGCCTAAATGCGCGCAGCAGTCGCAAGGCAAGGCCGGCCGCCCGCTGCGCACCCTGTACAGCAGCCGTTCGGTCATCGCGGCCTACGTCGGCAGCGGGCTGCAGCTGTTCGTCGGCGGCACCGTGATCGTGTGGATGCCCAGCTACCTGAACCGCTATTACGCCATGGGCACCGACCGCGCCGGGGCTATTGCGGCAGTCATCGTGCTGTGCAGCGGCATCGGCATGATCCTCTGCGCCATGCTCTGTGACCGCCTCGGGCGGCAGCGCCCGGACCGCAAGATCAGCCTGGCCATCGCCTACTGCCTGGGCAGCTGCGCGTTGTTGTCCCTCGCTTTCGCGCTGCCAGCCGGCACCGCCCAACTGGTGCTGATCTGCCTGGGCATGATGATCGCCGCCGGCACCAACGGCCCGTCCAGTGCCATGGTCGCCAACCTCACCCACGCCTCGGTGCACGGCACCGCGTTTGCCACCCTGACCCTGGCCAACAACCTGTTGGGCCTGGCCACCGGGCCGCTGATCACCGGGCGCGTTTCCGACCTGATCGGCCTGCATGCCGCCTTCCAGCTGGTGCCGCTGATGAGCATCGGCGCAGCGGCGGTGTTTTTCCTCGCCAAACGTCATTACCACCGCGACATGGACCGTCTGCACGCACCGGCACACGACGCTGCCGACGCACCCCGGGAGTTGAAACCGTGAAACAGCTGTTGTCCGTCGAAGTGTTCTTCGATTTCGTCTGCCCGTGGTGCCTGATTGGCCAGCGGCACCTGCAGGCCGCCCTGTTGCTGTTGCAGCGCGAACAGCCGCAAGTGCAGGTACAACTGCAATGGCGAGGTGTGCAGTTGTTGCCTGGCTTGCCAGCCGGTGGCGTGCCGTTCCATGCCTTCTATCTGCAACGCCTAGGCAGCGAGGAGGCGGTACGCGAGCGCCAGGCCCAGGTGCGCGCCGCTGCCCGTGTGGTAGGCGAGGACATCGACTTCTCGCGTATTCGCCGCATGCCCAACACCGGCAATGCCCATCGGCTGCTGCAGCGGGCTGCCCAGTTGCTCGAAGCAGCGCAACTGGAAGCCTTGCTGGCGCAGCTGTTCATCGCCTATTTCCACCAGGGCCGCGATCTGGGGGATAGCCGCACCTTGCTCGACATCGCCCAATGTTGCGGGCTGGATACCGCGCAGGTGGTCGACTGCCTGCGTGACGACGGCAGCCCGTTCCTCGATGGGGCCGGGCGCGCTGGCAGTGCCGTGCCGCGCTTCCGTTTCAATCAGGGGCCGCTCGTTGCGGGTGCGCAGCCTGCCGAGGTGCTGTATGCGGCCATGACCGAAGCGCTGCAAGAGGTTGAGAAGGCATGACCCGGCGCATTGCATTGGCCCCCCATCAGGTGCCGGAACGTGACGGCCGTGTGCTGTTGGCCTGCGAAGGGCGCAGCGTGGCGCTGTTCAACGTTGCCGACTCGCTCTATGCCATCGAAGACAGCTGCCCGCACCAGGGCGCGTCGTTGTGCGGCGGCCGGCTGGAAGGCCGTGTCATCCAGTGCTGCGCGCATGGCCTGCGCTTTGACCTGGCCAGTGGCTACCTGGTCAATTCCAGGGCCTTGAAAGTTGCCAGCTACCCGGTCGAGCAGCAGGGCGGGCAGGTCTACATCGTGTTTGACAGTGAGGAGGCGGGGCAATGAATGCACTGGCACTTGGCGCTACCCATCAGCGTATCCGCACCCTTGCCCCGGGGGTGGTGGTCAGCCTTGTGGTCGGTGCGGCCGCCAGTTTCCTCGGTGAGCATTACGCGGCCCCGGTCATGCTGTTTGCCTTGCTATTGGGGATGGCGCTGAACTTTCTCGCGGTCGACGGCCCCTGCAAGGCCGGTATCGAGTTCACCGCCCGCACGGTACTGCGCCTGGGCGTGGCGCTGCTTGGCATGCGCATCACCCTGGACCAGATCGCCAGCCTGGGCTGGAAGCCCGTGGCCCTGGTCGTGACCCTGGTGGTGGTGACCATCCTGGTCTCGGTGGTGGTGGCCAAGGTGCTGGGGTTTTCACGGCTGTTCGGCATGCTTACCGGCGGTGCCACGGCCATTTGCGGTGCCTCGGCGGCGCTGGCGCTGGCAGCTGCCTTGCCGCAGCACCCGCGCAAGGAGCATGCAACGCTGTTCACCGTGATCGGCGTGTCGGCGCTATCGACCCTGGCGATGATCCTCTACCCGATGATTGCCCAGTGGCTGCACCTGTCCCCAGCGCAGGCCGGGGTCTTCCTCGGTGCGACCATCCACGATGTGGCGCAGGTGGTGGGGGCGGGCTACAGCATGTCTACCGAGACCGGCGATATCGCCACGGTGGTCAAGCTGATGCGGGTGGCCATGCTGTTGCCGGTCATTGTCTGCGCAGCCATGATCACCCGGCGCCAGGGCCTCGAGGCAGGCGGGCAGCGGCCACCCTTGCTGCCATGGTTCGCGGTCGGCTTCCTGCTGCTGGCGTGCGTCAACAGCACAGGCTGGGTACCCGCCACAGTGCAAGGCGGTATCAACGACCTGTCGCGTGGCTGCCTGGTGGTGGCGATCAGTGCCCTGGGCATGAAAACCCAACTCAAGGCGCTGGCCTCGGTCGGGCTGAAACCCATTGCGTTGATGGTGGGGGAGAGCGTGTTTCTTGTGCTTTTGGTGCTGGCGTTGATGCACTGGGGCCTTTAGAAAGTGACCGTGGGTGACAACACTCCGCGGCGCCTGCTTCGCGGGCATGCCCGCTCCCACAGGGCCCGCGCTGGGTCGAGGGTTTGTACCATACCTGTTCTGGCCTCATCGCCGGCAAGCCAGCTCCCACAGGGATAGCGCATGGCTTGAGGTCAATACGGTCGAGGTGGGAGCTGGCTTGCCGGCGATGGGCTGCATGGCAGCCCCAATGGGCCAGCCCGCTGTGCCCGCCAACTGGCCGGCGGCATGCCGAACTGGGCGATGAACCAGCGGGTGAACGAGCTGGGCATCGAATAACCCAGCATGTCGGCGATACGCCCCAGCGAATAGCCGGGGTTTTCCAGGTAGCGCATCACCAGGTCACGGCGCACGCTGTTGATCAGGTCCTTGAAGGTCAACCCGCTTTCTTCCAGGCGCCGCTGCAGGGTGCGCACGTTCATGCCCTGGGTCTGTGCCACCTGCTCGATGGTGGCGCGGCCCATGGGCAGCAGCAGGTAGATGGTCTTGCGCAACTCCAGCTCCAGGGACGGCGTGCCGCCCGCCGGCAGGCTGTCCAGATAGCGCTGCGCCAGGCGCGCCATGGCCTCGTTGGCCTGCGGGCTGGCGCTGTCGAGGTCGGCGGCCGGGCAGACGATACCGTTGAACTCGCTGCCGAACACCAGCGTGCAGCCGAAAATGCGCCGGTGGGTGGCCAGGTCGGCGGGAGGCGCGTGAGTGAAGTTGGCGCTGATCGGGTGCCAATGCGCACCTAGCAGCGCCGCGCACAGGCGCATCATCACGCCGATCGCCAGTTCGGTGGCCTGGCGGCTGCAGGGCGCGCGTTCGTTGATCACTTCCTCGCGGATGACCACGGTCTTGCCGGCTTCCTCGATATGAATGGCCAGGGCGTCATTGAGCAAGTGACGGTACTGCACGATCACCTGCAGCGCATCACGCAGGGTGCGTTGGTGGCTGAGCAGCAGGCTGATTTCGCCGAAGTCCGATAGTTGCCGCAACTCGGCCATGCGCAGGCCGAAACTTTCGCAACGGGTGGCGCTGGCGGAGGCCTCCAGCAAGGTGATGACGCTGGCAACCGGGATACGCCGGTTGGGGTCATCGAGCAACGCGGCGCTGAGGCCAACCTGTGCCAACAGTGCATGGGGATTGAGGCCCAGGTGGCGGGACACCTCAAGGTAATTGGTCAAGCTGGCGGCACGGACTAGGGCAGGCATCTTTGGTTGTTTTCCATGCGGTTTCTTGTTGTTGGGTATGCCGACATGCGTTTTGTGTTTTATAGCCTGCGTGTCATGAATTGAAAAGCAAAGCCCTGCCTTGGCCATTGTCATCAAATGAAAAGCCCCTGACGCCCAATGTGAAGCACCCGGTGGGTGGGCTGTTTACTGTGAACCTCAAGAGCTACACCGCACACGAGGTTCACCGTGGAAAAACTGCAAACCACTGCCACCGTGCTGATCGTCCCCGGCCTGCGCGACCATGTCGCCGAACACTGGCAGACCCTGCTCGCAGGCCGCCTGGCCAAGGTGCGCAGCGTACCGCCGCTGCAAGTCGACGGCCTGAGCTGCACGGCCCGGGTCGAGGCGATCCAGCGCGAACTGGACCAGATCGATGGTGAAGTGATCCTGGTAGCGCACAGCGCAGGCGTGCTGATGGTCGCCCACTGGGCGGCGCGCTACCGGCGGCCGATCAAGGGTGCATTGCTGGCGGCGCCGCCCGACCTGAACGCGCCATGGCCGGCCCACTACCCAAGCCCGGCCAGCCTGGCCGAGCACGGCTGGTCGCCATTGCCCCAGCAGCCGCTGCCGTTCCCCAGCATTGTCGCGGCCAGCAGCAACGACCACCTGGCCAGCTTTGCCGCAGCCAGCGCCCTGGCCCAAGGCTGGGGTAGCGAACTGGTTGCACTGGGGGCCGTCGGCCACCTCAACCCGGCCTCCGGCTTCGGCCCCTGGCCGCAGGCCGAGGCGTTCATCCAGCGACTGGACCAGCCCAACCTGCAATAGCGCATGGACGCCCCAGCCACGCTCGCAAAAGACGGGCGGCGAAAAAAACAATAACAATACGTGGAGCCATCGTAATGCCAGAACACCGCATTCACCGTGCTGTGAAACCACAGCGCTGCCTGCTCGCCTGCGCCATCGGCCTGCTCACGCTGCCCGCCGCCCAGGCGTTCGAAGTCGATACCGGAAATGAAAACTGGGCCGTGCGCTTCGACAACACCGTCAAGTACAACTACGGCGTACGCACCGAAAGCGCCGACACGCGCATGCTGGGCACGCCCAACAGCAACGACGGTGACTACAACTTCCGCAAGGCCGGCACCAACATCACCAACCGGGTCGACCTGCTGACCGAACTGGACGTGGTCTACCAGGGCAACACCGGGTTCCGCGTCAGCACCGCCAGCTGGTACGACAAGGCCTATGACAACACCGGCTCCAATAGCAACCCGTTCGTCAACGGCAACGGTGACCAGTCCGGCATCAACCCCAGCCTCAATGGCCTGCCCGGCACCGGTGTGCCGCTGGGCAGCCCGCACCTGAGCAACTACGCCCAGCGTTACTACAGCGGCCCGTCCGGTGAAGTGCTGGATGCCTTCGTGTTCTTCAGCCGTGAAGTCGGCGAGGCCTCGCAGGTCAGCGCCAAGCTGGGCCAGCACAACCTGTTCTGGGGTGAAACCCTGCTCAACCCGGTGCACTCGCTGAGCTACGGCCAGTCGGGCCTCGACCTGGCCAAGCTGGCCGCATCGCCGGGCACCGAGGCCAAGGAGCTGTTCGTGCCGCGCAACCAGCTGTCGACCTCGTTCCTGGTCAACTCCGAACTGACCCTGGGCGCCCAGTACTTCTTCGACTGGGACGCCGCCCGCCTGCCCGAAGCCGGTACCTACTACGGCGGCTCGGACGTGGTAGGCGAGGGCGCCCAAAGCTTCCTGCTCGGCCACACCGGTACCCCGGGGCTGATCCCGGTACGCGGCGCGCTGACCACCATCCGCCGTGGCCATGACCTGAACCCGGGCAAGAGCGGCGACTGGGGCATCATGGCCAAGTGGTCGCCCGAGTGGCTGGGCGGCACCCTCGGCTTCTACTACCGCAAGACCTCCGAGATCCTCCCGCAGGCCTGGCTCGACGCGCGCGGCATGACCGTCGCCAACGGCCCGTTCGGCAACCCGCCGGGCAGCCGCCAAGGCGCAGTCGGCAACCTGTACAACTCGCTGCAAAGCACAACCTACCAGTTCGCCTACTCCGACGACATCGACATCTATGGCCTGAGCCTGTCCAAGGATGTGGGTGGCATCAGTGTCGGCAGCGACCTGAACATCCGCCACAACATGCCGCTGGCGAGCATCCCGGCAATCGTCAGCGCCCCCGGCCAGGGTGGCCTGGGCGGCGGCTTCGGCCTGCTGCCGGCACGCCTGCCCAGCAGTGGGGTGATCTACGACGTGCCCAAGGATGGCGACGGCCTGAGCGCCACCGGCGACACCCTGCACTGGACCTTGAACGGCCTGATGACCATTGGCGATACGCCGCTGTTCGATTCGGCAACCCTGCTTGGCGAGCTGTTCTACAGCAACCTGCTCAAGCTCGATAGCCACAACGAGGCCTTGTACAAGGGCAAGAGCAGCTACCGCGGCATCGACAAGGCCACCCGCGACAACTGGGGCATCGCCGTCAACTTCACCCCTACCTGGTACCAAGTGCTGCCGGGCATGGACCTGAGCATGCCGCTGTCGGTCAACGTCGGCCTCGACGGCGTGTCGCCGGTGCAGGGCGGTGGCGCCGAGAACACCGGCAACTATGCGGTGGGCGTGAGCGCCGCGATCTACAACCAGTACTTCGTCGACCTCAAGTACGTCGACAGCTTCGGTGAGACCAAGGCCTGCAAGGACGGCCAGACCGACGGCAGCACCCCCAACGCCCTGGACGGCGAACAGGATTACACCTGCTACGGCGGCGGCTACGCCTCCTTCTCCGGCAGTGGTGCCACCACCGAGGACCGTGGCGCCCTGTACCTGACCGTCAAGACGACCTTCTGAGTCATGTTTCCTACAGCCTACACAGGAAGACAACCATCATGAATTTCGTACGTACCCTGCTGGCCTCGTGCCTGTCACTGGCCGCCCTGAACGCTGCCCAGGCCGCCGTTTCCACTGACCAGGCCGCGCGCCTGGGCACCAGCCTGACCGTCATCGGCGCGGAAAAGGCCGGCAACGCCGATGGCTCGATCCCGGCCTACCAGGGCGGCCTGCTGACGCCACCAGCCAGCTACCAGAGCGGCGCCAGCATGCGCCCCGACCCGTTCGCCAGCGACAAGCCGCTGCTGGTCATCGATGGCAAGAACGCCGAGCAGTACAAGGGCCAACTGACCGCCACCACCCTGGAACTGCTCAAGCGCTACCCCAGCTACCGCGTCGATGTGTACCCGACCCACCGTAGCGTGGCGCTGCCGCAAGCGGTACTCGACAACACCCGCAAGAACGCCACTGCCGCCAACAGCAAGGAGGGCGGCACTGCGGTAGACAACGTGCTGCCGGGCATCCCGTTCCCCATTCCGCAGAACGGCGCCGAGGCCATGTGGAACTTCCTGCTGCGCTATCAGGGCGTGAGCATGACTGCCAAGTACGACTCTTGGAACGTCGACGCTGCTGGCAAACCATCGCTGTCGACCACCGGCCAGGCCAATATCAGCTACCCGATCTACGAAGACATGACCAAGCCGATCGGTGCCAAGGACACCTACTACCAGATGAAGCTGGTATACACCGGGCCCGCACGCCGTGCCGGCGAAGCGATGATGCTGCGCGATGCCGCCAACCCGCTGGTGCAGCCACGCAGTGCCTGGCAGTACCTGCCGGGCCAGCGCCGGGTCAAGCTGGCGCCGAACCTGGCCTACGACACGCCCAACCCGGGCACCTCGGGTTCGGGTACCTACGATGACGTGTTCGTCTTCAACGGTGCGCTGGACCGCTACGACTGGACCCTGATCGGCAAGCAGGAAATGTACGTGCCGTACAACACCTACCAGCTGACCTACAACACCGACGTCAAGCAGGTGATCACCCCCAACCACCTGGCGCCGCAGTTCGTGCGCTGGGAGAAGCACCGGGTGTGGGTGGTGGAAGGCAAGCTCAAGGACGGTGCGCGCCATATCTACCACAAGCGCCGCTTCTACCTCGACGAAGACAGCTGGATCGCCCTGGCCTCGGACCAGTACGACGCCCGTGGCCAGCTGTACCGCGGCTCGTTCGCCTTCCTCACCCAGAGCTATGACAAGCAGACCCCGGACGCCACGCCGTTCATGATCTACGACCTGATCGGCGGCACCTACAACCTCAATGGCGTGGTCGGTGCCTACGGCGGCATCCGCTACATCGACCCGCTGTCGAAAACCCAGTGGTCGCCCGAGTCGCTGGCCGGCAACGGCATTCGCTGAACGCACGGAGCAGAGGTGGCAATGTCTGTCTTCAAACGATGCAGCGCGGTAGTTCTGGCTTTGGCCGCGCTGCAGGGCGCGGCCCAAGCTGCGCCCTTCACCGATGTGCTGGACCTGCCCGCCATGCCCAGCGCCCTGGTCGCCAGCAGCGCCTTGCGCGATGTAACCCTGGCCGGCCAGCGCCTGGTCGCGGTGGGCCCGCGCGGGCACATCCTGTACTCCGACGACCATGGCGCGCACTGGCAGCAGGCCCAGGTGCCGGTCAGCGCCGACCTTAATGCCGTGAGCTTCGCCACGCCCGAGCTGGGCTGGGCTGTTGGCCACGATGGCGTGGTGCTGCACAGCCGTGATGGCGGCGTGCACTGGCAGAAGCAGCTGGATGGCCGGGCGCTGGCCGAACAACTGCCGGGCACGGGTAGCGACAATGCCTTGCTCGACATTTGGTTCAGCGATGCCCGCAATGGCTATGCGGTCGGCGTGTTCAACCTGCTGTTGCGCACCGTTGATGGCGGCGAGCACTGGCAGCCCTGGCTCGACCACAGCGATAACCCGCAAGGCCTGCACCTGACCAGCCTGGCTGCGGCGGGTGACGAGCTGTACATCACCGGCGAGCAAGGCCTGTTGCTGAAGCGGGACGGTGAGCGCTTCAACCGTGTCGAGACGCCCTACGCCGGCACACTGTTCGGTGCTGTCGGCAAGCCTGGCGTACTGCTGGTCTACGGCCTGCGCGGGCATGCCTACCGCAGCACCGATGGCGGCCGGCAATGGCAACCGGTCAGCACGGGTGTGAACACCAGCCTCACCGCCGCCGGTGTCGACCGTGACGGCCAGCTATGGCTGGCCAGCCAGGCTGGCGACCTGCTGCTCAGCCGGGATGATGGCGCCAGCTTCAGCCCGGTGCCGCAAAGCGCCCGTGGCCCGGTGACCGCGCTCGCCACCGATACCGGCAACGGCCTGGTGCTGGTGGGTGAGCGGGGCGTGCGCAACCAGGCCGGTAACCCCACGCTGCACCCATAACAAGAGAAGACCCTGATGGCCGCTACCCGCCAAGACACCCTGCCGGTAATCCGCAACCTCGACGATTTCGACCCACGCTCGGGCAATTGCCTGGAGCGCCTGGTGTTCAACCATCGCCTGCCGTTCCTGCTGTGCATGCTGCTGGCGACCCTGGTGCTGGGCTACATGGCGCTGACCCGCCTGGAGCTGCGCCCCAGTTTCGACAAGATGCTGCCGCAGAGCCACCCCTACATCCAGAACTACCTGGAAAACCGCCCATCACTGCGTGGCTTGGGCAACGCGGTGCGGGTGGTGGTGGAGAACACCCAGGGCGACATCTTCGACCCGGGCTACCTGCAGACCCTGCGCCACATCAACGACGAGCTGTTCCTCAGCCAGGGCGTGGACCGGGCCTGGGTGAAGTCGCTGTGGAGCCCTGCGGTGCGCTGGACCGAGGTGACCGAGGAGGGCTTCCAGGGCGGCCCGGTGATGCCTGACGGCTACCAGGGCGCTGCGGGTGACATCGAGCAGCTGCGGCAGAACATCGAGCGCGCCAACATCGTCGGCAGCCTGGTGGCGCGCGACTTCAAGTCGAGCATGCTGGTCGTGCCCCTGCTCGACCAGGATTCGGCCACCGGCAAGGGCCTCGACTACCACGCCTTCTCGCAGAAACTCGAACAACTGCGCAGCCAGTACCAGGCCAGCGGCCAGTACCGCATCCATGTGATCGGCTTCGCCAAGCTGATGGGCGACCTGATCGACGGGCTGATCCAGGTGATGGCGTTCTTCGCCCTGGCGGTGCTGACCAGCCTGCTGATCATCTACTGCTACACCCGTTGCGTGCGCAGCACCCTGCTGGTGGTGCTGTGTTCGCTGACCGCGGTGGTGTGGCAGCTGGGCATCGTCGCCTGGCTGGGCTACGCCATCGACCCGTATTCGATCCTGGTGCCATTCCTGATCTTTGCCATCGGCGTATCCCACGCGGCGCAGAAGATGAACGGCATCCTCCAGGACATCGGCCGTGGAACCCACCGTCAGGTGGCAGCGCGCTATACCTTCCGCCGCCTGTTCGTGGCCGGGGTGACTGCGTTGCTGGCCGATGCGGTGGGCTTTGCCGTGCTGATGCTGATCGACATCCCGGTAATCCAGGACCTGGCGATCACCGCCAGCATCGGCGTGGCGGTGCTGATCTTCACCTCGCTGCTGCTGATGCCGGTGGCGCTGTCTTATGTTGGTGTTGGCCGCAAGGCTGCCGAGCGGGCCCTGGAAATTGATGCTCGTTGGGGCCGCTCTGCGGCCCTTCGCGGGCATGCCCGCTCCCACAGGGACGGCGCGATACCTGTGGGAGCGGGCATGCCCGCGAAGGGCTGCAACGCAGCCCCAATCAATCCATGGAGCCTGCTCGACCGCTTCACCGAACGCAAATGGGCCAGCGCCGCACTGCTGGTAGCGCTGGCCCTGGGCGCCCTCGGCATCTGGGGCAGCCTGCAACTGAAAATCGGCGACCTCGACAGCGGTGCCCCCGAGCTGCGCGCCGACTCCCGCTACAACCTCGACAACGCCTACATCACCCAGCACTACGCGCTGTCCAGCGATACCTTCGCGGTCATGGTCAAGACCGCTCCGGAAGGCTGCCTGCAATACCAGACACTGGTCCTTGCCGACCGCCTGGCCTGGGAGCTGCAGCAACTGCCGGGTGTGCAGACCACCGTGTCGCTGGCCAACGCAGTGCGCCAGATCACCGCCGGCACCTACGAAGGCAACCCGCGCCTGAACAGCCTGCAGCGCAACCAGGACGTGCTCAACTACGCTGCCCAGCAGGCTTCGGTCAACGCCCCAGAGTTGTTCAACAACGACTGCTCGCTGATGCCGGTAATCGCCTACCTCAAGGACCATCGCGCCGACACCCTGGCCCAGGTGGCCGCCGTGGCCGAGCGTTTTGCCCAGGCCAACAGCAGCGCCGAACAGCAGTTCCTGCTGGCCGCCGGCAGCGCCGGCATCGAGGCCGCCACCAACGTGGTGGTCCGCGAGGCCAACCACCGCATGCTGTTGCTGGTGTACCTGGCGGTCACGCTGTTCTGCCTGTTCACCTTCCGTAGCTGGCGCGCCACGCTGGTGGCGATCCTGCCGCTGATGCTCACCTCGGTGCTGTGCGAGGCGCTGATGGTAGCCATGGGCATTGGCGTCAAGGTCGCCACCTTGCCGGTGATCGCCCTGGGCGTAGGCATCGGCGTGGACTACGCGCTGTACCTGCTCAGCGTGCAACTGCACTACCAGCGCGCCGGGTTGAGCCTGGCCCAGGCCTACCAGAAAGCCGTGGCCTTCACCGGCCGGGTGGTCGGGCTGGTCGGCATCACCCTGGCAGCCGGTGTGGTCGGCTGGGCCTGGTCGCCGATCAAGTTCCAGGCCGACATGGGCCTGCTGCTGACCTTCATGTTCCTGTGGAACATGCTCGGCGCGTTGGTGTTGATCCCTGCGTTGTCGCATTTCCTCCTGCGTGGCCAGGCCGCCCCGGCACCTGCCGAGGCCCAGGCCACGTCGCTTCCGCAAACCCAAGAAACCGAGTGTTCGCCTCATGTCTGATTACCTTCCGCCACTGCGCGACATGGATTTTCTGTTCAACGAAGTGTTCGACATCCCGGCCTGGTGGGCGCAAACCCCCGCGCTGGCCGAGCAGGTCGATGGCGACACTGCCCGGGCCGTGCTCGAACAGGCCGGCCGGCTGATTGCCGAGGTGGTGGCGCCGCTCAATCGCAGTGGCGACGAGCAGGGCTGCCGCTGGGAGGCCGGCCAGGTACACACCCCCGATGGCTTCGCCGATGCCTACCGGGCATTTGCCGCAGATGGCTGGGTGGGTGTGGCTGGTGCCCCGGAATATGGGGGCATGGGCATGCCGAAAGTGATCGGTGCCCAGCTCGAAGAAATGCTCAATGCCGCCAACCTGTCGTTCGGCCTGTACCCGATGCTGACCGCCGGAGCCTGCCTGGCGCTGCTCAACCATGCCAGCGAGCCGTTGAAGGCGCTATACCTGCCGCCCATGTACCAAGGGCGCTGGACCGGTTCGATGTGCCTGACCGAGCCGCACGCTGGCACCGACCTGGGCCTGATTCGCACCCGCGCCGAGCCGGTTGCCGATGGCCGCTATCGCATCAGCGGGACCAAGATCTTCATCACTGGCGGTGAGCAGGACCTGACCGAGAACATCATCCACCTGGTGCTGGCGCGGCTGCCGGATGCGCCCGCCGGGCCCAAGGGCATCTCGCTGTTCCTGGTGCCCAAGGTGCTGGTTGACGCCGACGGCGTGCTGGGCGAGGCCAATGCGGTGAGTTGCGGGTCGATCGAGCACAAGATGGGCATCAAGGCCTCGGCCACCTGTGTGATGAACTTCGACGGCGCAATCGGCTACCTGGTCGGCGAGCCGAACAAGGGCCTCAACGCGATGTTCACCATGATGAACTACGAGCGCCTTGGCGTAGGTATCCAGGGCCTGGCCCTGGGCGAACGCTCCTACCAGGGTGCCATCGCCTACGCCCGTGATCGCCAGCAGGGCCGTGCGCCGACCGGCGCCGAAGCGCCGGGGCAAGGCGCGGACCCGATCGTCGTCCACCCGGACGTGCGGCGCATGCTGCTGACCATGAAAGCGCTGAACGAAGGCGGGCGGGCCTTCTCTACCTATGTGGCACTGCAGCTGGACCTGGCCAAATACAGCGAGGCCCCGGTCGCACGCGCCCAGGCCGAGGCCAGGGTGGCGTTGCTCACACCGGTGGCCAAGGCCTTCCTCACCGACATGGGGCTGGAAACCACCGTGCACGGGCAGCAGGTGCTGGGCGGCCATGGCTATATCCGCGAGTGGGGCCAGGAGCAGTTGATCCGCGACTGCCGCATCACCCAGATCTACGAGGGCACCAACGGCATCCAGGCCCTCGACCTGGTGGGGCGCAAACTGTTTGCCGATGGCGGCCAGGCCTATCGCAGCGTGTCCGACGAAATTACCGACTTTGCCGAGACGCTGCCCGCGGCGTGCGCCGAGTTCGGCGCGCCGCTGCTGGCTGCCGTGCGCAACCTCGACGAGCTGACCGCCTGGGTGCTCGAACGCGCCCAGGGCAACCCGCGCGAGCTTGGCGCGGCGGCGGTGGAGTACCTGCAGGTGTTTGGCTACACCTTCTACGCCTACCTGTGGGCACGCATGGCCGTGGTATGCCAGTGTCATGCGGCCCCCGAGCCGTTCCACCTGAGCAAGCTGGGCACCGCGCGGTTCTACTTTGCCCGCCTGCTGCCACGCATTCATTCGCTGAGCGCCAGCGTCAGGGCCGGTAGCGACAGCCTGTACCTGCTCGAGGCCGGGCAACTGTGAAGGCCGCCGACATGATCACCACTCGCGTCATGCCCGCGGCCGAGCAGGCTTACGCCTATCCGCTGCTGATCAAGCGCCTGCTGCTGTCGGGCGTGCGCTACCAGCCCAACCAGGAAATCGTCTATGCCGACAAGCTGCGCTACACCTACACCACGCTGCTCGAACGCATTCAGCGGCTGGCCAATGTGCTGACCGCCGCCGGGGTCAAGCCTGGCGACACCGTGGCCTTGCTCGACTGGGACAGCCACCGGGCGCTGGAGTGCTTCTTTGCCGTGCCGATGCTGGGTGCGGTGCTGCACACGGTGAACGTACGGCTGTCCACCGAGCAGGTGCGCTACACCATGAACCATGCCGAGGACCGCCTGGTCCTGGTACATGACGATTTCCTGCCGTTGATGGCGCAATTGCGCGATGACTTGCCGACGGTGGAGGGTTTCATTCGCCTCGGCGAAGGCGACCCCGCAACGCAAGATGTGCCGCTGCTGGGTGAGTACGAAGAACTGCTGGCGGCTGCCGAGCCGCAATTCGACTTCGCCGATTTCGACGAGCACTCACTGGCCACGCTGTTCTACACCAGCGGTACCACCGGTAACCCCAAGGGCGTGTACTTCAGCCACCGGCAACTGGTGCTGCATACCCTGGTCGAGCAGGGCACCCTGGCTGCCTGCGGCGAGGTGCCGCTACTGCGCAGCGGCGACGTGTACATGCCCATCACGCCGATGTTCCACGTGCATGCCTGGGGCGTGCCCTATGTGGCCACGGCGCTGGGTATCAAGCAGGTCTACCCCGGGCGCTACGAGCCCAACCGCCTGGTGCGCCTGTACCGTGATGAGGGCGTGACGTTCTCCCATTGCGTGCCCACGGTGCTGCAGATGATGCTCGACAGCGAAGAAGGGCGCCGCGCCGACCTGAGCGGCTGGAAGATGCTGCTGGGCGGCAGCGCCCTGACCCTGGGCCTGGCGCAGCGTGCCAGCGAGCGCGGCATCAGCGTGCATTGTGGCTACGGCATGTCGGAAAGCTGCCCACTGCTCAGCATCACCCACCTGAGCGCCGAGCTGCTGGCACTGCCCATGGCGCAACAGCTGCCGCTGCGTATCGATGCCGGCGTGCCGATTGCCCTGGTGGACCTGCGCATCGTCGACGCTGAAGGCATTGATGTGCCCCGTGACGGCGAAAGCCTGGGTGAAATCGTGGTGCGTGCACCGTGGCTGACCCAGGGCTACCTGCATGAGCCGGAGCAGGGGGCCGCGTTGTGGTTGGGGGGCTGGATGCATACCGGCGACCTGGCCTGCATCGACCCTGCGGGTGTGGTGCGTATTCGTGACCGGATCAAGGATGTGATCAAGACCGGAGGCGAGTGGGTCAGCTCGGTGGCGCTGGAAAACCTGATCAGCCAGCACCCGGCTGTCGCGTCGGTGGCGGTGATCGGCATCCCGGACCCGCAGTGGGGTGAGCAACCGTTGGCCTTGGTAGTCTGTTGTGACGGCATGCAGTTCGACCAGGCGGGATTGGCCGGGCATCTGCAGCCGTATGTCGACAGCGGGCACCTGAACAAATGGGCGATACCACGGCAGTTGCGTTGCGTGGACGAGATCCCCAAGACCAGCGTTGGCAAGATCGACAAGAAGCGAATCCGGCAGGCATTTCTCTGAATGCTGGCAGCACCGGCTGATGGGCACCTGTGGGCGCCGGCACCGCGGGGGATGGCACCGGCTGCGCCGGTGTTCGCGGGTAAACCCGCTCCCACAAGTACAGCAAATTTCTTCAGCTGGTGGGATCCCTGTGGGAGCGGGTTCACCCGCGA
>NZ_JAWJYQ010000034.1:0-1796 GCF_032971465.1 Pseudomonas sp. LSJ-87 | reverse complement strand
AACTTCTGCACCTTGCCGGTCACCGTCATCGGGTACTCGTCGACAAAGCGGATATGCCGCGGCACCTTGAAGTGTGCAATGCGCGCCTTGCACCAGCCCTGCAGTTCCTCGACCGTGGCACTGTGCCCCGGGTGCAGCTTGATCCAGGCGACGATTTCCTCGCCATAACGGCTGCACGGGATGCCGATCACCTGCGCATCAGCTACCGCCGGGTGGGTGTAGAAGAACTCTTCCAGTTCACGCGGGTAGATGTTCTCGCCACCGCGAATGATCATGTCCTTGTTGCGCCCGACAATGCGCACATAGCCGTGCTCGTCCATCACCGCCAGATCGCCCGAATGCATCCAGCCGGCCGGGTCGATGGCATCTGCCGTGGCCTGGGGGTTGTCCCAGTAGCCGAGCATCACGCTGTAGCCGCGGGTGCACAGCTCGCCGATCTCGCCACGCGGGACGATGCAGCCGTCGGCGTCCACCAGCTTGTTCTCCAGCTGCGGCTGGGTGCGGCCGACGGTGGTCACGCGCAGCTCCAGGTCGTCGTCCGGGCCGGTCTGCAGCGACACCGGGCTGGTTTCGGTCATGCCGTAGGCAATCTGCACTTCGGCCATGTGCATCTGGTCGATGACCCGGCGCATCACCTCGATCGGGCAAGTGGCGCCGGCCATGATGCCGCTGCGCAGGGTCGACAGGTCCATTTGCGCGCGCGCGGGGTGGTCGAGCATGGCGATGAACATGGTTGGCACGCCATAGAGAATGCTCGCGCGCTCTTCGGCCACGGCGCGCAGGGTGAGCTCGGCGTCGAAGGCGTCGTTGGGGTAGATCATGGTGCTGCCATGGGTGATGCAACCGAGGTTGGCCATGACCATGCCGAAGCAGTGGTACAGCGGCACCGGGACCACCATGCGGTCGCGTGCGGTCAGACCCAGGCTTTCGCCGACCATGAAGCCGTTGTTGAGGATGTTGTAGTGGCTGAGCGTGGCGCCCTTCGGTGCGCCGGTGGTGCCGGAGGTGTACTGGATGTTCACCGGCTGGTCGAACTGCAGGCTTTGCTGGCGCTTCGCGTAAGCCTCGACGGAGGTCTGCCCTGCCCGCTCGGCCAGCGCTTGCCAAGGCAGGAAGCCTGCCGGCGGGTTGGCGGCCAGGCTGACCACACCGCGCAGTTCGGGCAGGCGTGCACTGGCCATTTCACCCGGGATGGCGCTGGCCAGCTCCGGCGCCAGTTCCTGGACCATGGCGTGGTAGTCGGAGGTCTTGAAGGCATCGGCACACACCAGCCAGCGGCAACCGGACTGGCGCAGCACGTATTCCAGCTCGCCCACGCGGTAGGCCGGGTTGATGTTGACCAGAATCGCGCCGACCTTGGCGCTGGCCAGCTGCAGGATGCACCACTGGGCGCAGTTGGGCGACCAGATGCCGACCCGATCGCCGGTGTTCACGCCCAGGGCCATCAGGGCACGAGCATGCACCTCGACCTGCTCGGCCAACTGCCGCCAGCTGTAGCGCAGGCCCTGATGGCGCGACACCAGGGCCTCGCCGTCGGCACAACGGGCCACGGTGGCGTCGAAGGCCTGGCCGATGGTCTGGGTCAGCAAGGCTTGGTCCTGGCGACCGCGGGTATAGCTTGGTTGACTCATGGGTGTCCCTTCTTGTGGTTGTTCTGGGCACGACTGAAGCAAGCGGGAATACTCTGGCGCAGATTTACGTTTACGTAAAGGTGATGAGTCGATTGACAGTAAGCGCATGCAGGTTTACGTTAACGTAAAGGTGAAAACGACATCGGGTTTGTCGGCGCACCACCG
>NZ_JAWJYQ010000033.1:0-111404 GCF_032971465.1 Pseudomonas sp. LSJ-87 | reverse complement strand
ACTCTGGCGCAGATTTACGTTTACGTAAAGGTGATGAGTCGATTGACAGTAAGCGCATGCAGGTTTACGTTAACGTAAAGGTGAAAACGACATCGGGTTTGTCGGCGCACCACCGACCCTGTGGGAGCGGGTTTACCCGCGAATGCGATCATCCAGGCAATGACGGTGGCCCTGCTGACGCATTCGCGGGTAAACCCGCTCCCACAGGGCCGGTGGATAGCCCTTGAGCTACGGTGTTACCCAATTTCAAGAACAACAAGGTGCCCCAGCATGCATTACCCCACCCTGAACTTCGCCCTGGGCGAAACCATCGACATGCTCCGCGACCAGGTGCGCACCTTCGTCGCCGCCGAACTGGCCCCGCGCGCCGCGCAAATCGACCACGACAACCTGTTCCCTGCCGACATGTGGCGCAAGTTCGGCGACATGGGCCTGCTGGGCATCACTGTGCCGGAAGAATACGGCGGTGCCGGCCTGGGCTACCTGGCCCACGTGGTGTCGATGGAAGAAATCAGCCGTGGCTCGGCCTCGGTGGCCCTGTCCTACGGTGCCCACTCCAACCTCTGCGTCAACCAGATCAACCGCAACGGCAGCCACGAGCAGAAGCTCAAGTACCTGCCCAAGCTGATCAGCGGCGAGCACATCGGCGCCCTGGCCATGAGCGAGCCCAACGCCGGTTCCGACGTGGTGTCGATGAAGCTGCGCGCGGAAAAGCGCGGCGACCACTACGTGCTCAACGGCAGCAAGACCTGGATCACCAACGGCCCGGACGCCAACACCTACGTGATCTACGCCAAGACCGACCTGGAAAAGGGCGCGCACGGCATCACCGCGTTCATCGTCGAGCGTGACTGGAAAGGCTTCAGCCGCAGCAACAAGTTCGACAAGCTGGGCATGCGTGGTTCCAACACCTGCGAGCTGTTCTTCGACGGCGTCGAAGTGCCGGAAGAAAACATCCTTGGCCAGCTCAACGGTGGCGTGCGCGTGCTGATGAGCGGCCTGGACTACGAGCGCGTGGTGCTGTCCGGCGGCCCGACCGGCATCATGCAAAGCTGCATGGACCTGGTGGTGCCCTACATTCACGACCGCAAGCAGTTCGGCCAGAGCATCGGCGAGTTCCAGCTGATCCAGGGCAAGATCGCCGACATGTACACCCAGCTCAACGCCAGCCGCGCCTACCTGTATGCCGTGGCCCAGGCCTGCGACCGTGGCGAGACCACCCGCAAGGACGCCGCCGGGGTGATCCTGTACACCGCCGAGCGCGCCACGCAAATGGCCCTGGAGGCGATCCAGATTCTGGGTGGCAATGGCTATATCAACGAATTCCCGGCAGGCCGCCTGCTGCGCGACGCCAAGCTGTACGAGATCGGTGCCGGCACCAGCGAAATCCGCCGGATGCTGATCGGCCGCGAACTGTTCAACGAAACCCGCTGAGCACAAGGGACGGGCGCACATGGCTACCTTGCACACCCAGATCAATCCGCGTTCGGCGGAGTTCGCCGGCAACAGCGCGGCCATGCTCGAACAGGTCCAGGCCCTGCGCGGCCTGCTCGCCCAGGTGGCCCAGGGCGGTGGGCCCAAGGCCCAGGAGCGGCACACTTCGCGTGGCAAGCTGCTGCCGCGCGAGCGTATCGACCGCCTGCTGGACCCGGGCTCGCCGTTCCTCGAAATCGGCCAACTGGCTGCCCATGAGGTATATGGCGAAGACGTGCCCGCTGCGGGCGTGATCGCCGGCATCGGCCGCGTCGAAGGCGTGGAATGCATGATCGTGGCCAACGACGCCACGGTCAAAGGCGGTTCCTACTACCCGCTGACGGTGAAGAAGCACCTGCGTGCGCAGACCATCGCCCTGCAGAACCGCCTGCCGTGCATCTACCTGGTGGACTCCGGCGGCGCCAACCTGCCACGCCAGGACGAAGTGTTCCCCGACCGCGAGCACTTCGGGCGGATCTTCTTCAACCAGGCCAACATGAGCGCACTGGGCATTCCACAGATTGCCGTGGTGATGGGCTCGTGCACCGCCGGCGGTGCCTATGTGCCCGCGATGGCCGACGAAGCGATCATGGTGCGCCAGCAAGCGACCATCTTCCTCGCCGGCCCGCCACTGGTAAAGGCCGCCACCGGTGAGGTGGTGAGCGCCGAAGACCTCGGCGGCGCCGACGTGCACTGCCGCACCAGCGGCGTGGCCGACCACTATGCCGACAACGACGAACACGCCCTGGCCCTGGCCCGACGCAGCGTGGCCAACCTCAACTGGCACAAGCTGGGCAAGCTGCAGCGCCTGGCCCCGGTGGCACCGCTGTATGCCGCCGATGAGCTGTATGGCGTGGTGCCGGCCGACGCCAAGCAACCGTTCGACGTACGCGAGGTGATCGCGCGCCTGGTCGACGGCTCGGTGTTCGACGAGTTCAAGGCGCTGTTCGGTACCACCCTGGTGTGCGGCTTTGCCCACCTGCATGGCTACCCGGTGGCGATCCTCGCCAACAACGGCATCCTGTTCGCCGAAGCGGCGCAAAAAGGCGCGCACTTCATCGAACTGGCCTGCCAGCGCGGCATCCCGCTGCTGTTCCTGCAGAACATCACCGGCTTCATGGTCGGCAAGAAGTACGAAGAAGGCGGCATCGCCAAGCACGGCGCCAAGCTGGTCACTGCCGTGGCCTGCGCCCAGGTGCCGAAGTTCACGGTGATCATCGGCGGCAGCTTCGGCGCCGGCAACTATGGCATGTGCGGCCGCGCCTACGACCCGCGCTTCCTGTGGATGTGGCCCAACGCACGGATTGGCGTGATGGGGGCCGAACAGGCCGCCGGCGTGCTGGCCCAGGTCAAGCGCGAACAGAGCGAGCGCAGTGGCCACCCGTTCAGCGCCGAAGACGAAGCCCGGCTGAAGCAGCCGATCCTCGACCAGTACGAGCACCAGGGCCACCCCTACTACTCCAGCGCCCGCCTGTGGGACGACGGTGTCATCGACCCGGCACAGACCCGCGACGTGCTCGGCCTGGCGTTGTCCGCCGCGCTGAACGCACCGATCGAACAGAGCCGCTTCGGCATTTTCCGGATGTGACCCATGAGCGATTTCAGCACCCTCGAAGTGATCCGCGACCCGCGCGGCTTCGCCACCCTGTGGCTGAGCCGCGAGGACAAGAACAACGCCTTCAACGCCTTGATGATCCGCGAGCTGATCGTCGCCCTCGACCAGTTGGCCGAGGACGCCAGCCTGCGCTTCGTGCTGCTGCGCGGCCGCGGCCGGCACTTCAGCGCCGGCGCCGACCTGGCCTGGATGCAGCAGTCGGCGCAGCTGGACTTCAACACCAACCTGGATGATGCCCGCGAGCTGGGCGAGCTGATGTACGCCCTGCACCGCCTCAAGGCGCCGACCCTGGCCGTGGTGCAAGGCGCGGCCTTTGGCGGCGCGCTGGGCCTGATCAGTTGCTGCGACATGGCCATCGGCGCCGAAGACGCCCAGCTGTGCCTGTCGGAAGTACGCATCGGCCTGGCCCCGGCAGTGATCAGCCCGTTCGTGGTCAAGGCCATCGGCGAGCGTGCCGCGCGCCGCTATGCCCTCACCGCCGAGCGTTTCAGCGGCGTGCGAGCCCGCGAGCTGGGCCTGCTGGCCGAGGTCTACCCGGCAAGCGAACTGGACGCCCAGGTCGAAGCCTGGGTGAGCAACCTGCTGCAAAACAGCCCGCAAGCGCTGCGCGCCACCAAGGACCTGCTGCGTGAAGTGGACGACGGTGAACTCAGCCCGGCCCTGCGCCGCTACTGCGAAAACACCATCGCCCGCATCCGCGTCAGCGCCGAAGGCCAGGAGGGCCTGCGCGCCTTCCTGGAAAAACGCCGCCCCGCCTGGCAAACCGACGACAAGAAGGAGCCGCGCCCATGAGCCGCCCCGCTTTGACCACCCTGCTGGTCGCCAACCGCGGCGAAATCGCCTGCCGGGTGATGCGCACCGCCAAGGCCATGGGCCTGACCACCGTGGCCGTGCACAGCGCCACCGACCGTGATGCCCGGCACAGCCGCGAAGCCGATATCCGCGTCGACCTCGGCGGCACCAAGGCTGCCGAAAGCTACCTGCTGGTCGACAAGCTGCTGGCCGCAGCCAAGGCCAGCGGCGCCCAGGCCATCCACCCGGGCTATGGCTTCCTGTCCGAGAACGCAGGCTTCGCCCGCGCCATCGAAGAGGCCGGGTTGATCTTCCTCGGCCCACCGGCCAGCGCCATCGACGCCATGGGCAGCAAGTCGGCGGCCAAGGCACTGATGGAAGCCGCTGGCGTGCCACTGGTGCCGGGCTACCACGGCGAAGCCCAGGACCTGGACACCTTCCGCGCCGCCGCCGAACGCATCGGCTACCCGGTGCTGCTCAAGGCCAGCGCCGGCGGCGGTGGCAAGGGCATGAAAGTGGTCGAGGAAGAAAGCCAGCTGGCCGACGCCCTGGCCTCGGCCCAGCGTGAGGCGCAGTCGTCGTTCGGCGATGCGCGCATGCTGGTGGAAAAGTACGTGCTCAAGCCGCGCCATGTGGAAATCCAGGTATTCGCCGACCAGCACGGCAACTGCCTGTACCTCAACGAGCGCGACTGCTCGATCCAGCGCCGCCACCAGAAGGTGGTGGAAGAAGCCCCTGCGCCAGGCCTGTCAGCCGAATTGCGCCGGGCCATGGGTGAAGCGGCGGTACGCGCGGCCCAGGCCATCGGCTACGTGGGCGCCGGCACCGTGGAGTTCCTGCTCGATGCCCGTGGCGAGTTCTTCTTCATGGAGATGAACACCCGCCTGCAGGTGGAGCACCCGGTCACCGAGGCCATTACCGGGCTCGACCTGGTGGCCTGGCAGATTCGCGTGGCCTGCGGCGAGGCCCTGCCGATCACCCAGGAACAGGTGCCGCTGATCGGCCATGCCATCGAAGTGCGCCTGTATGCCGAGGACCCGGCCAACGAATTCCTGCCCGCGACCGGCAAGCTGGCGCTGTACCGCGAGTCGGCAGCCGGCGAAGGGCGACGGGTGGACAGCGGGGTCAGCGAAGGTGATGTGGTGTCGCCGTTCTACGACCCGATGCTGGGCAAGCTGATCGCCTGGGGCGAAGACCGCGAGCAGGCGCGCCTGCGCTTGCTGGCCATGCTCGACGAGTTTGCCATTGGCGGGTTGAAGACCAACATCGCCTTCCTGCGGCGCATTCTCGCCCACCCGGCGTTTGCTGCAGCGGAGTTGGATACTGGCTTCATTCCGCGTCACCAGGAGGTTCTGCTGCCCGCGCCTCAAGCGCTGCCGGCAGGCTTCTGGGAAGCCGCGGCCGAGGCCTGGTTGCAGGGCCAGGCCGCACACCAGCGGGAGGACGACCGCAGTTCGCCGTGGGCCGAGCGCAACGGCCTGCGCCTGGGCCTGCCGGCGCGCAGCAGCCTGCACCTGGCGAGTGGCGGGCAGGACCAGGCGGTTGCTCTGGAGCGCAGCGCTGCGTCTACCTGGCAACTGGTGGGCGAGCAGTTGGTGCATGACCAGGCGGGTGTGCGACGCCAGCATCTGGCGATCCGCCGCGGTGGCACGTTGTACTTGCAGTGGGATGGCGAGATGCATGCCATCGAAGCCTTCGACCCGATTGCCGAGGCCGAGGCCAGCCACAGCCACCAGGGCGGCCTGGGCGCGCCCATGAACGGCAGCATCGTGCGGGTGCTGGTGGAGCCTGGGCAGGTGGTGGAAGCAGGTACGGCGCTGGTAGTGCTGGAGGCCATGAAGATGGAGCACAGCATTCGCGCACCACATGGCGGCACGGTGAAGGCGTTGTTCTGCCAGGAAGGGGATATGGTCAGCGAAGGGACGGTGCTGGTCGAGCTGGCGGAGTAAGACTCCTGGGGGGCCGCTTTGCGGCCCTTTCGCGACACAAGGCCGCTCCTACAGGTACGGTGCATGCCCTGAGGTTGGTGCGGTACTTGTAGGAGCGGCCTTGTGTCGCGAAAGGGCTGCGCAGCAGCCCCGGCAATCTAGAAGGAGCCATGCACTCGCACGACCACACCCAGAAACTCGCAGCCTTCCTCACACAACAGCGCCGGGTAGTTGCTGTTGAGTGCCTTCAGGTACCGTTGCCCACCTTCCTCCGCCAACTCACGGAAAATCGCCGGTTTGCCCGGCTGACGAGCGATAACCAGACGCCCTGGCTCGGCATCTACCCCAGGGTCCACCAACATCCGCATGCCCTGCGGCACACTGCGGCCACTGGCGGCACTCATCGCATCATTCTCGACAGTCAGCCAGAACGCCTTGCCTTGGGCCAGGTAATCCGTCTGCTCGAACACACCTGGCTCCGCACCCTCTGCGATACCTGGCTCATCCCAACCCAGAACTGGGTAGCGGAAGCACACGATGTATTGCATGAGGTCCAGGTCGTCATCGGAGTCATCGACCTCGTAAACGCTACGCTCCCCGTCAACCTGCCCCTGAATGCGCAGCTGCAAGCTGACGTTATAGTGCGGCATGCCAATTTCGATGAGCGTGCGGTTCATCGACTCGACCTTCGGCTGCCGCCGCTTGTTCAGCCAATGCCCCACGCTGCCTTGAGACACGCCAACGCGCTCGGCAAGCTGCTCTTGAGTGAGCCCTAGCTCCTCCATCCGGTCACGGACCAGGGCAATCCATCTATCCATATTCATCGCTGCCATCAGCCTCCTGCAAAGGCGCGCGTCTCGATCGAACCCGCTGCGGCCGCTGTAGGAGCGGCCTTGTGTCGCGACAGGGCTGCACAGCAGCCCCCGGCAAGCTAGAAGACCCCGTGCCCCCGCACGACCACACCCAGAAATTCGCAGCCGTCTTCACACAGGACTGTCGGATAGCGGGTATTCAGCGGTTTGAGCATCCTGTCTCCGCCCTCCTCGACCAACTGCCGCAACACTGCCGGCCGCCCGGGCTGCCGCGCAATCACCAACCGGCCTGGCTCTGCCGGCAGGCCAGTATCCACCAGCACCCGCGTACCCTCAGGCACGCTCCTGCCACTGGCGGCATTCATCGAGTCGTTTTCCACCACCAGCCAGAACGCATTGCCGGCGGGCATATAGTCAGTCTGTTCGTGGGCCTTGCTTGTTTCTGGCAAGGTCCCCTGCAAGTCAGCCCAACTCAGCACCGGGAAGCGAAAGCTCGCGTAAAGCAGTGCTTCTGCCGAAACCGGCTGCTCGGCCGCATAGTGACCAGGCGATTCGCGCACGATATCGCGCTCCACCACCATGACTTGGGCTTCCAGAAACACCAGCCCAAGCTTTTCGAGCTTTTCGTTGATGGTTTCCAGCGTCGGCCGCCGCGTGCCACGCAGCCAATGCCCCACGCCCCCCTGAGTCATGCCCAGGCGCTCGGCCAGCTTGAGCTGGCTGAGATTGTGTTCGCGCTTGTAGCGCTTGAGAAATGCGTTCCAGTTTTCCATGAGCGGCAACAATACGGACTGTATTACTCGCAGCAATACACAACCTGAATTATTTATTTTTAGATAGATAGTACAGACTGACCTATCCTCTGATTCCTGTGTGTTTGAAGGGAAATCAGAAGGTATCGCGATGAAACCACCGAAAAACGACGAAACAGATCTCGACAGCGAAGCCGCCCGCCGCGCCCTCGACTACTACCTCAACCCCAACCCGCCGCGCCCCACCTTGGACAACAGGATCTGGACCCTGCACGAGGGTGTAACCGGCGACCAGGCCCAGGAACACGCCATCGCCCTGCTGCGCTGCGCCGCCGCCACCGCACAGGAAACCGCCACCCACCAGCACGGCAGCCAGCGCGAACTGACCTTTGCCCTGATGCACATGATGGACATGGCGCGCGCACTGCTCGAGCACAAACGCACCGTGGAATCGGGTTTGTAAACAAGAAAGAAGGGAGAGAACGTGATGGCCGGGTAACGGCGAAGGCCCCGATTGCCGGGACAAGGAAGCGCACCGGTAAAACTTTTTTACCGGATTAGCGAAAATTCATTTGACTGGCAAATGATAACGATTATTATTGCACTCAGCTGATCGCGAGATCTGCTGGATAACCTGGAGCTTAGGTCGCTCTCAGATTATCTCCTCATCAGGCTAATCACGGTTTTTGACCCAGCTTTTTGCTGGGTCTTTTTTTTGGCTCTTCAGGCTAATGAAGATCGTGATGGCGCGCATGATAGCAAAGGTGTTTCAGGGCGTGAACGCTCATTACAAAACTTTGCGGAATCAGCACTTGAGAATCAATCTCGTTTCACCTACGCTGATCACGCATCACGGAAGATGCCCCCATCCCTCCCCCTCCATAGAGCAAGGAGCTGTCCATGACCCGTCTGCTGCTGCCCCTTGAGCACCCAAACCCTGCTGCCGAACATCATGCCGACGACGCCCTGCTGCACGCCCTGAAACGCCTGCCACGGCGTGTGCAACAAGTATTCCTGCTCAACCGCCTCGACCAACTGGACTTCGCCAGCATCGCCGCCCGCCTCGATCTGCCATTGGCGAGCATCGAGCGGCACATGGACCAGGCACTGCAGGCCGGTCGCTCGCGCCGGGATGTGCTGGCGAGTGTTGCCGGGCAATGGTATGTGCGCTTGCAGAGCCCACAGGTGACGGCGTGCGAGCGGATCGATTTTCGCCGTTGGCTGGATGCGGACATGGCGAACTTGCAGGCGTTTCATGACACGGAACTGCACTGGCGCAGCTTGTTGGCACCGGCACGGCAGCTGGGCCAGGATGGTTGGTACCGGCAAGGTCGGGCGGCACTGTCGCTGGGCGGCTGTTCGGTTGCGGTCGGGCTTGGCGTGGCGGCGTTGGTGCTGTTTGGTTTCTGGGCCTGATCAACACTGCGCTACACCGTTATCGTTTTCACCGCGGATGGCTCGTTTGTTACTTCCGATAGAGTTGTAGGGCTTTTCCCTTGTCACTTATTGCCGTTGAGTTCTGGTGCTATCCAGCCTTCTGCTGACTTGATAGCCGGCCCCTACCGCAGTTCATCTGTTGTGCAAACTGCTCTCAGTAGTTGAAGTCATGACCGAGCTGGCCCTGCACCCATTCAAGGAATTGTCGAACCCTGGGGGTTTCAGCATGACCTCGAGGAAATACCAGGTGGTGGGCACTGACGGGCGTCGCCAGGCCTTCTGCAAATACCGGTACCAACTCGCCCCGGGCGATATAGTCCTGCGCCAGCAGGGAACTCTCCAAGGCCAACCCATACCCATGGCTGGCGGCCTCCAGGCTCATGTAGGAGCGATCGAAGCTCAGGGCGTAGGGGGTTTGTGGCAACGCCACGCCTTGCTGGGCGAACCATTGGGGCCATTGCACCAATGCGGCCTCCGACAGGATCAGGTTCTGCCCCAGCAGATCGCTGGGCTGCTTGATAGGCGTACGCTCGAGAAGCTGTGGCGAGGCCAGCACAGTTGCACGCTCATGCCGGATGGTGCGCACTTCCAGGCTGGGCCAGTTCGGGTAGCCATGACGGATATCCAGATCGATCTGATGGCGGCCGAAGTGCAGCGACTCGTAGGAGCACGACAGGTTGATCTGGATCTGCGGATGACTGTTCCGAAAATGGTCCAGGCGCGGCAGCAACCAGAGCAGGCCGAAGCTAGGCGCGGAATGAAGCCGCAAGCAATCGAAGCCCACCGAGTTGCCGGCGCGCTCGGTGGCCGTAGCCAGGCTTTGCAATATGCCTGACACCTCGCGCAGGTACTGCTCTCCGGCCGGGGTCAATGCAACACCGCGCGCCTCGCGAATGAACAATGGACGACCGATCAAGGCTTCCAGATTAGCGATCTGGTGGCTCACCGCAGAGGGCGTGAGGTTCAACTGCTCTGCGGCCCGTGCAACGTTGGCGAAGCGAGCGACTTGCTCGAAGGCCTGAATTGCTTTCAGGGAAGGGATCTGAGGCGATTTTCTGAGGATGTCCAGGCTCATGACCATTTCCTGAAAGATTCGAAGCGATACCAAGGCTTTTACCTTCCTGTAAGCCCAAGGCACAAGTCGAGGGCTGAATTTTTTTCAGCACCGGGTGAAGGAGGCAGCGTTGCTCGGGGTGCTGTCCCGAACGAAGCTGTGCCTATCGGTTCTGCCGGAACCGCCGCTCACAACAACAACCATCTGGAGCACCTTCGATGCTGTTAACAGGAAAATTTGCCGTGATCACTGGCGCGGCCTCTGCCCGCGGCATCGGCCGCGCAACAGCCCAGGCGTTTGCCGCTCAGGGCGCCAAAGTCGCGATTCTGGACCTGGACGCCTCTGCCGCAACCGAGGCTGCCGCTTCACTCGGCGAAGGCCACCTCGGCGTGGCTGCCAACGTTGCCGATGAAGCACAAGTGCGTGATGCCATCGCTCAAGTGCTCGCGCAATTCGGCCGGATCGACGTGCTGGTAAACAACGCCGGCATCACTCAACCGGTGAAAACCCTGGAAATCACAGGGGCTGACTATGACCGGATTCTCAACGTGAACCTTCGTGGCACCTTGCTGATGTCCCAGGCGGTGATCCCAACCATGCGGGCGCAACGCGCTGGCAGCATCATCTGCATGTCTTCTGTGTCTGCCCAGCGTGGTGGCGGCATCTTCGGTGGCCCTCACTACAGCGCGGCGAAGGCTGGCGTGCTTGGATTGGGCAAGGCGATGGCCCGTGAACTGGGACCGGACAATATTCGCGTCAACTCGATCACACCAGGCCTGATTCACACTGACATCACCGGTGGCCTCATGCAGGATGAGCGCTGTCACGCCATCATCGAAGGCATCCCGCTGGGCCGCCTGGGTGAGGCGCGCGATGTCGCCAATGCGGCTTTGTTCCTGGCCAGTGACCTGTCCAGCTACCTGACGGGCATTACCCTGGATGTCAACGGCGGGATGCTGATCCACTGAGCACCCGGTGCATCGTGACCTGCACCCGAGCCCGGCGCAGGCCACGCGTTCGATAACAACAAGAGATCAGAACGAATGACCACATTAGCGCTCGATGCGGTATCCGCCGCGCGCAGCAGTGCCTACCGTAAAACGGCCTGGCGACTGATGCCTTTTCTCATGCTCTGCTACCTGTGCGCCTATCTGGACAGGGTCAATGTCGGCTTTGCGAAGCTGCAGATGATGGACGACCTGGCCCTTTCCGAAGCGGTCTACGGACTGGGCGCCGGCATGTTCTTCATTGGCTATTTTCTCTGCGAGGTGCCCAGCAACATCATTCTGCACAAAGTGGGCGCTCGACGCTGGATCGCTCGCATCATGATCACCTGGGGCATCATCTCGGCGATGTTCGCCCTGGTGGAGACAGCCTGGCAATTCTATACCCTGCGGTTTTTGCTGGGGATCGCCGAAGCAGGCCTGGCACCAGGGCTTCTGCTGTACCTGACCTATTGGTTCCCGTCTTACCGCCGGGCAAAGATGACCGCGCTGTGGTTCATCGCGATTCCGCTCTCGGGCATGGTCGGTGGCCCCTTGTCGGGTTGGATCATGGAGCGCTTTGCCGGCGTTCACGGCTGGGCGGGCTGGCAGTGGATGTTCCTGCTCGAAGCCATCCCAACGGTACTGGTGGGCGTTCTGGTGCTGAGCTACCTGAAGGATGGCGTCGATCAGGCTCACTGGTTGAGCGACGAAGAAAAAGCCCTGGTGCGCAAGGAACTCGCTGAAGACGAGCAACACAAGGTAAACCACGGCTCGGTGGCCGACTTCATCCGCGACCGTCGGCTCTGGTTGCTGGCGGGCATCTACTTCTGCGTAGTGATGGGCCAGTACGCAATCACGTTCTGGCTACCCACACTGGTACGTAATGCCGGCGTCAGCGAACCTTTGCACATCGGCCTGCTGACCAGTCTGCCGTACCTGTGTGCCATCGTCGCGATGCTGTGGGCCGGGCGCAGCGGCGACCGTCACCGTGAACGCCGCTGGCATCTGGCGATCCCCATGCTGATCGGCGCACTGGGCCTGAGCCTCGCCGCAGCACTGGGCAGCAGCCTGACGCTATCGATCCTCAGCCTGTGCCTCGCAGCGGCTGGAGTGCTATCCGCCTCTTCGCTGTTCTGGATGCTGCCCACCACGCTGCTGGGAGGTGTATCGGCGGCGGCAGGCATCGCGGCGGTGAACAGTTTCGCCAACCTTGCCGGCTTCTGCTCGCCGTACCTGATCGGCTGGGTCACTACCACCTTGGGCAGCAATGCCATCGGCATGTATCTCATCACGGCCGTACTCATGTTTGGCGCCTTCCTGGTGTCGCGAGTACCGGCTCATCTGGTCAATCGTTGATTCGATAAAGGAGTCACTTCAATGACTGCTGTGCCTACCTACACCGAGGCGCTGCCGCTGGCTGTGCGCGCTCGCAATATCCGCCGCCACGCATTGCGCATGGGGCAAGTCCAGGGCCAAGGCTATGTCGGCCAGGCGCTGGGCGCCGCCGACCTGCTGGCGGTCGCGTATTTCCATGCGCTGCGCCTCGACCCCGGCAACCCCGAATGGGAGCAGCGCGACCGTTTCTACCTGTCCATCGGGCACTACGCGATTGCCCTCTATGCCGCACTGATCGAGGCCAGCGTAATCCCAGAGGATGAGCTTGAAACCTACGGTAGCGACGATAGCCGCTTGCCCATGTCTGGTATGGCTGCCTATACCCCAGGCATGGAGATCACTGGTGGCTCGCTCGGCCACGGCTTGGGCATCGCCGTCGGCGCTTGCCTCGGGCTCAAACGCAAGGGATCGGACAGCTGGGTCTACAACCTGCTGTCCGATGGCGAGCTCAACGAGGGCTCGACCTGGGAGGCCGCCATGTCGGCCAGCCATTGGCGCCTGGACAACCTGATCGCCATCATCGATGTGAACAACCAGCAGGCGGATGGCCATTCCAGCGAGGTACTGGCCTTCGAGCCAATCGTCGACCGTTGGCAAGCCTTTGGCTGGTTCGTTCAACGCGTGGACGGCAATGACCTGGATGCGCTGGTCGGCGCCTTCGACCAGGCCCGCGCCCACACCGGGGCGCAACCGCGCGTGATCATATGCGATACCCGCATGGGCAAAGGCGTGCCTTTCCTGGAAAACCGCGACAAGACGCACTTCATTCGCGTCGATGAAAACGAATGGGACCTCGCCCTCAAGGCGCTGGACGCCGGGAGCCAAGCATGAGCACTGTGAACTCACCCAAGAAACGCCTGACCACCTCGGCCATGATCGCTTCGATTGCCGCCGACGGCCAGCCGACCCGCCCTGCCCCGTTTGGCCATGCCCTGGCAAGCCTTGCCGAGCAACGTCAGGATATAGTTGGGCTAAGTGCCGACCTGTCCAAGTACACCGACCTGCACATCTTCGCCAAAGCCTACCCCGAGCGCTTCTATCAAATGGGCATGGCCGAACAATTGCTGATGAGCGCCGCTGCTGGCATGGCACGGGAAGGCATGACCCCCTTTGCCACCACCTATGCGGTATTCGCTTCCCGTCGGGCCTATGACTTCATCTGCATGGCAATCGCAGAAGAGAACCTCAACGTCAAGATCGTCTGCGGGCTGCCTGGCCTGACCACCGGTTATGGTCCTAGCCACCAGGCCACGGATGACCTGGCCATCTTCCGGGCGATGCCCAACCTGATGATCGTCGACCCCTGCGATGCGCTTGAGATCGAACAGGCTGTGCCAGCGATCGCTGCCCATCAAGGGCCGGTCTACATGAGGCTGCTGCGCGGCAACGTACCCTTGGTGCTCGATCGCTACGATTACCAGTTCCAGCTGGGCAAGGCACAGGTGCTGCGCGGTGGCCGGGATGTGCTGTTGATTGCCAGCGGCCTCATGACCATGCGTGCGCTGGAGGCTGCAGAGCAGCTGCAAAAGGACGGTGTGGATGTATCGGTGCTGCATGTACCCACCATCAAACCGCTCGATGAGCAGACCATCCTCGCCGAGGCACGCAAGCCTGGTCGCCTGGTGGTCACTGCGGAAAACCACTCGATCATAGGCGGCCTGGGAGAGGCCGTGGCGGGCGTGCTGTTGCGCAATGGGGTCACTCCAACCTTCCGCCAGATCGCGCTACCGGATGCATTTCTCGATGCGGGTGCACTTCCGACCTTGCATGACCGTTACGGGATCTCCACTGACGCTGTGTCCAGGCAAATCAAGGCGTGGCTTTAACCGCAGTTATGGGTAGCATTTTCTGAAGCAACGAAGATAGCGTTAACGGGGCTGCTACGCAGCCCATCGCCGGCAAGCCAGCTCCCACAGAGATCGCTCAACTCCTGAGTTCTGCGCAGTACCTGTGGGAGCTGGCTTGCCGGCGATGGGCCGCAAAGCGGCCCCCAATTACTTAGCTGACAGGTATTAGCCTTCCAGCCCTTTCTTCAGCGCCGCCAGGCCATCTTCATAGATGCCAGCGAACAACGCAGTTGCCTCAGCATCGCTGACACCCACCGGCACGAACGAACCGGACCATTCCACACGAGAGCCGCTACCTTCAGCCACCACGCGCAGGGTCGACTGGTAGTCACGCACCGGCGCCGGGCCCTTGAGGATGGTGTAGCTGTAGCTGCGGCCGGCTTCGTTGAAGTCCAGCAGGCGCTCGATGATGGTGTCGCCAGCCACGCTCTTCGGGTGCGTACGCGGCCGCCTTCGCTCAGGGCGCTTTCGGGTATGTACGGCAGCCAGTCGGGCAGCGCGTCGAAACCGCCAATCAGTTGCCAAACGCGGTTGGCATCGGTTGCCAGGGTGATGGAAGCTTGTGCAGTAGCCATTTGATTCTCCCGGGGCGTGGCCCCATTGATTCGGGGTAGACAGGGCCGCGAGGCAGCCCTGCAACATCGGTTTAAACAGCAGGTACCGGGGCCTGGGCGTTGATCAGCCCTTGCTGGCGCAGGTCGTTCCAGAAGGCCGTCGGGATCACCTTGCTCAGGGCGGCGAGGTCTTCGTTGGCGTGCGCCGGACGGGTGGAACCCGGGATCACCGAGACCACGGCCGGGTGGGCCAGGGCGAACTGCAGGGCGGCCGCCTTCACATCCACACCATGGGCACGGGCCACGGCGCGGATGCGCTCGAGCTTGGCCAGCACGGTCGCGTTGGCCTTCTGGTATTCGAAGTGCTCGCCACCGGCGGTGACACCCGAGCTGTACGGGCCACCCACGACGATGCCTACCCCCTGCTCCACCGCTTGCGGCATGACGCGTTGCAGTGCGCGGTCATGGTCCAGCAGCGAGTAGCGGCCGGCCAGCAGGAAGCCATCCGGACGGGCTTCGTCCAGGTCGAGGGTCAGCTCGATCGGCTCGACGCGGTTCACACCCAGGCCCCAGGCCTTGATCACGCCTTCTTCACGCAGACGGGTCAGTACGCGGAAGGCACCGGTACGGGCGGTTTCGAACTGGCTCAGCCATTCGTCACCGTAGAAGTCCTGGGCGATGTCGTGAATCCAGACGATGTCCAGGCGGTCGGTCTTCAGGCGGCGCAGGCTATCCTCGATGGAGCGCAGGGTGGCGTCGGCGCTGTAGTCGTTGACGATGCGGTTGCGGTTGCCGTGTTCGAACAGGCCGCTTTTTTCGCCCAGTTCACGGGCTGCCGGGTCTTCCAGTTCGTCGAGGATGATGCGGCCGACCTTGGTGCTGAGCACGTACTCGTCACGCGGGCGGCCGACCAGGGCGTTGCCCAAGCGAGTTTCGGACAGGCCGGCGCCGTAGAACGGGGCGGTATCGTAGTAGCGCACACCGTTGGCCCAGGCGGCGTCGATGGTGGCCTGGACTTCGGCCTCGGGAACATTGCGGAACATGTTGCCCAGCGGTGCGGCACCGTGGCCCAGTGGGTTGGCGATAAGGGATTTGAGGTTCATGTGCGTTTTCCTGATGGGGGAGTTGGTTGTGAACTCCAGTGGCTGCAATCCTATGCCTCACTCACCAAGACCGTCCAAGTCATATTTCGAACGACTTGAGACCTTTTATGCAACACCCAACAACCCCCGGAATGGACTGATGCATGCCCCGCCCAATGACTAGTCCGCCAAACGCCGGAACACCAAACCGGAAATTCCACACATGACAGCGCACAGCAACATCACCGTGGCGATATCTGCCACCGAGGTTTCGCTACGCCCATCCATCCCGGCCAGCATCCCCAACAGCCCCCCTGCCAGGCTCACCGACATGGCCATGGTCAACTGCACGGACATCGCCGACAACGAACTGGCCGCCGCCGAACGCTCACCGGGCACGTCCTGATAACTGGCAGCCCCCAACGTCGAGAACTGCAGTGAACGCACCAGGCCTGCGGCGAACAGCACCGCAGCCATCAGCCACACAGCGGTATCACGATCAAAACTGGCGCACAGGGCAATCCCCACCCCACTGAGCACGGCATTGCAACTGAGCACCCGTCGATAGCCGTAGCGCCGTACCAATGGCACTGCCAGCAGCTTCATCAGCAGCGCGCCAGCGCCACCACTGACCACCAGCCCCCCCGCCGCCAACGGGCTCAAGCCCAGGCAGTTCTGCAGCAGCAGCACGATCAGGAACGGCTGGGCTGCCGAACCCAGGCGGAACAGCCCGCCACCCGCCTGGGCCACGCCAAAGCTGCGCAGGCGCAGCAGCGACAGGTCCACCAGCGGACTGGGGTGTCGCCGCGCGTGCAGCAGATACCCCAACGCACAGGCTGCTCCACCGGCCACCAGCACCATGGCCCAGGCCTGCGGCAACTGCCCCAGCCCCAGCGCTTCCAGGCCGAACACCAGCATGGCCAGGGCCCCGCCGCTGAGCAGCAAGCCACGCACGTCCAATGGTGGCACCGGCCGTGCCGGATAATCCGGCACATGGCGCAGGATCAGCCAGCAACCGAGCAGGCAGATTGGCAGGTTGATCAGGAAGATCCAGTGCCACGACAACACCGTCACCAGCAAACCGCCGAGCAACGGCCCCACCAGTGGCCCCACCAGCGCCGGCAGGGCCAGCCACGACATGGCCTGCAGCAGCTGCTCGCGGCTCGACCAACGCAGGATGATCACCTGCCCCACCGGTGTCATCAATGCCCCGGCCGCCCCCTGCAGCATGCGCCCCAGGCACAGTTGCCAGAGCGTATCGGCCAGGGCGCAGGCCAGCGACGCGCAGGTGAACAAGCCCATCGCCGACAACATGACCTGGCGCGGGCGAAAGCGCTCGGCGGCCCAACCGCTGACCGGCACGCACAGGGCCAGGGCAAGCATGTACAGCGACACCACCAGATTCATGCGCAGCCCCGGCTCGCCGAAATCGGCGGCCATCTGCGGCAAGGCGGTCATCACCGCTGTGCTGTCGAGCAGCTCCATGAACAAGGCAGCACCGATGATCACCGGGACCTTGGGGCTTTGCACATGGCCGGCCAGCAAGGCCGGCTGGGCAGTCAAAACAGCCCCGAGACAGGTGGGCGAGTGCCCTTGAGCTGCCAGGCACCGACCACCGCCGCCTTCCATTGGCGCGGGTTATGGTTGGCCACGGTGCGGGCGTTGCGCCAGTGGCGGTCGAGGTTGTGCTGGCGGCCGGTGGTGGAGGCACCGCCAACGTCGAACAGCGTTTGCGCAGCCTTGAGCGCCAGCTCGGCGACCAGGTACTGGGTCTGCGCCACCTCGATCGCAGCTTGCTCAACGGCGGCTTCATCCAGTTGCGTGGCCCAGGCCTTGTCGATGGTTGCAGCGGCCTTGAGGACCATGGCCTCAGCGCCATAGGCACGGGCGGCGATATCACCTACCGACAGCTCTACATAGGGGTCGTCCACCGAGCGGCTGGCCGTGCTGTGCTTGATCGGGCGGGCATGCTCGCGGGCGAAGCGGGTGGCGTCGTCCAGCGCATTGCGGGCGATACCGGCCAACACCGTGGCAAGGAACAGCTGCAGGAACGGCGTGACGATGGTGCGCTTGCCCTCCTCCACGGTACGCGTGCGGATATCGCTGGCCTCGACGCGCACATTGCGCAAGTGAGTGGTGCCGCTGGCGGTCAGGCGCTGGCCCATGGCGTCAAAGTCATCGACCAGCTCCAGGCCCTCGCGGTCGCGCGGCAGGATGAACGAAACCGGTTGCTCGTCCTCATCCAGGGCAACGGCGCTGACGTAATCGGCGAACAGCGCACCCGTGCTGTAGAACTTGCTGCCATTGGCGCGAAAATGCTCGCCCTCGCGCACCAGGCGCGCGGCGATGGCGCCGTTGGCACCGCCCAGTTCCCAGCCGGCATTGCCGATTACCGCACCCTGCAGATAGCGCGCGAACCAACGCTCGCGCTCCTGCTCGGCGCCTTCGGCCTGTGAAGCCAGCAGGCCTTCGACAAAGGCAAAACCCGGGCGCAGGGCCTGGGCCACGTTGGAGTCGACCGAGGCGATTTGCAGTAGCAGTTCGACCACATCGCTGACACTGCCGCCGGGGCCACCGTACTGCCCGGGGATACGCACGGTGTACAGCCCGGCTGCCGCAAGCTGGGCAATGGCCTCATGGGGCAGCTGGCGTTCGCGTTCGCGCTGCGCGGCGCCTGCGCCGATGGCGGGCAGCAGGGCTGCGATGCGGGCTTTCAGCTCCGCGACGCTGGTGGCCGGAGCCTGGGTTGGGAAACGTTGAAATGTGGTCATGGTTCAGTCCTTTAAGTACATGTTTCGTTTAGGCGACCCGAGCCCTGTGGGAGCAGCGCCCTTGCCAGTTTCCTGAAGCTGGCGCTATCCCCTGTGGGAGCCGCGCTTGCCGGCGATGGGCCGCGAAGCGGCCCCGGCGATTCATGCAACAGCCTTGAAATCGTGGGGCCGCTTCGCGGCCCATCGCCGGCAAGCGCGGCTCCCACAGGGGTCGGTGCAGGGCTTGGCGTCTCAGTTCAAATGGCGATCTTCCACAGGCGGGTTTCGTCGAACAGGTCGAAGGCTTCGTGTTCCAGGTCCAGCGGCGGCACCACCAGTTCGGCGCCGCTGCCGGGCAGGCGCGGCACCGCGCCGAGCAAGCGCTGGGTGTATTCATGGGCCGGGTTATCGAACAACTGCTCGACCGGTGCCTGCTCCACCACCTGACCGTGGCGCATCACCAGCACGTCGTCGCTGACATGGCGGATCACCCCCAGATCGTGGGAGATGAACAGGTAGGCCAGGCCCAGTTCGTCCTGCAGGTCGGCCAGCAGGTCGAGCACCTGGGCCTGCACCGACACGTCCAGGGCCGACACCGGCTCGTCGCAGATGATCACCTTGGGTTCGCTGGCAATCGCCCGGGCAATTGCCACCCGCTGGCGCTGGCCGCCCGACAGTTGCAACGGCCTGCGCTGGCCGAGATCTGCCGGCAAACGCACCTGGTTGAGCAGCACAGCGATACGTGCTGGCCTGGCTGGTGCCTCGATACCGGCTACCTGCAAGGCGTCATCAAGAATCTGCGCCACGCTCCAGCGCGGGTCGAACGAGCCCAGCGGGTCCTGGTAGATCACGCTGATGTCGCGCCGCAACGGCCTGCGCACTGCCTCGCTCACGGCGTTGGCCGGGCGGTTCCAGGGTTGCCCGCGATAAAGCACTTCGCCCTCATCGGGCTGCAGCAGGCCGAGGGCGATGCGTGCCACGGTGGTCTTGCCCGAGCCGGACTCGCCGACAATGCCCAGGGTGCGCCCGGCACGCAGGGTGAAGTCGACGCCCTGCACCACCTGCCGCACCAGCCCGTCCGGGCCGAGGTAGCGCTTGCCCAGGCCACGGCCTTCGAGCAAAACGTCGCTGTGCGGGCGTGCCCGCGGCTCACTGCGCACGCCAACCCGCTCGGGTGACAGCCGGCTGCCGCGCGGGTGCTCGGCCGGTACTGCCGCCAGCAAGGCCTGGGTGTAGGCGTGACGCGGCTGGCGCAGCACCTGCTGCATCGGCCCCTGCTCCACCACTTCGCCATGGCGCAGCACCACCACCTCATCGGCCAGTTGGGCGACCACTGCCAGGTCGTGGCTGATGATCAGCAGCGAGGCGCCACGGGCCTTGATCTGCTGGAACACTTCGAGAATCTGCGCCTGCACGGTGGCGTCCAGCGCGGTGGTCGGCTCGTCGGCGATCACCAGCGCGGGGTCCATGGCCAGGGCACTGGCAATCAGTGCACGCTGGCGCAGGCCACCGGACAACTGCCCGGGCCGCTGGCGGGCACGCAGTTCGACATCCGGCACGCCTACCCGCTCGAGCAACTCATGCACGCGCGCAGTACGGGTGTGGCGGTCACCGTATCCGTGGGTCTGCAGCACTTCGAGAATTTCCTTGCCCACCGGCCGCAGTGGGTCCAGCGACACCAGCGCATCCTGCAGCACGAAGCCGATATCCTTGCCACGCACGGCGCGCCACTGGCGCTCGCTGAGGTCGAGCAGGTCGTGGCCGCCGAAACTCAAGCGACGCGCACTCACCTGCGCTCGACCTCCGGCCAGCCCGACCAGGCAGCGGGCACTGACGCTCTTGCCCGAGCCAGACTCGCCGACCAAGGCCAGGCAACGGCCAGGCGGCAAGGTGAAGGACAGATCACGGACCACGCTGGCGCCATCAAAGGCCACGTTCAGCCCTTCGACGATCAAGGTCTTGTCGCTCATGGCAGGCGCCCCTCCAGGCGTTGTTGGATGTAGCGGCCAGTCACTGTGGTCGCCAAGGTGGTGAGGACGATGAACAGGCCAGGGAAGAAGGTGAGCCACCAGGCATTGGCGATGAAGTCACGCCCCATGGACAACATGGTCCCCCACTCCGGCGCCGGCGGCCGCGCGCCCAGGCCGAGGAAGCTCAGCGCCGAGGCCCAGACGATGGCCTGGCCAACGCCCATGGTCAGCGTCACCACCAATGGCCGCATGGCGTTGGGCAGCAATTGGCGCAGCACGATGCGCGACGTCGGGTGCCCCAATGCCCGCGCCGCTTCGATGTAGCCGGCGTTGCGTACCGCCAGCACCTGGCCACGGACCATGCGCGCATACCCCGGCGCACCGCCCAGCCCGGTGGCGACGATCAACGGGCCGACACCGCTGCCGAACACCGCCACGAACAGCAGCGCCAGCACCAGGCTGGGGAAGGCGAACAGCACTTCCAGCAACCAGCCCACCGCACGGTCCACGCGTGCGCCGCCAAGGCCACCGAGCAGGCCGAGGGCGATGGCGATGACCATGGAAATGGCCGTAGCCGCAAGGCCGATCAGCAGGCTCTGGCGGGCGCCGTGGATGATCCGCGCGAAGATGTCGCGGCCTGACTGGTCGGTGCCCAGCCAGTGCGCCCAGCTGGGTGGCTGGAAAGCCTCTCGCGGTACGATGGCCAGTGGGTCGATGCGGGTGAACAGCCCCGGCGCCAACGCGGCCAGAAGCAATGCGAACAGGAACAGGATCGCCAGGCTTGCGCCCAACGGCGGCAGTTTCACTTGGCGCTGCCGGCGCAATGGCGCGAGCACTTGGCCATGGGTCAGGTCTGTCATGCTGCAGCCTCCTGCTGCCGAGGGTCGATCCACTGGTACAGCAGGTCGACCAGAATGTTCGCCAGCACATAGCCGGCCGCCACTACCAGGCTGATGCCGATCACCAGCGGCAGGTCCTGGGCCTGCACCGCCTGGTACAGCTGGCGGCCCACCCCCTTGCGGGAAAAGATCACCTCGCACACCACCGCCCCACTGATCAGCGCGCCGATGGCCCAGCCCGACAGCGACACACCTGGCAGCAAGGCATGGCGCAAGGCGTGCCGAAAGCGCACGGCCAGGTCACTGAGGCCACGTGTGCGGGCGGTGAGCACGAAGGGTTGATCGAGGGTCAGTTCCAGCGACTCCCGGGTGACCTGGGCAATGAAACCGGCCAACGGAATCGCCAGGGAAAACGCCGGAAGTATCAGGCTGGCGAAGCTGTCGCTACCGGCCGGTGGGAACCAACGCAGGCCGAAGGCGAATACCGCCAGCAGCACCACGCCGAGCCAGAAGTGCGGCAGCGCCGCGCTGAGCGTTTCCGCCAGCGAGGCGATGCCGCCGACCAGCCTGCCGCGCCCGGCGGTGACCACTGTCAGCAGCAGCACCAGCACCCAGGCCAGCAGCAGGGCGGCGATGGTCAGTTCCAAGGTCGCCCCACCCTGCTCCGCCAGCACACGGGTGACCGGCAGGTGCTGCGAGTAGGACACACCCAAGTCACCTTGCAGCAGGCGCCCGAGGTAGAACACGTACTGCACGGCCAACGGCTTGTCGAGGCCGTACTCCACGCGCGCGGCTTCAATCGCTTCCGGCGTCGGGTTGCCACTGGGGCCACCGAGAATCGCCAGCACCGGGTCACCCGGCATCAGCCGCAGTGCGAAGAAGGTCAGGGTCGCCACCGCCCACAGCACCAGCACGCCACCGGCCAGGCGGATGGCGGCGCGCCGGCCCAGGGCCGCCAGGCGTTCGCGACGCGGGTCGGTCACCGCGAATGTCGTCGTAGTCATTTGTTCACCCATGCGTCGTAGAGGTAGGTCACCGCCAGCGAAGGTTCCAGTCGCACGCCATGGGCGGTCTTGTAGATACCCAGGCGCGTGCTTTGTGGGTACGTGGTGAGTTGCAGGTACTGCGCGGCGGCCTGTTGCTGTGCCTGGAAGTAGCGCTGGCGGCGCAGTTCCGCATCCTGGGTGGCCAGGGCACTGTCGAGCAGTGCGTCGTAGCCCGGGTCGGCGTAGCCGGAGGAGTTCTGGTGATAGCCGCCAACCCCGGCTGGCTGCACGAACGCGGTGGTGAAGATGATGCGCAGCACATCAGGGGTGTTGGTGTTCCAGTAGCCGGTGCGGATGTCGTAGTCCCAGGCGGCCTGGCGGGCGGTGACCTGGGCATCGCTCATCTGGTCCAGCACCAGCTCCAGGCCGGCCTGCCGGGTAGTGGCCTGTACCTGCTCCCACAGGGTCAGTTCCGACGGCGGCGTGCGCGCGCCGATCAGCACGACGGCGCGCAGCCGCTGGCCGTTCCTGGTGCGGTAGCCTTCGCTGTCGCGGCCGGTCCAGCCAGCCTCGTCGAGCAGCCTGGCGGCGCGGGCCGGGTCGTAGTCCTGGCTGCGCTCGAAGTCACCGCTGTAGAACGGCGTGGCCAAGCTCAGCGGGCCACCGGCGCGGGGGAACTCGCCGAAGTACACACTCTTCAGTGCACCCTCGACATCGGCGCTGCGAACGAAGGCCTCGCGTACACGGATGTCGTCGAACGGTGCGCGGCGCAGGTTGAAGGTGCCATTGGTGGGGTTGCCCGGGCGCTGGGCGATGATCAGTTCCACATCCGGGTTGCGCCGTGCTGCTTCGTGCGACTCTGGTGGCAATGCTTCGATCACATCGACCTCACCGGCCTGCAGCGAGGCGAAGCGCACCGACGGTTCCTGGATGAACTTCCAGACGATGCGTTCCAGGTACGCCGGGCCTTGGTGCCGTGCGGTAGGTGGCGCCCAGTTATAGGCCGGGTTGCGCACCAGCTCCACCTGGTTCTGCCGGTCCCAGCGCACCACCTTGAACGGCCCGCTGCCGACCGGGCTTTCGCAGTTCTGGTCACGGCTGCGCTGCAATGCGGTGGGCGACTGGATGCCGAGAAAGCCCTGGGCCAACACTTCGAGGAAAGCCGCATAGGGCGTCGCCAGAGTGACTTCGGCCGTGTAGGTGTCGAGCACCTTGGTGCCGCGGTACTGGCGGATGTAGCCACCGGCGGTACTGGATTGGGTCTTGGGGTTGGCCATGTGGTCGAGGTTGGCCTTGACCGCTTCGGCATTGAACGGTGTGCCGTCGGTGAATTGCACGTCGCGGCGCAGGTGGAAGGTGTAGCGCAGGCCATCTGGCGAAACCTCCCAGCTTGTCGCCAGCCAGGGGCCGATCTGGCCGTTGCTGTCCATCGACACCAGCGAATCGAGGTACTGCTGGGCAATGAAAACCTGCGGCATGTCGCCGGCCACATGCGGGTCCAGGCAGGTGGGCTCGCGGTCGGTTGCATAGACCAAGGTGCCGCCCTGCTGCGGCTGGGTACTTTGCGCCGTGTGCTGTTCGTTCGGCTTGCAGCCGAGCAAGGCCAGTGCGGTGCAGAGCGGAATCAGGGGGAGGATGGGTGTGTTCAAGGGCGCTCCTGCGGTGACTGGGCTTCGATAGGCCTGTTGCAGGAGTTGTGCCGGGTTCAAGAGGTTGATTTTGTTGGGGTTTGCCGAGGGTGAGGTGCTGTTGCGGGGGCAAAGTGTGTGAGGGCTGTTCGAATGGCAACAGTGCTGTTCCGGCCTGTCGCCAGCCAGCTGGCGACAGGCCGCGCTCGGGGGCCCGTTGCGGGGCTCAGGCCGCCTCCCCTTGCCGGCTCCACAGCCGATGGTAATACCCCCGCCGCGCCAGCAGCTGCGCATGGCTGCCATCCTCGACAATGCGCCCGTCCTCGAACACCACGATCCGGTCAAGGTGCGCCACGGTCGACAGCCGGTGTGCCACCACGATCACCGTCTTGTCGTCCATGATCTCGTCGAGCTTGTCCTGGATATAGCGCTCGGTGATCGAGTCGAGGCTTGACGTGGCTTCGTCCATCACCAGGATCGGCGCGTTCTTCAACAGCACCCGGGCGATGGCGATACGCTGACGCTGCCCGCCGGACAGCTTCACACCACGCTCGCCCACCAGCGATTCGAAGCCCTGCTCCATGGCTTCGATGAAATCCCGGGCACCGGCCCGGTCGATGGCAGCGGCCAACGCATCGTCGCCAGCTTCCAGGCAGCCATAGTGGATGTTCTCGCGAATGCTGCGGTGGAACAGCCCCGGCTCCTGCGGAATCAGCCCGACCTGCTGGTGCAGCGAATGCTGGGTCACCGTGCGCACGTCCTGCCCGTCGATCAGCACCTGGCCCTCATCCACGTCGTACAACCGTAGCAACAACCCGAGCAAGGTCGATTTGCCCGAGCCGGACGCCCCCACCAGGCCGACCCGCTGGCCCGCCGGAATATGCAGGTTCAGGTGCTGAAAGATCGGCCGCCCGGGGTGATAGCCAAAGGTCACATCGGCAAAATGCACCTCGCCCCGCTCCACTTTCAACGACGTTGCGCCGGCCGTGTCGCGTACCTCGTGTGGCCGCACCAGGGTGCGCACGCCATTGGCGATATTGCCCATGGCCTCGAAAAACTCCAGCAAGCGCCGCGACAGCCCGGCCACATCCGTGATGATCATCAGCGACAGGCTGGTAGCGGTAACGAAGGTGGCGATGTCGATGCTGCCGCGCTGCCACAACCACAGCGCCAGCAGCAGGATGCCAAGCTTGAGCAGCACTCCGCAGCTGTTCTGCAGCCAGCGAATCTTCTCCATGTAACCGAGCGAGCGGTCTGCCGCTACCACCTCGTGGTCGAGGAACTTGCCCAGGTAGCCATGCTCGTAGGGGTGGCGGGCGAACAGCCGGATATTGGTGAGGTTGGTCACCGCGTCCACTACCTTGCCGGTGCTGACACTGCGCGCTGCGGCAAAGTCGCGGGCCAGCGGGTGGCTGCGCCTGGCCAGGAACCAGCACAGGATGAGAAAACCGACCGCCCACAGGCCCATGAATGCCGCCAGCCAAGCGTTTGCGGTGGCCAGCAGGATGACTGCCAGGGCCAGGGTCACAAGCAGCGGGATAAGATCGAAGATCAGGATCGCCAGGGTCTGCGTAGTGCCGATCGAGACCTCGCTGATACGGTGCGCCAATGCCCCGGCGAACTCGCTGGTGATGTAGCGATGCGAATGGCGTTGCAGGTAGGCGAACAAGGCCTGGGTCACCGCGCGCCGCTGACGGGGCACGGTGTAGATATGCAAGCCACTGGCGGCACGCGTGCTGACCATCTCGAGCACCAGCATCAAGGCAAAACCCGCCAGCGGCCAGCGCAATGCCGTGACGACCTGGCTCGCGTCCAGGCCCTGGCTGACCAGGCGGGTGATCTGGCCAAGTTGCCAAGGGACCAGCACGGCGCAGACCATGGCGAAGGTCTGCAAGGCGAGCATACCGGAGTAGGCCACCGGGTGGCGCAGGATGAATGCGCGAAGGAAGGCCTGCGGGGTGTCTGGCAGGTGACGGATATCCCAACCATCGGGCAGGCGGCGGGTAGATGTCACAGTGTTCTCCTTGTGTCTTGCCTACACGGCGATACGGCTGAACCAGCTTGGCTGCGCCGCCGGAAGATGAGGCACGGCGTCGAGCAAGGCGCGGGTATAGGCCTGACGCGGCTGGCCGAGCACCTGGGCTGCCGCCCCTTGTTCCACCACCCTTCCCCCTTGCATCACCAACACGTGGTCACTGACCTGCTCCACCACTCCAAGGTCATGGGAGATGAACAGGCAAGCCAGGTCCAGCTCCGCCTTGAGTTCGGCCAGCAATGCCAGGATTCGCGCCTGCACCGACACATCCAGTGCCGATACCGGTTCGTCCAGCACCAGCACCCTGGGCTTCATGGCCAGCGCCCGGGCAATCGCGATGCGCTGCCGCTGACCGCCCGACAACTCCAGCGGGCGGCGGTCGAGCAACCCCACCGGCAACTGCACCCGCTCCAGCAACGCCGCCGCCTCGGTGCGCTGCAACGCACGCGGTACACCCGCATGCGCCAGCGCCTCGGCCAATACCCGCAGCACGGTGTAGCGTGGGTCGAACGAGGCCTGCGGGTCCTGGAACACCACCTGGATCCCCTGCCGTGCCTGGCGCCGCTGCGCGGCAGACAACGCAAGCCAATCCTGCCCGGCCAATTGCAGGCTGCCTTGCTCCGGTCGCTCCAGCCCCAGCAGGATGCGCCCCAGCGTGCTCTTGCCGGAACCGGACTCGCCCACCACGCCAAGGGTTTGCCCGGCGCGCAACTGCAGCGACACATCGTCCAGCACCTGACGCAGCCGGCCGTCCGGCCCGACAAACGCCTTGCTCAGGCCACGCGCCTCCAGCACCACGGGTTGTTCGTCCACGCCATTCTCCACCAGCGCCAGGGCCGGCGCCGCCGGACGTTTGAAATGTACCGCCCGAGCCGCACTCAGCAGGCGCTGGGTGTAGGGGTCCTGCGGGTCCTGCAGGATCTGTTCGACACTGCCCTGCTCCACCACCACCCCATGGCGCATCACCGCCACCCAGTCGGCCAGGCGCGCGACTACGGCCAGGTCATGGCTGACCATCAACAGGCTGTTGTCGCGCTCGCGCAGGTGCTCCAGCAGGTCGAGAATCTGTGCCTGCACGGTCGCGTCCAGCGCGGTGGTGGGCTCGTCAGCGATCAACAGGCGTGGCTGACAGGCGATGGCCGAGGCGATCAGGGCGCGCTGCCTGAGGCCTCCGGAAAGCTGCCACGGGTATTGCCGGGCACGGACTTCGGGTTCAGGCACCCCGACCTGGCGCAACAGCTCAAGTACCCGCAGACGGCGCTGCTCCGCGGCCAGGTCGGTGTGCAACAGCAATGGCTCTTCGATCTCTGCACCCACGCGTCGCAGTGGGTCGAGCGAACCCAGCGCATCCTGCATGACAAAGCCGATGTGCTCGCCACGCAAGCGCTGCCACGCGCGCTCATCGAACTGGCGCAGGTCCTGCCCGGCAAAGGCCAGGCGCTGCGCCTGCACATGGGCACCGGCCCCGGTCAGGCCGACCAGGGTACGCGCCGTGACGCTCTTGCCCGAGCCCGATTCGCCCACCAGTGCCAGGCACTGCCCTGCGCGCAACTGCAGGTCGACGCCGTGCACCACTGGCACACCATTGAAACTCACGTGCAGACCGCGGATATCCACCAGCGGTGCCTGGTTCTTCTCGAAGATGTTCATGCGCGTCTGCCCTCGCTACGGCGCAGCCAGTCTCGGCCGATGACGGTGATGGAAATGACGGTCAGGGTGATCGCCAGCGCGGGCCAGGCCATCAGCCAGGGCGCGTTGGCCATGAAGTTGCGCGCCACTGCCATCATCGCGCCCCACTCCGGCGCGGGAGGTGGTGCGCCGAAGCCGAGGAAGCTCAGCGCAGCGGCGGCGGTGATGGCGCCACCCAGGCCGATGCAGGCCAGGATCAGCACGGGTTGGACTGCATTGGGCAGCACATGCCAGAACACCACCGCCAAGGGCCTGCGGCCCAGCGTGACGGCTGCTTCGACGAAGCCGGCACGCCGGATGGTCAGGGTCTGGGCGCGTACCAGGCGCGCATAGCGCGGCACCGAGGCGATGCCGACGGCAAGGATCAGGTTGCTGGTGCCTTGGCCGAACAGGGTGATGATGACCAGCGCCAGTAGCAGATCCGGGAAGGCCAGCAGCACATCGACGGCGCGCATCAGCAGGTTGTCCAGCCAGGCTGGAGCCAGGCCGGCGAGCAAGCCGAGCAGCGTGCCCAGGCCAAGCCCGACCAGGGTGGCGGCCAGGCCGATGAAGAGCGATGGGCGGGCGCCATGGATCAGGCGGCTGAGAACGTCGCGGCCGTTCTCGTCACTGCCCAGCCAGAAGGCGGGGCTTGGCGGGTGGTAAGCCAGGCGGGCGTCGGCGGCCAACGGGTCGGTTGGCGAGAGCCAGTCGGGGAAGGTTACTGCCAGCAGTATCAGGCCCAATGTGATCCAGGCCAGCGCCAGGCCAGGGCGAACCTGCCAGCTGCTGGTCACTGTGTTTGGTATGGATACGATCGCGTTCATGTCTGTCCTTCTTGTGTCGCCTGTACTGGCCTCTTCGCGGGTAAACCCGCTCCCACAGGACCACCGAAAAGGCTGAATCCGTGCGGTCCCTGTGGGAGGCTAGGGCGAACCTTCCAGCTACTGGTCACTGTGTTTGGTATGGATACGATCGCGTTCATGTCTGTCCTTCTTGTGTCGCCTGTACTGGCCTCTTCGCGGGTAAACCCGCTCCCACAGGACCACCGAAAAGGCTGAATCCGTGCGGTCCCTGTGGGAGGCTAGGGCGAACCTTCCAGCTGCTGGTCACTGTGTTTGGTATGGATACGATCGCGTTCATGTCTGTCCTTCTTGTGTCGCCTGTACTGGCCTCTTCGCGGGTAAACCCGCTCCCACAGGATCACCGCAAAGGCTGAATCCGTGCGGTCCCTGTGGGAGCGGCTTCAGCCGCGAACAAGGGCGAAGCCCTTGCCATGTGGGCTACGGTGCCGGGTTGGGAATACGGCGGTGCACGGCCTGGATCTCGGCCAGTACTTCATCGCTCAGTTGCACATCCAGTGCACTCAGGTTTTCCTGCAGCTGCAGCAAAGTGGTCTGCCCGGTAATGGCACTGGCCACGAACGGCTGGCGTATGACGAAAGCCAGGGCCAGTTGCGCCGGTGTCAGCCCATGCTCGCGCGCAATCCGCACGTAGCTGGCAATCGCGTCGTTTGCCTCCTCGCTGCCGTAGCGATTGAACGTGCGATACACCGACGACAATCGCGAACCCTCCGGCCTTGCCCCGTTCAGGTACTTGCCGGTCAACGCCCCGAACGCCAGCGGCGAATAGGCCAACAGGCTGATCCCTTCGCGATGGCTGAACTCCGACAGGCCGTTTTCGTACAAGCGATTGAGCAGGCTGTACGGGTTCTGAATACTGGCAATGCGCGCCAGGCCCTTGTCCTCGCTGTGCCGCAGAAACTGCGCCACACCCCACGGTGTTTCGTTGGAGACACCGATATGGCGCACCTTGCCGGCCTTGACCTGTTCATCCAGCACCGCAAGGGTTTCTTCGATGGCTGCCGTCTGCGGATGGTCGTCGACGTAGGGGTATTCACGGATGCCGAAGAAGTTGCTGGTGCGATCGGGCCAGTGCAGTTGGTAGAGGTCCAGGTAGTCGGTGTGCAGGCGGCGCAGGCTGCCCTCCAGGGCCGCGACGATGTTCTTGCGGTCGTGGTGCGACAGGCCATCGCGGATGTGCACCTGGCCGCCTGGGTCACGGGCCGGGCCGGCGATCTTGCTGGCCAACAGGACCTTGTCGCGGTTGCCGCGGGCCGCCAGCCAGGTGCCGATGTAGCGCTCGGTGGTGGTCCAGGTTTCAGCGCGGGTGGGCGTGGGGTACATCTCGGCGGTGTCGATGAAGTTGATGCCTGCAGCAAGGGCAGCGTCCAGTTGCTGGTGAGCATCCTGTTCGCTGTTCTGGTGCCCCCAGGTCATGGTGCCGAGGCTGAGCAGGCTGACTTGCAGGTTGGTGTGGCCGAGTGGGCGGTAGCGCATGGGTGCATCCTTTTGAATGTGTGTCGGGTTTCAAATCCTGGGGCTGCCTTGCAGCCCATCGCCGGCAAGCCAGCTCCCACAGGATCACCACAGGTTTCAGGTTTGCCCGGCACCTGTGGGAGCTGGCTTGCCGGCGATTGGGGCGCAAAGCGCCCCTAAGCAGCGAACTGGTTGTGTGCCTTGGGCAACCCCAGGTGCTCACGCAGGGTGGTGCCGGTGTATTCGGTGCGGAACAACCCACGTTTCTGCAGCAGCGGCACCACCTCTTCGACGAACACCCGAGCACCCGACGGGAACATGTCGGGCATGATGTTGAAACCATCCCCCGCCCCCGCCAGGAACCACTCGGCCAGGGTATCGGCGACCTGTTCCGGGGTACCGACGGCCAACCGGTGCCCGACCAGAATCCGCCGCGACAGCTGGCGAATGGTCAGGTTCTCGCTGCGCGCCAGGTTCAACTGGGCCTCCAGAAAACCATGCGATCCCCGCTCGAAATCTGCCACCGCGCCAATTCGCGCCCAGGGCAATGGCGCATCCGGATCCAGCTCGCTGGCATCGATGCCGATACGCCCCGCCACCTGCTGCAACAGGCCGTGCTCGCCATGCCAGGCATTGAGTTCGTCGAAGCGTGCATGGGCCTCGGCCTCGGTGCTGCCGATCACGGTCGACAGGCCGGGCATGATCTTCAGGTGCTGCGGGTCACGGCCCCAGGCTTTGGCCCGTGCCTTCATCTCCCGATAGAACGCCTGCCCATCGGCCAGGGTGGTCTGGGTGGTGAAGATCGCATCGGCATAGCGCGAACCCAGTGCCTTGCCACCTTCGGAAGAGCCAGCCTGCACCAGTACCGGCCTGCCCTGCGGCGAACGCGGCAGGTTCAGCGGCCCCTTGACCTGAAAGTGCTTGCCCTTGAAATCCAGGGTGTGGACCTTGCCCGGGTCGGCAAAACGGCCGGCGCTGCGGTCACCGATGATCGCGTCGTCCTCCCAGCTGTCCCAAAGCTTCAGGGTCACGTCGACGAACTCCTCGGCCCGCCCGTAGCGGTCCACATGCAACGGCGCGCCAGCCAGGCCGAAGTTGTGTGCTGCCGCGTCACCGGCATTGGTCACCACATTCCAGGCTGCGCGGCCGCCGCTGATGTGGTCCAGCGAGGCAATTCGCCGGGCCAGGTTGAAAGGTTCGTTGTAAGTGCTGGAGCAGGTCGCGATCACGCCGATGCGCTCGGTGGCGGCCGCCACTGCGGTAAGCAGCACGGTCGGCTCCAGGCGCCCGCCAGGCTGGGCGGACACATCCGGCGGCAACGCCGGGCCATCGGCAAGGAAGATCGCATCCAGGCAACCGCGCTCGGAAATACGCGCGATATCGCGGTAATAGTTGACGTCGATATAGGCGTCGATTGCCGCCTCACCCTGGCGCCAGGCGCCGGAATGCGAGCCGAAGCCGAGGATGTTCATGCCCAGGCTCATCTGTTTCGTGGTCATGCCGGTTCTCCTGATCAGACTGCGCTGGCTTCGTCGCCGCTGCCCTGCCCTTCGCTGGCGCTGGCATGAAGGGCACGCCAGGCCTGGGCCGGGCTGATGCCATTGAGGTAGTAGTTGCCCAACGCCTGCTCGCGGTAGATCGCCGGGTTGTGCGAAGCCAGAGTGCGGGCATTGCGCCAGTGGCGGTCGAGGCGCTGGGCATTGCTGGTGGCCGATGCGCCGCCGACTTCGAACAGCAAGGTGCTCGCTTCCAGCACTTGCGGCAGGACGATCTGCTGCGCCTGAAAGGCATGGATCTCGGCGTCGGTGTAAAGCTGCTCGGCTACCTCCCCGTGCTGGCCGGCTTCGTACACCGCCTGCAGGCTCTGGCCCACGGCGGTGACTTGCGCATTGGCGGCGAAGGCCAGGCTCGACAGGCGACCGATCACCGCCTGCACCCGCGGGTCTGCGGCCGGCTGCGACTGCCCCGGCACACCGAAGGCGCGGGTGCGGCCCTGGACGAACGCTACGGCATCGGCCAGTACCGCCTGGCCGATACCCGCCAGGGTGGCCAGATGCACCGCCTGGTAGAACGCGGTGAGGTACGACTCGGCACGCAACTCGCCCTTGGCGAAACGGCGCAGCAAATGCTGCGGCTGCACGCTGACCCGGGTGAAACGGGTGGTGCCACTGCCAGTCAACCGCTGGCCGAAGCCGTCCCAGTCGTCGACCCGCTCCACGCCCGGCGCACGGGTCGGCACCACGAGGCTGACAAAGTCGTCGCCATGGTTGGCCACTGCCGCCACCCAATCGGCGTACAACGTGCCGGTGCAGTAGTACTTTTCGCCGTCCAGGCGGTAACCGCCTTCGTCTTCGCTCAACTGCACGCTATTGCCGGTACTGTCGGTGCGCTCGGCCATGGCCGCGCCCCATAGTTCACCGGCGACCACGCGGGTGAACCAGTAGTCCTGGGAGGCGGCGTCGCCGGACGACAGCCGCCCTTCGACGAAGCCGAAGTGGGCGCGGAAGATTTGCGGCAGGTTGGAATCGGCTTGCCCCAGGCGCACCAGCTGGCGCAGCAACTGCGGCAAGGTTGCGCCTGAGCCGCCGTGGCTGCGTGGCACGCGCAGGGCACCGAAGCGGGCCTCGCGCAACCAGGCCACCGGCTCATGGGCCAGGGTGCGCTGCTGCTCGCGGGCCACCGCGCCTTCGGCAATACGCGCATAGATCGGCGCGAAATGCGCATCCAGTTCGGCATCGGTAATCGTGGTTTGGCTCATGATGGTTCCTTTCTCTTGAATTCAGACGCGTGCGGTGCGCGGGTCGATGGCCTGGGTCGCCAGGTCCACCAGCAGGTTGACCAGCACGTAGATCGCTGCCGCCAGCAGGGTTACGCCGAGCACCAGTGGCACGTCCTTGCTGGCGGTAGCGTCGAGCATCAAACGGCCAATGCCTTGGCGGCCGAACAGCAGCTCCAGCACCACGGCGCCGCCGAGCAGGCTGGCGAACACGTAGCCGGCCAGGGTCACCAGCGGCACCAGGGCATGGCGCAGGGCGTGGCGCAGCCGCACAGCGATATCACCCATGCCACGTGCACGGGCCTGGGTGATGAAGGGTTGTTCCAGTACCTGCTCCAGCGACTGGCGCAACACCTGTGCAAGCACCGCCGCGATCGGCAGCGCCAGGGCCAGGCTCGGTAGCACCAGCGAGCGCCAACCGCTGGACCCGGACGGCGGTAGCCAATGGAAGTGGAACGCGAAGGCCAGCAGCAGCACCGTGCCGATCACGAAGTTGGGGGCCGAGGACAGCAACAGCTCGATGCCCGACACCACCGCGCGCAAACGCCGCCCGCGGTTGGCGGTGAGCAGCGCCGAGGCCACCGCCAGCAGCACCGCCAGCACAGCCGCGCTGCTGGCCAGCGCCAAGGTCGCGGCGGCCTGCTCGCCAATCGCCTGGCCGACCGGTATGCGCAACCGGTACGACTCGCCCAGGTCGCCCTTGGCCAGGCGCGCCAGGTAGTGGCCGTATTGCACCCACAGCGGTTGATCGAGGCCGTACTCGGCGCGCACCTGGGCCAGCAGCGCTTCGCTCGGCATGGCATCCGGGCCGCCGAGGATCGCCAGGGCGGTGTCGCCACCGCTGTGTTGCATGCCGAGGAAGGTCAGGCTGGCCGCCGCCCATAGCACGATCACACCGTCACGCAGGCGGCGCAGCAAGATGATCAGCAGTTTCATGGTTGCTCCTTTGCCAGCCACACGCTGGTGAACAGGGGAACGTTGTGCGAACCATCGAACAGCACGCCGCCGACCGCGTTGCGGTAGGCCAGCAGCATCTGGCTTTCCACCGAGGGCACGGCCGGCACGGTCTCGCCCAGGCGTTGCTGGGCCTGGCGATACAGCTCGCGGCGTTGCGTCGGGTCGGTGCTGCGCCGGGCGGCACCGAGCAACTGGTCGAGGGTGGCATCACGGAAGTGGCCGACGTTCTGGCCGATCATTCGTGCGCTGGGGATGGATTGGCTGTGGTAGAGGATGTACAGGCCATCGGCCGTGTTGGTGTGCCAGTAGCCACCGCCGATGGCGTCGAAGTTGCCGAGGTAACGCAGCTCCATGACCTTGCTGAGCGGCAGCAGCTCGATGCGCAGGTCGAAGCCGACCTTGCGCAGGTCTGCCTGGGCAGCCACCGGGACATTGGCCGGGAACGCCGGGTTGTCATAGGTCAGCAAGGTCGCCCCGAGGCGCCGGCCATCACGGCTGCGATAGCCTTCGCCGTCACGCCCGGTCCAGCCGGCGGCGTCGAGCAAGCGCCCTGCTTCGACCGGGTCGAAGGCCAGGGCCTCGCGGGCCACCGGGTCATAGCCGGGGGTATTCACGGCAAGGAAATCCCCCTTGGCCAGGTACTCGCCGAAGCCGGAGATCCACGCCAGGCCATCACGGTCGATGGCCTTGGCCACGGCCTGGCGCACCCGCACGTCATCGAACGGCGCACGGTCGACATTGAAGGTGATGCTGCGCGACGGGTTGCCCTTGCGAATGCGGTTGCGCAGGGTCAGCTTCGGGTTGGCGCGGATCGCCGCGGCATTCTGCGCCGGTGCGTCCAGGGCCATGTCGTTGTCGGCAGCTTCCAGGGAGGTGTAGCGGATCATCGCTTCGGGCACGTAGCTCAGCTCGATGCCGTCCAGGTAGGCCTCGCCCTGGTGGTTGATTGCCGGCGGTGCCCAGTCGTACCCCGGGCGGCGGACAAAGATGGCACGCTGGTCGCGCACCCAGCCGGTCAGCACGAAAGGCCCGGTGCCGATGGGCTGGCTGGCGATGGTCTTCGGCGCCTCGAGGATCTGCCGTGGCGAGATCATCCCCAGCCAGGCCTGCGACAGCACATCGAGAAACGGCGCATAGGGCGCACGCAGGGTCGCCTCGAATGTGTACTCGTCCACCACCCGCCCCTGCAGGTACGGCGCGATATAGGCGGCGGCCAGTGGCGACTTGGTCACGGGGTCACGCATGTGTTCGAGGTTGACCCGCACCGCCTCGGCGTTGAAGCGCTCGCCATCGCTGAAAGTGACGTCGTCACGCAGGTGGAAGGTGTAGGTCAGGCCGTCGGCGCTGATGTCCCAGCTTTTCGCCAGCCACGGCGTGAGGGTACCGTCCTCGGCCTGGTACACCAGGCAGTCGAACAGGATGCGGCCCATCCACTGCATGTTGCCGTTGGACAGCGCGTGTATATCGAAGCTGCCAGCGTCGCTCGCCGCTGACACGCGCAGGGTGCCACCGCGCTTGCCGGGCTGTTGCTCGACGAAGTCGCTGGCCGGGTAGCGCATCACGCCGTTCACTTCGCTGAGCGCTTCACCCTTGAGCAGCGCCTGGCTCTGCGCGGACGTGGCGGGTGAGCAGACGGCAACCAACAGCGCACTGGCCACCAGGCATGTATTGAATAATCGGGAATTCAGCTGCACAACGGGCCCTTTATATAGACGGCTACATAAAGGGCTATTGCAGTTGTCGTGCCAGCGCTAACACTGCGCATTCATTGAGGCTAGTTCAAACCGCCTGACGCATTAACCATACAAACTGTTTCATCCCTGTTGCGCTGACAACATCCAACCCTTTGGGCTGCGCTGTCGCGTAGATAACTGAAATTGCAAGCAATCCGCATCCCCTGTGGGAGCGGCTTCAGCCGCGAAGAATCCAACGCGCTGCATGGCACCGGCTGCGCCGGTGTTCGCGGCTAAAGCCGCTCCCACAGGTTGCGACATAGCATTCGGATATTTGGATATAACCTGCACTGTTCCGCAAACAACAGGAGCGCAACAAAATTTGCTGTTTTATTCAGCACTTCACACTAAAACTTTGGCCACACCCCCAAACTTCCGGCCTTTCGCCAGCTGGCACAGAAACTGCTCTTACACATTTCGACAGGCCTGACTATTCCCATAGAACGCCGAGGACCTACGATGACTTGCAAGGAATTGAACGATGCGTGCGATTCAACCCCAACCACTGCGCCTGGCCATCCGCCACGCCGCCCTGGCCACCGCGGCCACGGCCCTGCTGGCCCCGGTCACGGTACTGGCCGCTGAGCAAACCCTGGGCACGGTGACCGTGCAGGCCGCCAAGCAATCCGAAGTACAACAGGCCGCCAGCGCCCTGGCCGAAGTGCCCGGCGGCACCAGCGTGGTCGACAGCGAAGAGGTCGCCAAAGGCCGCACTGCCACACTGCAGGACACCCTCGGCTACCAGCCCGGGGTATTCGTGCAGTCCACCGGCGGCAACGACGCGGCGAAGATCTCGATCCGCGGCTCCGGTGCCAATACCTCGCCCGGCTATTTCCGCGAGGGCATCAAGTTCCTGTTCGACGGCCTGCCGCTGACCGGCCCTGGCGGCACACCCTACGAATTCCTCAACGCCAGCGGCGTGAACTACACCGAAATCCTGCGCGGCGCCAACGCCTTTCAATATGGCGCGCTGACCCTCGGCGGCGCGGTCAACTTCGTCAACCACAGCGGCTACAGCGCCCCCGGCCTGCGCGTGCGCGCCGAAGCCGGCAGCTACCACTACCAGAAGCAGAGCATCAGCTACGGTGGGGTCGAGGGCGACCTGGACTACTACCTGCAGGCCGACAACTACCGCAACGAGGGTTTTCGCGACTACAGCCTGTCGAAGAGCTCGGGCATCGTCGCCAATGCCGGCTACCGCTTCAGCCCAAAGCTGGAAACCCGCCTGCTGCTGCGCTACCGCGACGAAACCCACAACGACCCCAGCGCCACCACCCTCGACGCCGCGCTGCACCACCCGCGCCGCGCCAGCGCCACCGCCGAGACCAGCGGTGCCGGTGCACGCCGCCCGGGCAGCATCTGGGTGGGCAGCAAGACCACTTATACCTTTGACGACGATGCACGGCTGACCTTCGGCCTGTCGTATCACGACTATCGCCATACCAACAGCCCGCGCAGCCCGAGCAATCCCAGTTACTGGGACTGGCACGACCTCGGCCTGCTGCTGGGCTACGACCGGGTCGACTACCTGTTCGGCCACGAAAGCCGCAGCAGCATCGCCTTCACCTCCACCCAGCACCTGCGTGGCGGGGTGAACTCGGCCAATGACGACAAGCTGTCGCTCAAGCAGGTCAACTACAAGGATTCGTTCGACCGGGTGATCGCACTGGGCAACGATATCAACCTGGTCGACAACCTCTGGCTTACCAGCGGCGTGTCGTTCATCAACGTGCGGCGCAAGATCAACATCGACCACGCGGTGAACCCCAACACCACCAACTTCCCGCAGCACGTGGACTACGACAACTGGAGCGTCGCCCCGCGCATCGGCCTGCGCTACGAGTTCAGCCCGAACCTGCAGGTATTCACCAACTTCAGCCGCAGCATCGACCCGCCTGCTTCCTGGGAATATTCGGGCTCCGGGCCGACCCTGCCTTACATCCGCCCGTTGGTGGAGCAGAAGGCCAACACCTTCGAGGTCGGTATCAAGGGCTCGCACGGCATCTTCGATGGCAGCCTGGCACTGTACCGCTCGTGGATCCACGACGAGCTGCTGAATGTGCAGATCATCCCCGCCACGTCATCGTCGGCAGCGGTCACCGGCGCCTTCAACGCCTCACCGACCATCCACCAGGGTGTCGAGGCCGGGCTCAACACCCGTCTCTGGGAAAACCCGCAGGGCGACCTGGTACGCTGGCGTCAGGTGTACACCTACAACGACTTCTACTACCGGCATGACGACACCTTCGGCGACAACCAGTTGCCGGGCGTGCCCAAGCACATCTACCAGGGCGAGCTGCAGTACCAGGACCACAGCGGCTGGTACACCGGAATCAACGTGCAGTCCGCCTCGCGTACGGCAGTGGACTATGCCAATACCCTGTATGCGCCGTCGTACACCATCTGGGGGGCGAACCTGGGGTATGAGGCACCGAAGGGCAACTGGAAGGTGTCGCTGGACCTGAAGAACCTGGCAAACAAGGCGTACGTGACGGCGGTGACGCCGGTGTACAACGCGCGCGGGCAGGATACTGCGTCGTTCTGGCCGGGGGATGGGATTGGCGCGTACGTGGGGGTCGAGTTCAGGTACTGACCACGCAGCAACGTGTTTGATGGCGCGTCCATTACGCATTCGAAATCGAGCGCCGCCCCACGGCGCTCGGTTTCCAGGAGCGCTATTCGCACCGAAGGGCTTCACGGTGCAAGTGGAAGGTTTCAGCATTGACCTGAATCAATCAAACGCCATAGGCGGTGTTGTAAACAGCACACCAAACATATGGGAATGCAGTTTGATGAGCGAGTCCAACCCGGCAACCAGAATTATCTGCAACAATCTTGAACTGGCCGATCAATTGCGCCAGCTGTTGGCACCTATAGCACCTGATTGCGAGGTACTGAGTACGCCTGGCAATTGCAGCGCCGTACCGCTTTGCCGCTGGCTCGGTGAAGCAAAGTTGGGCTCGGCTGGGCAGGTACAGGCCGCTTTGCTGGATGCCACCGAGGTTCTCGAACAAACCCGACACGCCTTCAAATCCCGCGAACTGGGGCTGCTGCGGCGACGCTTGGTTGCATTGCTGGATAAATTGTCGGAAGATCCTGAATGATGTGAATGTGCCATCACCAGGTTCCGCCCTGCGGGAACCGGCTTTGCCGAGCAGGATAATAGGCCTGAAAGACGAAGCGCCGTGGCAACAAGTTCTTGAACAGAACTTGTTGCCACGGCGCTTTTTTTTGGTTCAGCGGAAAGGAATCTTCAACAACACCGGGGGATGCGAATGAAGGTGACAAAAGACCTCGAGGAATTGCTCAAGCGTATCCGTCTCGATCACGCGGAGATTGCCGAACGCTTTCGCTTTCTCGACTGGAGCGCCGAAGACGCCAGGCGACTAGGTGCGGCAGCTCAGTACATGGCCCCGTCCCAGCAGGCTTTCGTCGACCATCTGTACCGTCACCTGGCGGAATTCTCCACGCCGTCTGCATTGCTTCGCACGCCGGAGGTCACCGCCCGTTTGAAGCAGAGCCAGGCCGAGTACTACCAGTGCCTGTGGGGCGGCCCCTACGATGAAACCTACGTCAACGGCCGCCTGCGTATCGGCGTGATCCACCAGCAGATCGGCCTGGAGTTGAAGTGGTACCTCGGCAGCTATCGGCTGTACCTCGACGACATGCTGGAAAGCGTGTTTGGCAACAGCCCGGATGCCACGCTCTATTCAAGCCTGTTGAAGGCGGTGTTCTTCGACATGACGCTGGCCATCGATACCTACAGTGCGGCCCAGCACAAGGCGCTGGAAGATAGCGAGGCTCGCTTTGCCCGCGCGCTACGCGGTGCCAACGACGGGCTGTGGGACTGGCACGTCGACCAGGATCGGCTTTACGTCTCGGAGCGCTGGGCCAGCATGCTTGGCCTCAGCCGCGATAGCATCGGCGAGAGCAGTTCCAGTTGGTTCGGTCGCGTGCACCCGGACGACCTGCCGGATTTTCGCCATGCCATCGATGCCCATCTACAAGGGCAGACATCGTCCGTTCACCATGAGTACCGTATCCGCAAGCACAGCGGTGACTACATCTGGGTCCTCGTGCGAGGGGTCGCCGAAATGACCACCCCTGGCGAGCTACGCATGGCTGGCTCGCAGTCCGATATCAGTGCACGCAAGGATGCCGAGCATCGCCTACAACATACCGCCCAGCACGACCCGTTGACCGGCCTGGCCAACCGCATCCGGCTTGACGAGCAGATGCAGAAGACCTTCAGGAAGCAGCGCAAGGGCGGTGACTACGAGGCGTTGCTGTTCATCGACCTGGACCGCTTCAAGCTGATCAACGATAGCCTCGGCCACAACGTCGGTGATCGCGTGCTGGTGGAAGTGGCTGTGCGCTTGAAAGAATCCCTGCGCCCCACTGACCAACTGTTCCGCTATTGCACGACAATGGCAAAGCCCTGGATGTGCTGCAGGCTGCCGACCTTGCCCTCTACCGAGCCAAGTCTGCCGGCAAGGCGCGCTTCGCCCACTACGACGAAACATTGCAAGACACCGCACAGCAGCATCTGGAACTGGAGTCCGCGCTAGGCCAGGCACTGCAACAGAATGAATTCGAGCTGTATTACCAACCGATCTATCGCCTGGACCAAGGGACACCGCTGGTGACCGGGGTCGAAGCGCTGCTGCGGTGGCGCCATGGCGAACGCTTGATCTCGCCACTGGAGTTCATCCCTGCGCTGGAGGAGTCGGGAGAGATCATCCGCGTCGGCGAATGGGTACTGCGCCAGGCTTGCCAGCAAAGGTCAGCTTTCCCTGGGACCGTGAAAGCCGGAACAACGAGTTCAGCTCCTGCTGGGTGCGCGTGTCGCAAGGCTGGGCCGGTGGCAGCTGGGGCGCGATGGCGATCCCGCGCATCGGCCAGGACGTGATCATCCAGTACGTCAACGGTGACCCCGACCAGCCGATGATTACCGGGCGTACCTACTGTGGTGATCAGCTCCCGCCCTACGACCTGCCCGACCACAAGACCCGCATGACCATCAAAAGCCAGACCCACAAAGGGGATGGTTTCAATGAGCTGCGCTTTGAGGACGAACTGGGCAAGGAAGAGGTATTCATCCACGCCCAGAAGGACCAGAACACCCAGGTCAACAACAACCAGTCTCTCACCGTCGGTGTTGATCGGACCCAGAGCATTGGCCAGGACGAGTCCGTTGCCATCGGCCGCAATCACCTGCGCGTGGTGAAAGCCAACGACACCCTGAAAGTCGGCGGCGGCAAAAACGACCTCATCGCCGGCGACTACGAGATCGAAGCAGGCAACACCCTGCGCCTCAAGTGCGGCAAGACACTGATCGAGATGCAGGCCAACGGCACGCTCAATATCACCTGCGAGACCTTCAACCTCACCGGGCAACAGACCGGACAGATCAACACGCCCGCAGCGAAGCTCGACCTCAACCCTGAGGGCGGAGCGGCGGGTGCCGCAGCGGATGGACGCGATAGCAGTGCACTGAAAGCCGATGTGGATGGGCATTTCAAGTAGCTGCTTGCACTTGCCCGTACGTAAAAAACTCCTGAAAGGACTCCCGCAATGACGGAATACCTGACTCACGACCTGATCCTCAATCTAGGCGAGGAAGCACCTGAAGACCTCACGCTCAACATGCTGCGCTTTCGTGCCCGAGACACCACGTTGGTGATGGCGCGCAGCCCCGTCGCCAATGACAAGACCCTGGACCAAGCCATCGATGACCAACTGCGGATGCTGCGGAAAAAGTCCGGGGCAATGACCATCACACCCACGAAGATCGCGCGTTTGGGGGGCGGTGAAAACTCCGTCGAAGCCCGCGAAATGGCCATTGAATTCAAGGTGGGGGACAAGCCCAACTTCCAGCTCCAGGCCGCCTGCATGATTCCAGGTCAGCACCGGCTGCTGGTGATCAACTACAGCAAGCCAAGCCCTTTGAGCAGCTCACCAACGAAAACGATGAATCGTATCGCTTTGGCTGGGACAAGCTGGACCGCCTAATCGCGCAGGAAGACCTGGATGGCAGTGGTCGCATTTATGAATACGACGTGTTGGATGGGGTCACCACCCTCACCCACGTGCCCTCTCCCCATGAACAAGCGCCTTTGTCCGAGAACGCCCCGGCAACTCGAACAACGCCGATTCGCCACGACTTCGAACGTGATGCCGTCGGCCGCCTGCTGAGCAAGCGCACCGAGGATGGCATTACCGACTACTGCTACGACACCGCCGACAACCTGTTGTCCATCACTTTCACAAATAATCAGGGTGAAGAACAGCAGCTTGAATACACCTACGACCCCGCAGGGCAACTGTTGAGCGAAACTAGCAGCGCCGGGCTGTTGCAGTATCTCTACGACGAGTTGGGCAACCTGCAGACGCTCACCCTCCCCGATCAACGCAATATCAATTACCTCTACTACGGCAGTGGGCACCTGCACCAGATCAACCTGGACGGCCGGGTCATTAGTGACTTTGAGCGTGATGCCGTGCATGACGAAGTCATGCGCACCCAAGGCAGCCTGATTACGCGCACCCGTTATGACAAAAGTGGGCGCTTGAGTGGCAAGGCAATCCACTACCGCGATGCCCCCGCTGAAGTTCTTCCGTTACTGGACAAAACCTATCGTTATGACGCCAGCGACAACCTTGTCGCCGAAGTGCTGACTCAGACCCAGCGCAAAGGCATGTCCTGCGCTCCCAGTGATGAAGATGCCCACCTCGAACAGGTCATCGGTCGCTTTCACAACCAACCCCATACGGGTAGGAGCTACACAGGCAGCAATCGGTATGGCTACGATCCCAACCAACAACTTCAAACCGTCCAACAGGCACGTCTCAACTGGCAGGCGACACAGGTCGAGGATTTCAAGTACGACAAGGCAGGAAACATGTTCGACGGGCCAAAGCTCAACGGACTATTGGAGCACAACCGTGTCCTCGCCTATCAGGACAAGCGCTACCGCTACGACCGCTTTGGCCGCTTAAGTGAGAAGCGAATCGGTAGCCATCGGTTGCAGCGCTTCGAGTATGACGCCGAACATAGGCTGGTGTGCCTGGAGCAGGAGAGATATGGTGAGGTTGAACGCATTGTATTTTCCTACGACCCGCTGGGGCGACGGGTCTGCAAGGCGATCTACAAGCCAGGCGAAGCTGAGCCATTATGCCGGACGCTGTTTCACTGGCAGGGATTACGCTTGCTACAAGAAGTACAGAGCTCACTGCCCACCCTTTATATCTATGCGAGCCCTAACAGCTATGAGCCACTAGCACGTATAGACGAGAATCTGAATGAAGAAGAAATACGGCATTTCCACTCCAACTTGGCCGGGTTGCCCGAACAGTTAACGGATGAAGATGGTCATACATTGTGGCGCATCGATTATCACGGTTGGGGAGCCACACGAGATGAATGGCGCAGTCCACAGCAAGAGCGCGAGCAGAATTTGCGATACCAAGGTCAGTACCTTGACCGAGAGACGGGGTTACACTACAACACGTTCAGATTTTATGATCCAGATGTGGGAAGGTTCACCACACCGGATCCTGCAGGGTTGGCAGGTGGAATAAACCTCTACCAGTACGGCCCCAACACCGCCGCATGGATCGACCCTCTGGGGCTTTGCCGCCGGGGGAATACACTAACGAAACGTCACATGGATCAAATTAGAGATCAGTTCTTACGTGACAATAAACTCTCACCTATGTCGCATACTCAAGGGGGACGACAGACAGGGACTGGCATTGAACTTAGAGAGACATACTTAAAGCCTCTACCTGGAGGATTAGGTCGGAAGGGAGGTTCATATACAGACATGACATTCACTGATGCCAAGGGCCGAACCGTATACATTCAAACAGTGGACAAAGGAAAAATCAACGGAATGTCACAACGCGAATGGGATAATGCCATCCGAATCACGAAACAAGACCCTAGCGCTATCGTAATCACCATCGTCAAAGGGAAAATTACTAGCCCAGGATCTTTAGACACCACCAACATGCCAGTCGGGCAAATCATAATAAGGTAATCAATAATGGCCAACAAAACACCAACACTCCTAGTATTTATGACGAAAGCCGATGAACTTAGCTTCTCCAAAGAACTGCTATCTCAACTTCCCGAGATAACATTTATCGAGACAGGAAAATGGGAGGAGCGATCACCCAAAATAATGCCCACGTTAAATGAATGCCACAATGACAGCCCACAGCACTCCATATGGAACAAACTAATACTACCAGAGCACATATACAGCAAAAATTATATATTCCCCAACGAGGATAGAAACTCCTACTTCGGGGCGACGATCGGCCCTGGTCTCATCCAGTACATCAGACCCAACATAGCAGACTACGATCCCACCTGCCTTCGAAATGGAAGACTATCTGCTTCATACGACCCCAAGAAAGACCCGGCAACCGATTTGTTTGTAAAAACAGTCTTTAAGATAGCTAGGAAGGGAGCGATGCAACTTTTTTCAATTGACCGCAAAAGCGGCAACATTTCCGAAAAACCAGAAAATAATTTCCTTGCATGGCCAGACGCTGCTAGTTATTACAGCGGACAAAATGGAAAGTACCTCACGAATAACGCCTTTGCATATTTCGTAGCAAGTAAAAAGCAACCCGATATCAAATAACCCTAACGAGTCCAGGAAAAGCATCTCATGACGACAACAGTTGTCACCTCAAAGCAGCGCCTAGGGCATGTACTCACCAGTAAATATGTTCAGAGTGCGCCTAGGCCTTGCCCCAAGAATTCGAGTCAGAGAGTTTCATTTCAAAACCCAAGAGGAAAGAACTAGAAACGTCTCGATCGAGCTATACCACCGCCACTGACCTCAACGCGACGGCAAACACATTCACACCCCATACAACCTTGAAAAAGTAACAGCTTGGAAGCATGCAGCCAAAGATCCCTACAGACACCCAGGGAGTGAGTTAATTGAGGTATTGCGAGATCTAAGAATTACAAAGGATTTTAAATGAAACTTTCCGAACTTATGCAGTCCGACACCTACACAACCTTCCTTGACGACTTAGACAAGCACATCCCTGAGAAAATAGATAGAAGCTCAAAAGTTCACAAACCCATTATAAATCTAATGGAAAAATGGATGCAACATGCCTCGCTTTCTTGCGAAGATTTGCTGCACACCATATCAAACCACCAAAAACATTTAATTGCTTACATCATAAAAAAACAAGCCACCTACAGAGAGCCAAATGGAGGCAGAGACAATATAATCAATCACGCCCCCAAGGTAAATTTCCCAATCGGCCACACTATTGAATACTACATAATATCGAAGAGAAAAATCGAACTACCAGAATACATAATAAAGATCCGAATACCCTACCCCAGACAATACGCAAGGGAAATTGAAAGAATATTCACTGAAACCAAGCCCTCATGACCAAAGTTGCTGTACCGGGAAAGTTCTAACAATTTTCCCCGAGCTGCAATAAGCAACTTCTTGACGCAGCAAAGTCGATTTTCAGGCATCGATCGCCTCCAAACCAGGGCTTTGCCCTAGTTCGTGGATGCTGCAGGCGCCCCCCCACCTTCAGCCGGTAGCTGCTGGGCTTGATGAAGAAGATCGGAGACCACACCTCACACCTCGTCCGAATATTCACAACGCTTAGCCATCACAGAATGCCTTTCCGTCGATGCGGGGGGACTCTGCAAAGTTTCAGCGTTCGAGGGGCGGTGATTGGGTTACTTGGGATTTCGTACAAAGCCTGGAAAGGCCCGAATGCCCACGGATCCTGATGGACCTGACTGAAACGAAAAAAGACGCCGAAGCGTCTTTTTTCAATGATTTACAGACTTCCATGAAACCCTGTAAATCTATATTTGGAGCGGGAAACGAGACTCGAACTCGCGACCCCGACCTTGGCAAGGTCGTGCTCTACCAACTGAGCTATTCCCGCGTCGTGATGGGTGCCATTCTAGCGATTTCTAAAACAGCGTCAACCCCTTGATTCAAAAAAACTTTTATTTCTGCTCCGAGCCTTCGCGCAGGTGCGGCCAGGCGGCCAGCAGGTAGTGCACCATCGACCACAGGGTCAGCCCCGCCGCCACCAGCAGCAGCGCGTAGCCGAGGATTACCCAGAAGGTCACCGCCGGCGGGTTGCCCAGCAGGATCACCAGCGCCAGCATCTGCGCCGCGGTTTTCCACTTGCCAAGGTTGGACACCGCCACATGCGCCCGCGCGCCCAGTTCGGCCATCCACTCGCGCAGCGCCGAAACCACGATCTCGCGGCCGATGATCACCGCGGCCGGCAGGGTCAGCCAGAAGTTGGCGTGGGTCTGCACCAGCAGCACCAGGGCCACCGCCACCATCAGCTTGTCGGCCACTGGGTCGAGGAAGGCACCGAACGGCGTACTCTGCTGCAGGCGGCGCGCCAGATAACCGTCCAGCCAGTCGGTGGCGGCGGCAACGGCGAACACGCTGCTGGCGGCCATGTAGCTCCAGTGATAGGGCACATAGAACAGCAGGATGAAGATCGGGATGAGCAGGACGCGTAGAACGGTGAGCAGGTTTGGAATATTCATCGGTACGACTGGCCGCAAGTTGAGCCCGCATTCTACTCGCTATGCAGGCTGGCATAAATCGACTCGGCAAGCTTTTTACTGATGCCGGGTGCTTTGGCGATTTCATCGACACTGGCGCGGTTGAGCTCCTGCAGGCCGCCGAAATGTTTCAGCAGGTCGCGCCGGCGCTTGGGCCCTACCCCGGCCACATCCTCCAGGCTGGACACCCGGCGGGCCTTGCCGCGGCGGGCGCGGTGGCCGGTGATGGCGAAACGGTGGGCCTCGTCGCGGATCTGCTGGATCAGGTGCAAGGCCGGTGAGTCGCCCTTGAGGGTGAACTCATGGTGCACGTCGTTCAGGTACAGGGTTTCGAAACCGGCCTTGCGCGTCACGCCCTTGGCCACGCCAAGCAGGGTCAGGTCGCTGAAGCCCAGCTCCTGCATCACGTCACGGGCCATGTTCAGCTGGCCCTTGCCGCCGTCCACCAGCAGCACATCGGGCAGCTTGCCCTCGCCATCCTTGATGCGCCCGTAACGGCGGGTCAGGGCCTGGTGCATGGCGGCGTAGTCGTCACCAGCGGTGACGCCTTCGATGTTGAAGCGACGGTAGTCGGACTTGAGCGGGCCTTCGGGGCCGAACACCACGCAGCTGGCCACGGTGGCTTCGCCGCTGGAATGGCTGATGTCGTAACACTCCAGGCGCTGCGGCACCTCGTCCAGGCCCAGCACCTCGGCCAGGGCCTCGAAACGTGCGGCCATGTGCTGGCGGTTGGCCAGGCGGGCATTGAGCGCCTGCTCGGCGTTGGTCACCGCCAGCTGCTGCCAGCGGGCGCGGGTACCGCGTACCCGGTGGCTGATGGTCAGCTCGCGGCCACGCAGGGTCTGCAGGGCTTCGCTGATGGCGGCGAAGTCTTCGTGCACCACGTTGACGATCAGTTCGCCCGGCAATTCGCGCTCGGCATTGCCCAGGTAGTACTGGGAAAGGAACGCGGCCATCACTTCGGCCACCTCCTCCTCGATGCCTACCTGCGGGAAGAAGTTCTTGCTGCCCAGCACCCGCCCGCCGCGCACGCTGATCAGGTGCACGCAGGCGCCGCCGGGGTTGACGAAGGCGGCGATAACGTCGACGTCGCCGCTGCCGCCTTCGATGTACTGCTGGTCCTGGACGCGGCGCAGCAAGGCGATCTGGTCGCGCAACTCGGCGGCCTTCTCGAAATTGAGGGCCATGGCGGCCTTCTCCATCTCGGCATTGAGTTCGTTGCCCAGTTGCTGGCTACGCCCTTCGAGGAACATCACCGAGTGGCGCACGTCCTCGGCATATTCCTCGGCGGTCACCAGGCCCGTGCAGGGCCCTTTGCAGCGTTTGATCTGGTACTGCAGGCATGGCCGGGTGCGGTTGGCGTAGTAGCTGTCTTCGCACTGGCGCACCGAAAATGCCTTTTGCAGCAGGCTGAGGCTTTCGCGAATGGCGCCGGCGCTGGGGTACGGGCCAAAGTAGCGGCCCTTGGCCTTCTTCGCCCCACGGTGAATGCCCAGCCGCGGGAACTCGCCGTCGGAAAGGAACACGTAGGGGTAGGATTTGTCATCGCGCAGCAGGATGTTGTACGGCGGCCGCCACTCCTTGATCAGGTTCTGCTCCAGCAGCAGCGCCTCGGTTTCGTTGGCGGTGATGGTGGTTTCGACCTGTGCGATGCGGGCCACCAGCGCGGCGGTCTTGGGCGCCAGGCCGGTCTTGCGGAAATAGCTGGCCAGGCGCTTCTTGAGGTTCTTGGCCTTGCCCACGTAAAGCAGCCGGGCTTCGCCGTCGAACATCCGGTAGACGCCCGGGCGACCACTGCAGGTAGCCAGGAATGCGCTGGCATCGAAAACTTGGGACATGAGGTTTTACAGGCTTGCGTCGACCATACCGTGGCGAACGGCCAGCAAGGTCAGTTCGACGTCGCTGGTGACCGAGAGTTTTTCAAAGATCCGATAACGGTAAGTATTGACGGTCTTGGGCGAGAGGCACAACTTGTCGGAGATGATCTGCACTTTCTGGCAGCCGACGATCATCAGGGCAATCTGGATTTCCCGCTCCGACAAGGCATCGAACGGCGAGCCCTGTGGCTGGAATGGCTTCAGCGCCATCTGCTGGGCAATCTGGGGGCTGATGTAGCGCTGGCCGGCGAAGGCCAGGCGGATGGCCTGGACCATTTCGTCAAGGCCGGCGCCCTTGGTCAGGTAGCCAGCAGCGCCGGCCTGCAGCAGGCGCGTAGGGAACGGGTCTTCCTCGCACACGGTCACGGCAACCACCTTGATGTCCGGGTGGCTGCGCAGCAGCTTGCGGGTGGCCTCCAGGCCGCCGATGCCGGGCATTTTCACATCCATCAGCACCACATCCGGCTTCAGTTCACGGGCCAGCCTGAGCGCCGACTCGCCCGAATCGCCCTCACCCACCACCTGCAGGCCATCGATGTCGGCCAGCATGCGTGTAATACCGGTTCGTACCAGATCGTGATCGTCGACCACTAAGACCCTAATCAAGCACACACCTCGTCAGCAGGGCGATTGGATCCCGCCACCTTAACAAAATTTTTCACGGCGGACCTAACGCATTCCTTCTGTCAGAAACACCTGACGTTCAACCGTGAGCGGCCTCACTGTCTGCCGGGATTTGTCGTTGTTGGTCAAACGCCGCAACAAGTGCCAGAGTGCCGCCTGATCGTCGCACGACAACTGCCGGAAAGCCCCCAGCAAACCGGACTCATCGGCGCTCAGCCCCTCGAGCGGTGCCGGGGTGCGGATACCGCTGAGCACATAGAGTGCATCCACGCCCCGGGTTGCCAATGCCGCCAGGTAATCGACCCGCGGCGAGCGTTCACCACTCTCGTATTTGCCCTGGGCATTGGGTTCGACCCCGCCGATATCGCCAAACACGCGCTGGGTCATCCCCAGACGCTCACGCTCTTCCCGCAGCCGCGGACCGATTCCATTCATGGGGGTCTCCTTATCCCTGATCACACTCATGTACGGCCTACCCACCTGCAGGCGGCCGTGAACGCCTGAGGTCACTATGCCGATGCTCACCAGTCGCGACAAGCCATCATTGAGCTATTAGTCGATCGTGCGCTGCATGCGCACAAAGCATTCGTCCTCACCCATTTCGACAAAGCCGTGGCGCTGGTAGAGCACACGCGCCGGGTTGCTGCGAAACACCATCAGCCGCAGCAGCGGCAGGTGCCGCTGGCGGGCCCACAGTGCCAACTGCTCCAGCACCCAGCTGCCGACCCCACGCCCACGGTGTTCGGGTAGCAGGTGCAACTCGCGGATGAACAGCGCCTGGCGGTCCTGGCTGAGGCTGCAGAAGCCGAGTACCGCGTCGCCTTCGGTCACCAGCCACTGCTCGCGCCAGCCCCAGGCTTCGTCGAAGGCTTCCTCTAGCCACAGCAGGTCGTATTCGCGGTAGTACGGCAGCATGGCGCGGCGCGTGAGGTCGCGGGCGAAGGTGCGGTGGGTGTCGTTGGCGGGGGTCAGTTTCAGGGACATCACATTTCGGACTCTTCGGTTTGCCAGGCCCGGCCCTATCGCCGGCAAGCCAGCTCCCACAGGTACAGCGATAGCCTGGAGGGCAGCACCGTACCTGTGGGAGCTGGCTTGCCGGCGATAGGGCCAGCACAACGAATATCAATCATGGGGCATAGCACACGGGCGAACTACCAGGCCCACGCCGGTCCAGTTCGTCCTCCAGCCATTCAGCCAACACCCGGGCATTGTTGTGCTCGGTATCCTTGCCCGCATAAAGCAATGTCAGCGTGCCCTTTCCGGCCAGGTCCAGCAGCGGGTACCAGTGCTCGGGGTGGGCTGCCAGCTCCTGCTGGTAACGCTGGGTGAAGCCGGCGAAATCCACTTCACCCTGGTGAAACGCCTTGCGCAACTCATCCGAGGGTGCAACTTCGCGCAACCACTGCCCGTGCAGGTCGTCCTTGCGCTTGTTACGCGGCCACAGGCGATCGACCAGCACGCGCTGACCGTCGTCTTGCTCAACCGCATCGTAGACACGCTTGCAGCGAATCATGGGTTTCTCCTGCCACTACCGTCCGTCTTGAGCCTAGATAAATCATTGATCGAGGTCACGGCCGGGTTACGAATTGTTTCTATGCTCAAGGCCTTCGGCACCCTTGCCCCCCCGACCGGAGCCACCATGGCAACCCCTTCACTGGCCAGCCTGCCGCAACTGGCCCAACGCGATGCCCGCCCACAACTTGCCCACAAGCCCGGGCGAGCCACCCTGGTGTTGTTCTTCGGCCTGCTGCTGGCCGGTATCGCCTACACCGCCTGGAGCCTGAAGCAGGATGTGACGGCCAGCGGCACGGTAATCACCACGGTCACACCATTCCTGCTGCTGGGCCTGGCGTTGCTGATTGCCCTGGGCTTCGAGTTCGTCAATGGCTTCCATGACACCGCCAATGCAGTGGCCACCGTCATCTACACCCACTCGTTGCCGGCCCCCGTCGCCGTGGTCTGGTCCGGGCTGTGCAACTTCCTCGGGGTGTTGCTTTCCAGCGGCGCGGTGGCATTCGGCATCATCGCCCTGCTGCCGGTGGAGCTGATTCTGCAGGTCGGCTCCTCGGCCGGTTTCGCCATGGTCTTCGCCCTGCTGCTGGCGGCGATCATCTGGAACCTCGGCACCTGGTGGCTGGGCCTGCCGGCCTCATCCTCGCACACCCTGATCGGTTCGATCATCGGGGTGGGCGTGGCCAACGCGCTGATGCACGGGCGCGACGGTACCAGCGGCGTGGACTGGGCCCAGGCCAGCAAGGTCGGTTATGCCCTGCTGTTTTCGCCACTGATCGGCTTTGCCTGTGCCGCCCTGTTGCTGCTGGCCCTGCGCGCGCTGGTCAAGCGCAAGGAGCTGTACCAGGCGCCGGAAGGCCAGACACCACCACCGTGGTGGATTCGCGGCGTACTGATCCTGACCTGCACCGGGGTGTCCTTTGCCCACGGCTCCAACGACGGCCAGAAAGGCATGGGCCTGATCATGCTGATTCTGGTTGGCACCCTGCCGATGGCTTACGCATTGAACAAGACCATGCCCAATGAACAGGCCATGCAGTTTTCCGCGGTCGCCGAGGTAACCCGCCAGGCACTGGTGCGCGGCGCCCCGCAAGCAGCACCGGCCGACCCACGCCAGGTACTGACCACGTTCATTGCCGAGCCCAGGGCCAACCCGCAACTGATACCGGCGCTGGCGGCACTGGCCGGCATGATCGGCGAAGAGGTCAAAGGTTATGGCTCGCTCAAGCGGGTACCGGCCGAAGCCATGGCCAACGTGCGCAACGACATGTACCTGACCAGCGAAGCCATCCGCCTGATCGAGAAGAACCAGCTGGTGGTGTTCGATGCAGGCACGCGCAGCCAGGTGCTGTTGTTCAAGACCCAGCTGGACGACGCCACCCGCTACATCCCGCTGTGGGTGAAAGTGGCCGTGGCCATCGCACTGGGGCTGGGCACCATGGTCGGCTGGCGGCGCATCGTGGTGACGGTAGGCGAGAAGATCGGCAAGGCCCACCTCAGCTATGCCCAGGGGGCTTCGGCCGAAGTGGTGGCAATGTGCACCATTGGTGCGGCGGACATGTTCGGGTTGCCGGTGTCGACCACCCACGTGCTGAGTTCCGGGGTGGCCGGGACCATGGTGGCCAACGGGTCGGGGATACAGAAGCGCACGCTGGTCAACCTGCTGATGGCCTGGGTGCTGGCCTTGCCGGCAGCGATGCTGTTGGCCGGCAGCCTGTACTGGCTGCTGCACCACATCTTCTGAGCCTGAAGACAGTTTCGCCTTCACTGGCCCTATCGCCGGCAAGCCAGCTCCCACAGGAACACCACAGGCCTCAAGCCCTGTGCATTACCTGTGGGAGCCGGCTTGCCGGAGATAGGGCCCTTTCAGCCAACCTCAACCTGGGATTTTCAGGCCCTGTTGCACGGCCGGCCGCTCGAGGAACGCCGCCAGCACCCGCTGCACTTCCTTGAACTGATCGAAGCCAACCAGGTCTCGGGCGTTGTAACGCTCAACCAGGTTACGCACCCACGGGAAGATCGCGATGTCGGCAATACTGTACTCGTCGACCATCCATTCCCGGCCTTGCAGATGCCGGTCCAGAACACCGAGCAGGCGCTTGGACTCGTTGACATAACGATCACGCGGGCGCTTGTCCTCGTATTCCTTGCCAGCAAAGAAATGGAAGAACCCGACCTGGCCAAACATCGGCCCGATGCCACCCATCTGGAACATCAGCCACTGCAAGGTCTGGTAACGCTGGGCCGGGTCCTGGCTGAGCAACTGGCCGCTCTTCTCCGCCAGGTACTGCAGGATCGCTCCCGACTCGAACAGCGGCAGCGGCTGGCCACCCGGGCCATTGGGGTCGAGGATGGCGGGGATCTTGTTGTTGGCGCTGAGCGAGATGAACTCGGGGCTCAGCTGGTCATCGTTGTCGAAGCTGACCTTGTGCGGCTCATAGGCCAGGCCGATCTCTTCGAGCATGATCGACACCTTGACGCCGTTGGGCGTCGGCAGCGAATACAGCTGCAGGCGCTCGGGGTGTCTGGCGGGCCACTTGCGGGTAATGGGGAAAGCACTGAGATCGGTCATGATCAACCTTGCCTGGGGAATGAACCTCTCACTCTAGAGACATCCCCGGCCGCTGACCATCACCGACCACTCATCAGCACCGGCAGCTCAGGCCTGGCCGTGGGCCTTGAGCTTGAGCTTTTCGGTATCGACGCGAACGAACACCGAATCGGCAGTCACTGTCAGCACATCGTCGGCCCAGACTTCGCAAATCACCCGGGTCTTGCGCCCTACATCACCTTCCACACGCGCCTTGAGCAACAATTCGACACCCATGGGCGTGGGCTTGAGGTAGTTCAGGCCAAGGCTGCCAGTGACACAGTCGATGCGCGGCAGGCTGCCCGCTTCGCGACCTTCGTTGCGGTAGTGGTAAGCCATTGCCGTCCAGTTGGAGTGGCAGTCGACCAGCATCGCCAGCAGCCCGCCATAGACCAGGCCGGGCCAGCCGATGAAGGTGCTGTCGGGCGCGTGCCGGCACACCAGGTGGATGCCGTCGGCGTCCCAGTGGCTTTGCAGGTGCAGGCCGCTGGGGTGGGAGCAACCGCAGCCGTAGCAAGTGCCGTCGGGTGCGGCGAGGGCCTGGAGGGAAAGGGAGTGGTCGTTCATACGCTTCCTGTGCTTATTGATATGGGGGGCGCGCAACGCCCCCACATTAAAGCAGAAACATCAGGCCGTCTGGGCAACCGCCCTGGCGCGCCGCTGGGTCAGCGAAACCAGCAGGATAAACGCGGTCACCCCAGCGGTCATCAGCGTCTCGTAGCGGTAGGCATCGCTGAACAGCATGTAGCCCAGCACCATGACGATGGTGCCGATCACCAGCCAGGTCAGCCATGGGAACAGCCACATCTTCAGTTCCAGCGGCCGCCCTTCACGCTCGGCACGGGCCCGCATGCGCAGCTGCGACACGGCAATCACCAGGTACACCAGCAAGGCGATGGCGCCGGTGGTGGACAGCAGGAAGCCGAATACCTTGCCCGGGAACACATAGTTGACGAAGCACCCGGCAAAGCCGGCCAGGGTCGAGAAGATGACCGCCACGGTCGGTACGCCAGAGCCGGAAATACGCTTGGTAACGCTCAGCGCCTGGCCGCGGGCACCCAGCGAATAGAGCATGCGCGACGCGGTGTACAGGCCCGAGTTCATGCAGCTGGTCACGGCCACCAGCACCACGATATCCACCAGCAGCTTGGCGCCAGGCACGTTCAGCACTTCCAGCACGCGCTGGAACGAACCTACTGCTTTCAGGCCCGGGTCGTTCCACGCCACCAGCGATACCACCAGGAAAATCGACGCCAGGTAGAAGATGGCGATGCGGTACACCACCAGGTTGGTAGCGCGGCGGATCTTGTCTTTCGGGTTGGCGGTTTCGTCAGCGGCAATGGTGACGATTTCGGCACCGAAGAACGAGAAGATGGTGATCAGCACGCCACCGAGCACGGTGCCGAAACCGTTGGGCATGAAGCCGCCGTTGTCCCACAACCGGCTGACCCCGGACACCTCGGCCAGCGGCCAGACGCCAAACACCGCCAGGCTGCAGACCACGATGAAGGCGATGATCGCCACCACCTTGACCAGCGCGAACCAGTACTCGAAGGCACCGAAGTTCTTCACGCTGATCAGGTTGGTACCCGACAGCACCAGCATGATCAGGAAGGCGAACAGCCACGACGGCACGCCAGGGAAGTAGGCATGCAGGATGTCGGCGCCGGCAATGGCCTCGACCGGAATGATCAGTACCCAGAACCACCAGTACAGCCAGCCGATGGTAAAGCCCGCCCAAGGGCCGATGGCTTCGGAGGCATAGGTGGAAAACGAGCCGCTGTTGGGGTTGGCGATGGCCATTTCGCCCAGCATGCGCATCACCAGCAAGACCAGCAGCCCGGTCATGGCGTAGGAGATGAGGATGGCCGGGCCGGCGGTGGCAATGGCGTTGGAGGAGCCGATGAACAGGCCGGCGCCGATGATGCCGGCGATGGAGATCATGGATACCTGACGGGACGTCAGACCGTGCTGCAGGGAGCGCTGTTTGTTGTTGTGTAGCGAAGCCATGAAGAACCCTCGAATGGGTCGGCCGCAGCGGGGCGGCTGAAGACTGGAGCAGAATTCTTATAAATTTCTGATGTTCGTTGTTGTTGTTTTGCAGATGCCGGAAGCGGGTACTGACCTCCTCTTCACACGACCGGTTGTAATCGTTGATCCAGGTCAGTATTAATCTATAGGCCGGGGTCAACAAACGACCTTTTCGAAACACATGATTCCGCTATGGAATGAACTCCTTCCTTTTTTGCTCGGTATTTGCCCGTCATGTCCAAACGCCTGATGCCTTCGACCACCGCCCTTCAGTGCTTCGAAGCGGCCGCCCGCCACCTCAGCTTCACCCGCGCGGCCCAGGAACTGCACCTGACCCAGAGCGCCGTCAGCAAGCAGGTGGCGCAGCTCGAGGACATGCTGTCGCACTCGCTGTTCCAGCGTATTCGCCGGCGCCTGCACCTGACCCCGGCAGGCGCGCTGTACCTCACCGAAGTGAACAAGATCCTCACCCAGATCGACATTTCCAGCCGCTACATCCTCAGCTACGGCGACGAGACCGAAGTGCTGCGCATCGCCACCCAGCCCACCTTCGGCGCGCGCTGGCTGGTACCCCGGCTGAAGGGTTTTGGCGACCGCTACCCGCGCATTCACCTGGATATCCGCAATGAGCTGGAGCCGTTCGACCTGGTGCAGGCCAAGGCCGACATTGCGTTTTTCTTCGGCCAGGGCACCTGGCCCGGGGCAACCTGCATCGAGCTGTTCAGCGAGGAAGTGGTGCCGGTGTGCAGCCCGCAGCTGCTGGCCAACCACCGGTTCGACAGCGCCCAGGCGCTGACCGAACACCGCCTGCTGCAGTGCGTGTCGCGCCCGGAGGCCTGGCACGAATGGTTCCTGGGGCTGGGGCTGCATAGCCAGAACAGCTACCACGGGCCCCGCTTCGACACGTTCTACCTGTGCATCCGCGCAGCCATTGCCGGCTGCGGTATCGCCCTGATTCCGCGCTACCTGGTGGCCGAAGAGCTGAGCGAGGGCAAACTGGTGGTGGCCTGGGACCACCCGGTGGCGAGCAATGGCCGGCACTTCATCGCCCATGCCGAGCATGCGGCCGAAGTGCCCAAGGTCAGGGCCTTCGTGCAGTGGATTCGGGAGCGGGTGGCCGAGGGGGATTGATATCACCTGGGCGGGCCTCTTCGCGGGTAAACCCGCTCCCACAGGGATCGCACACCTTTCAAGCGTGGCGCCGTACCTGTGGGAGCGGGTTCACCCGCGAAGAGGCCAGTGCCAGCAATACAAAATCAGCCAAGATCAAGAATCCAGGGAATGACCGCAATCGAATAATTCGTTTGCGGAATAACCTGCCAACACGCTTGGATAATAAGAAATTCGAACAAAGGTCCGCGTGCCCATGAACCAGGAAAGTATCAGCCAATCCATTGCCATCGTTCACCCGATCACACTTTCCCATGGCCGTAATGCCGAAGTCTGGGACACTGACGGCAAACGTTACATCGACTTAGTCGGCGGTATCGGTGTACTCAACCTGGGCCACTGCAACCCGGCCGTGGTCGAGGCGATCCAGGCCCAGGCCGCTCGCCTGACCCACTACGCCTTCAACGCAGCCCCCCACGGCCCATACCTGGCGCTGATGGAACAACTGAGCCAATTCGTACCGGTCAGCTACCCATTGGCCGGCATGCTCACCAACAGCGGCGCGGAAGCTGCGGAAAACGCCCTGAAAGTGGCCCGTGGTGCCACCGGCAAACGCGCCATCATCGCCTTCGACGGCGGCTTCCACGGTCGCACCCTGGCCACCCTGAACCTCAACGGCAAGGTCGCCCCGTACAAGCAGCGGGTCGGTGAGCTGCCGGGGCCGGTGTACCACCTGCCCTACCCCAGCGCCGACACCGGGGTTACCTGCGAACAGGCCCTCAAGGCCATGGACCGCCTGTTCAGCGTCGAGCTGGCAGTGGAGGACGTCGCGGCGTTCATCTTCGAGCCGGTGCAGGGCGAAGGCGGCTTCCTCGCCCTTGACCCAGCCTTCGCCCAGGCCCTGCGCCGCTTCTGCGACGAGCGCGGCATCCTGATCATCATCGACGAGATCCAGTCGGGCTTCGGCCGCACCGGCCAGCGCTTCGCCTTCCCGCGTCTGGGCATCGAGCCCGACCTGCTGCTGCTGGCCAAGAGCATTGCCGGCGGCATGCCGCTGGGAGCGGTGGTCGGGCGCAAGGAGTTGATGGCAGCGCTGCCCAAGGGCGGCCTGGGTGGCACCTATTCAGGCAACCCGATCGCCTGCGCAGCGGCCCTGGCCAGCCTGGCGCAGATGACCGACGAGAACATCGCTACCTGGGGTGAGCGCCAGGAGCAGGCAATCGTGCGCCGTTTCGAGCATTGGAAGGCCTCGGGTCTGAGCCCGTTCATCGGCCGCCTGACCGGCGTCGGCGCCATGCGCGGGATCGAGTTCGTCAACGCCGACGGCAGCCCGGCACCGGCGCAACTGGCCAAGGTGATGGAAGCGGCGCGGGCCAAGGGCCTGTTGCTGATGCCCAGCGGCAAGGCGCGGCACATCATCCGCCTGCTGGCACCGCTGACCATCGAGGCCGAAGTGCTCGAGGAAGGCCTGGATATCCTCGAGCAGTGCCTGGCGGAGCTGGGCGCCTGAGAGGAACGGGGGCTTAAAGACCCAGTTCCTGCGGGGTGAGCATGTCGGACTCGAAGGCAATCCAGCCGCCTTCGAGTTCGGCGTGGCCGTTGACGATCGGGCCGTAGTAGGTCAGGCCGTTCTCCAGGGTCACGCAGATGTGCGTGGCGTTCTTTTCGGGGGCTGCGAGCGTACCGACGAAATGCACCTTCTTCAGCGTTTCGGTCACCGCTTCCAGGCCAACGCGCATGTTGGGGTTTTCCGAGGCCTCGGCGTCGCCGCCGCGGTCTTCGGCGCTGACGGTGATGGTGGCGATGTACGGGTACTTGGTGCTCAAGCGGGTTACCTCTGTGGGTGTGTAGGCGTATGGGCGCGTAGAGTACGGCAGGTGATCTCCATTGTCTCTACCGGCCTCTTCGCGGGCACGCCCGCTCCCACAGGTACTGCGCACGCCTTGGGCAATGTGCGGTCCCTGTGGGAGCGGGCGAGCCCGCGAAGAGGCCGGGCCTGCAAAAGGTGATCTGAAGGGCCCGATCTGTTAGGGTGCCCGCCGATGCACGCCACACCACACGAGGATCCCGAGTGAGCGCCGAAGAACCCCTGATCGCCGACCTGTTCGAGGTCGACAAACGCCTGTCCCTCAAGCCCGTGGTGGACTTCAACAGCTACCTGCGCAACGCCTTCGGCGAAGGCCCGTGCCGTTGCCATCGCTGCACCGAAGGTGGCGACCAAGGCACCTACAGCCACGCCCACACCTTCACCTTCGACGGCCGCCAATGGCACCGCCGCTTTGCCAGCACCTCCGGCAGCGACGTCGCCCAGGCCCTGAAAAAGGCCTGGCTTTCGTACACCAAGGCCGATCTCAACCTGATCGGCGCACTGGACCTGGCCACCCTCAAGACCTTCACCGAAGCCGCCCTGCACACGCGCCTGCTGGCCCTGCTGCCTGCCAGCGGCCTGGCCCGCGAAGTGGATGGCCAGTGGCTGCTGCAAGCCCAGGCCGACTGACGGCCCGGCGGTAAAGCAGGATTCTCCCGTTCTGCTACCGTGGGAGAATCCGCTCATCCGCAGGTAGTCCGCCATGGCCCGTACAACGCCCATCGAGCTGTACCGCAATATCGGTATCGTCGCCCACGTGGACGCCGGCAAGACCACGACCACCGAGCGGATCCTGTTCTACACCGGGGTCAACCACAAGATGGGCGAAGTGCACGATGGTGCCGCGACCATGGACTGGATGGCCCAGGAGCAGGAGCGCGGCATCACCATCACCTCGGCGGCGACCACTGCCTTCTGGCAGGGCTCGACCAAGCAGTTCGCCCACAAGTACCGCTTCAACATCATCGACACCCCGGGCCACGTCGACTTCACCATCGAGGTGGAGCGCTCGCTGCGCGTGCTCGATGGCGCGGTAGTGGTGTTCAGCGGCGCGGACGGGGTCGAACCGCAGTCCGAGACCGTATGGCGCCAAGCCAACAAGTACCACGTGCCGCGCCTGGCCTACATCAACAAGATGGACCGCCAGGGCGCCGACTTCCTGCGCGTGGTCAAGCAGATCGACCAGCGCCTGGGCCACCACCCGGTGCCGATCCAGCTGGCCATCGGCAGCGAAGAGAACTTCATCGGCCAGATCGACCTGGTGAAGATGAAGGCCATCTACTGGAACGATGCCGACCAGGGCACCAGCTACCGCGAAGAAGACATACCCGCCGAGCTGCAGGCACTGGCCGACGAATGGCGCGCGCACATGATCGAGGCCGCCGCCGAAGCCAATGACGAGCTCACCATGAAGTTTCTCGATGGCGAGGAACTGAGCATCGACGAGATCAAGGCCGCACTGCGCCAACGCACCATCGCCAATGAAATCGTGCCGACCATCCTCGGCTCGTCGTTCAAGAACAAGGGCGTGCCGCTGATGCTCGACGCAGTCATCGACTACCTGCCAGCCCCGTCGGAGATTCCGGCCATCAAGGGCACCGACCCGGATGACGAAGAAAAGCACCTGGAGCGACACGCCAACGACAGCGAGCCGTTCTCGGCCCTGGCATTCAAGATCGCCACCGACCCGTTCGTCGGCACCCTGACCTTCGCCCGGGTCTACTCCGGCGTGCTCAGCTCCGGCAACGCGGTACTCAACTCGGTAAAGGGCAAGAAGGAACGCATCGGCCGCATGGTGCAGATGCATGCCAACCAGCGGGCTGAAATCAAGGATGTGTGCGCCGGCGACATCGCCGCGCTGATCGGCATGAAGGACGTGACCACCGGCGACACCCTGTGCGACATGGACAAGCCGATCATCCTCGAACGCATGGACTTCCCCGACCCGGTAATTTCCGTGGCAGTGGAGCCCAAGACCAAGGCCGACCAGGAAAAAATGGGCATCGCCCTGGGCAAACTGGCCCAGGAAGACCCGTCATTCCGCGTGCGCACCGACGAGGAAACCGGCCAGACCATTATCTCGGGCATGGGCGAGTTGCACCTGGACATCATCGTCGACCGCATGCGCCGCGAGTTCAACGTCGAGGCCAACATCGGCAAGCCGCAGGTGGCCTACCGCGAGAAAATCCGCAACACCTGCGAGATCGAGGGCCGTTTCGTCCGCCAGTCCGGCGGCCGAGGTCAGTACGGCCACTGCTGGATCCGCTTCGCCCCCGGCGACGAGGGCAAGGAGGGCCTGGAGTTCATCAACGAGATCGTTGGCGGCGTGGTACCACGCGAATACATCCCGGCTATCCAGAAAGGCATCGAGGAGCAGATGAAGAACGGCGTGCTGGCCGGCTACCCGCTGATCAACCTGAAGGCGGCGGTGTTCGATGGCTCGTACCACGATGTCGACTCGAACGAAATGGCCTACAAGATCGCCGCCTCGATGGCCACCAAGCAGCTGTCGCAGAAAGGTGGGGCGGTGTTGCTGGAGCCGGTGATGAAGGTGGAAGTGGTGACCCCGGAGGAGTACCAGGGTGACATCCTCGGCGACCTGAGCCGGCGCCGCGGGATGATCCAGGACGGTGACGAAACGCCGGCCGGCAAGGTGATCCGTGCCGAGGTGCCGCTGGGCGAGATGTTCGGCTATGCCACCTCGATGCGCTCCATGACCCAGGGCCGGGCCAGCTTCTCGATGGAGTTCACCCGTTATGCCGAGGCACCGGCGAGCATTGCCGATGCCATCGTCAAGAAGAACCGCGGGGAGTGATTCGTTCGCCTGTGCTGGCCTCTTCGCGGCTAAAGCCGCTCCCACAGGGAATGCATAACCCCTGTAGGAGCGGCTTTAGCCGCGAAGAGGCCCGCACAGGCAACAACCTTTCTCAATGCTGCTCCCCAGCCCGCTTCAGCAGCTTCTTGCAGCGCTCGGACAGATGCACCACCCGCAACTGCTTGCCCGCCCTCGCATACCGCTCCCGCAAGGTCTTCAACGCGGCAATCGCCGAATAATCGACAAAGCTTAAATGCTGGCAATCCAGGGTCACCTTGGCCGGGTCGTTAGCCGGGTCGAACTGGTTCAGGAACACCGTAGTCGAGGCAAAGAACAGCGTGCCATGCACCTGGTAATGCTTGCCCTCCTCTGCATCCTCATGGCTGTCGGCATACAGCTCCCGTGCATGCTGCCAGGCAAAGTTCACCGCCGCGATGACGATGCCGAACAGCACTGCCACCGCCAGGTCGGTGAGCACCGTTACCACGGTCACGGCAATGATCGCCAGCACATCGCTCAGCGGCACCTTGTGCAGCACCCGCAACGACGCCCAGGCAAAGGTCTGCTGCGCCACCACGAACATCACCCCGACCAGCGCCGCCAGCGGAATACGCTCGATCAGCGGCGACAGGAATAGCACGAACAGCAAGACCATCACCCCGGCCACCACACCCGACAGCCGGCCACGGCCATTGGAGCTGAGGTTGATCACCGTCTGGCCGATCATCGCGCAACCACCCATGCCACCGCACAGGCCGGAAACCATGTTGGCCGCGCCCAGCGCCACGCACTCGCGGTCCGGGTAGCCGCGGCTCTCGGTGATTTCATCGGTCAGGTTGAGCGTGAGCAGGGTTTCCAGCAGGCCGACCATGGCCATCAGCACCGCGTAGGGGGCGATGATCTTCAGGGTATCGAGGTTCCACGGCACGTCCGGCAGGGCCAGCTGCGGCAGGCCACCGGCGATGCGCGCCATGTCGCCCAGGGTGCGTGTGGGCAGGCCGAGCAGGTACACCAGCAAACCAACGCCAAGGATCGCCACCAGCGCTGGCGGCACCGCACGGGTCAACTTCGGCAGCACGTAGACCACCGCCATGGTCAGCGCCACCAGGCCGATCATCAGGTACAGCGGCGTGCCGCCGAGCCAGTGCCCGCCCTCCTTGAAGTGCTCCAGCTGGGCCATGGCAATGACGATCGCCAGGCCGTTGACGAAGCCGAGCATCACCGGGTACGGCACCAACCGCACCAGCTTGCCCAGGCGCAGCAAGCCGAACAGGATCATCACCACGCCGCCCAGCAAAACCGTGGCCAGCAGGTACTGCGCACCGTGCTGCACCACCAGCGCAACGATCACCACCGCCATCGAGCCGGCGGCACCGGAAATCATCCCCGGCCGACCACCGAACAGCGCCGTCAGGGTGCAGATGATGAAGGCGCCATACAGGCCCATCAGCGGGTTGAGGTGAGCCACCAGGGCAAAGGCGATGCACTCGGGCACCAGGGCGAATGAGGTGGTCAGGCCGGCGAGCACGTCGGCGCGAAGTCGGGCGGGTTTCATGGGCATCCTGTGGTGCAGTCCGGATGGACGGATCGAAAACAAGCGGGCGCGATGTTACGGAATTTGTCTGGCAGCGGCCACCGTTCAGCGCACCCGCTCCCGGCTTTGCACGGCCAGGTCCAGAGCGCGCTGCATGTCCAGGCGCGCCGAACGCCCCAGGTCGGGGTGGTTCAGTTGGCCGCCACGCTCAGACGGCAGGATCGGCGCCGTCAGGTCCTCGGCGTCCATCGCTTCGAAATCCTGCTCTGCGCCCAGGGTCAAGGCGCTGCGCCGCAACAGCATGCGCACCTGTTCGGGGGTCAGCGCCGGGTTGATCGACAGCATCGTCGCCACGGTTGCGGTCACCAGCGGTGTTGCGTACGACGTGCCACAATGCGCAGCGCCCGCACCCGGGCGAATGCAGGCCGCCGCACTGACATCCACGCGCATGTCGATGTTGGAGCTATGACGCTTGCGCACATGGCCAGGGTGTTCGACCGCCACTGACCTGTCACTGCGCTGGTGCCCGCCCACCACCAGCAATTGTTCGGTGATGAACGACGATGGCAGGCGATATTCATCGGTACCCGACCAGGACGCACCATTACCCGCCGAGTTGACCACCACCACATCAGGGTGCTCGGCGCGCAGCCACAGGAAGAACTCCTCGAGCAGTTCCTCATAGCCACTCATGGCCAGCCCGGAACGCACCAGCGAATCGACTTCGTCACCTTTGACATCGCGCGCCCCTACCCGATGGATGCCCCAGCTCCAGTTCAACACCCGCACCCCATCCTCGACCAGGTTCACCGATGCAGCGATGTTGGCGGTGATACCGGCATCCGAGTTGCGCTCGACAATCACCTCGAAGCCAGGACTGTGCTTGCCCAGCCTTGGCAAAAAGCCTTCATCCGGGTTCGCCAGGATACCGGCCACATGGTTGCCGTGACTGCCTGGGCGGTCACCGTCGCGCGCATACAGGCACGTCTGCGCCTGCTCGCAGCGCCCTTGATAATGGCTGAAGCCTGGCGCGTCGAAGTCCACCTCTCGCTCGATCACCCCGACCCGCACCGGTTGCACCGGCAAGCTGGAAGCGGCAATTCGCCGCTGGTAGTAGTACAGCGCGTCCATGAAGCGGTTGGAGGCCCACTCATCCGCCTGATCGATGGCCAGGGCGTCACGCCCGCTGCCTTCCTCGCCACGCTCCGGGGCAGACTCCTCGACAATCACTGCATCCACGCTGACTTCACTGCCCATGCGCAGGATCATCGCGTCGCGCTGCACCAGGTCGCCCACCGGCAAGCGCAACTGGTAGACATTCAGCGGCGGTATGGCACCCACGACCTGGGCGCCGTACTTCCCGGCGATCCGTCGGGCTTCGCCGAGGCCATCATGTTTTTCCTCGATCAAAAGGCTTACCAGGTCCACATAGGTGGTGAGGCCATCCATGTTCTTCGCCACTTCATCAGGCCCGGCGGCCACAACATGGCTGCGCTGGCGGGTCAGCCAAACCGGGTTGCTGGTGCGCTCGCCGTCCTCCAGCCACAGCGGAGCACTGCGCAGGGCTTGTTCGGCCAATTTCAGCGTAAGCCGGTCACCTTGCCGCTCGAAATCGGCTGTCGGCAGCCGCACACCACCGAGCCAGACCGTCGGCAGCTGCGCCCCGAGCCCCTCGGCGCGCAGGCACCATTGCTGCTGGCCATCGCCAAACAGGTCGCCACAACGCTGCAACTGCTTGATGCGCAACGAATCAGCTGCAGCCTCGGCACAAAGGCTGCACAGGCACAACAACAAGATCAGAACACGCTTCATGCACTCAGCCCCACTCAATCCCTGTGCGTGCGACTGGCGGGGTAGATCAAAGGTTCAGCTGCTGCCCGCCGCCTTGTCCCGTGCAAGCCATTCAGCCATGGAAGCATCCTCAAGCGCGTACTCTCCGCGATTGGCCTTCCATACCAGCTCCTTGTCACGCAGGGCATCGAGGGCCTTCTGGACGCTGGTCGTGCTGGCGTTGATTTCCGCCCGGGCCTGCTCTAGCTTACGGCTCACATCCCCCAGGGTTTGCTCGGTAAATGGCGAAAACGGCTGCCGGCCCAACGTGCGCTCGGCCATTACCTCAAGCACTGCCTGTTGCAAGGCTGACAGGTCGTTCCAGGCGCTTTCGTAGTCACTCCAAACGCCCGCCTGATGATTGAGCGCCCCTGTGCGCAGTAATTCACCCAGGTTGCCCGCCTCACCCAGGCCCACGCTCACTTCGGCCAACAGCTTGTTGAGCATTTCAGGGCGGCGCCCGACCAACTCGAAAGCGTACACAAGGTCCTCGACCTTGAACTGGTTGCTGGCGGCCAGGCGCCGGTTCCACAAATCAGTGATGAACTCGACATACTCACGCCCCAGCAAGGGGAATGGCGTGATGCTGGCCCCAAAGAAGGGTTGCTTGCTCTTGAGCACCAGGTTGGCCAGCTTGTCGCGGCTGGAGCCAGTGAACACCAGACGCAAGCCGTCCGGGCGGTCGCCACGGTTGAGGTGGTCACGCGCGGCTTTCAGCGCAAACATCGCATTCAGGCCATCTTCGCTGTTGAGGGCATGCTGGGCCTCGTCGATGATCAGTACCACCATCTGCCCCGACACTTGATGCAACACGGCAAGTGCCTGAGCCAAGGTAGTCCCCTCAGGCAGTTGCGGGCGAGTAAAATCCCAGCTGAGGGTACGCAGCAGGTTTATCTTGTCGATACCGGCCTTTTTCGCAGCCTTGGCCAGCGCACCTTCGAAGCTGCCCAGCGCAGCACCGATGGCGCCACTGATGAGTTCTGCCGGCGCGGCGTCGCGGTCCGACCACAGGTCGACGTAGACCGGTAGCCAGCCGCGCTGTACGCATTCCGGAATGAAGTCGTTGTTGAGGAAGGTGCTCTTGCCCGTACGTCGGGGCGCGGCGAGGAACATGCCCGAGCTGTAATCGACCAGCGACTCGCCGGCCAGGTCTTGGCCCAGAGCCTTGGCCAACTGATCACGACGTAGAAGCGGGCGGATGGGTGACATGCAATTACCCTCAATTATCTTGATGACTATAATTTATAGCCTACAAGATAAAACCCGATAAATCACCCATTCAGCCACATCACCGACGTGATCCAGATCCGGCAGCCAGCCGCTAAATTTGCCATCATGTTGATTCCACCTGCGGAGATCATGGACATGCCGCTACGCCCCCTATTCGCCGCCTTGCTGCTGGCCGCCAGCCTCACCGCCCAGGCCGCCACCGAGGTATTGCCGCTACAACACCGCAGCAGCGCCGAACTGCTGCCCGCCGCCCAGGCCTTCATCGGCAAGGATGGCACGGTCAGCGCCTTCGAGAACAAGCTGATCGTCAACGCCAGCCCCGAGCGCATCGACGACCTGCGCACCCTGCTGCAACAGCTGGACACCGCACCCAAGCGCCTGTTGATCAGCGTCGACAACAACGACAGCAACTTCCAGGACAACCGTGGCAACGCACGTGTCATCCACTACGGCACCAGCAACCGTGACGGCGGCATGCAGCAGATTCAGGCCAGCGAAGGCCAGCCGGCGCTGATTCAGGTTGGCCAGAGCATCCCGATCACCAGCACCAGCACCGACGGCTACGGGCGCATCCAGAGCAACACCGAATACCGCAACGTGACCCAGGGTTTCTACGTCACGCCCAGCTTGAGCGGCGATACGGTTCGTCTGCAAATAAGCACCAATAATGACAGCATCAGCCAGGAACGTGCTGATGTAGTGAAAGTGCAAAGCACCGACACGACAATCACCGGCAAGCTCGGAGAATGGATCACCCTGGCCGGCTACAACCAGCAGAGCCAAGCCGACCGTAGCGCGTCAAGCCACAGTTACAGCACCCAACGGGGTGAAAACATGACTTTGCGTGTCAAAGTCGACCTTCTCGACTGATCCCAGGCAATTCAAGGCCTCGACCAAAGGCCTTGAAACTGACTGCCAAGTCGCATTAGACCAAAGATGTAGTAAGTGAAAAAAACCACTACAAAACATTTGACAGGGTCTTTTTCCCAAGGGCATGATGGCCTCGCTCCCGCTAATCAGGGGCCCTGGCAAGGGCCTTCGAGGCGCACTCCTCCCACCCCTGGAGGCGTCTCGTGTCTATACGGCCCACAAGGCGGTTCGACGGGATTGCGACTGCAACGAAGAAGTTGTCCCGAGGGACGGAAGCGCATCACCGCAGTACTGGCAATCGCGTAGCACCGCAGCAAGGCAACCACGAGCCAACCTGCCGGAGCACCCTTTCGCCTGGCCTGCACACCCTTCCCCTTCGAGCCTTCGCGTTCGCCGCCGCACTCCTGCGAACAGGACAGCCGCCAGCTCCTGATCTGCTCCGAGCATCAGCACAATTACCCCAAGATCGATGCGACGAGGTTTATTTCCATGGCACTGACACGCGAACAGCAAATTGCAGCCCTCGAGAAAGACTGGGCCGAGAACCCGCGCTGGAAAGGCGTGACCCGTACCTACACCGCCGCTGATGTCGTTCGCCTGCGTGGCTCCCTGCAGCCGGAGCACACCCTGGCCCGCCTGGGTGCAGAAAAACTGTGGAAGCTGGTCACCGAAGGTGCCCACCCGTCCTTCCGCCCAGAAAAAGATTTCGTCAACTGCATGGGCGCCCTGACCGGCGGCCAGGCAGTGCAGCAGGTCAAGGCCGGCATCCAGGCCATCTACCTGTCCGGCTGGCAGGTTGCCGCCGACAACAACTCGGCCGAGTCCATGTACCCTGACCAGTCGCTGTACCCGGTCGACTCGGTACCGACCGTGGTCAAGCGCATCAACAACGCCTTCCGCCGCGCCGACCAGATCCAGTGGAAAGCTGGCAAGAACCCGGGCGACGATGGCTACATCGACTACTTCGCACCGATCGTGGCCGACGCCGAAGCCGGTTTCGGTGGCGTACTGAACGCCTACGAGCTGATGAAGAACATGATCGAAGCAGGCGCCGCCGGCGTGCACTTCGAAGACCAGCTGGCCTCGGTGAAAAAATGCGGCCACATGGGTGGCAAGGTGCTGGTACCGACCCAGGAAGCCGTGCAAAAGCTGGTGGCCGCGCGCCTGGCAGCTGACGTATCGGGCGTGCCGACCATCATCCTGGCCCGTACCGACGCCAACGCCGCCGACCTGCTGACCAGCGACTGCGACCCGTATGACCAGCCGTTCGTGATTGGCGAGCGCACCCGTGAAGGCTTCTACAAGGTACGCGCCGGCCTCGACCAGGCCATCGCTCGCGGCCTGGCCTACGCGCCGTACGCCGACCTGATCTGGTGCGAAACCGCCAAGCCGGACCTGGACGAAGCCCGTCGCTTCGCCGAAGCGATCAAGAAGGAGTACCCGGACCAGATCCTGTCGTACAACTGCTCGCCTTCCTTCAACTGGAAGAAGAACCTGGACGACGCGACCATCGCCAAGTTCCAGCGCGAGCTGTCGGCCATGGGCTACAAGCACCAGTTCATCACCCTGGCCGGCATCCACAACATGTGGCACGGCATGTTCAACCTGGCGCACGACTACGCCCGCAACGACATGACCGCCTACGTGAAGCTGCAGGAGCAGGAATTCGCTGACGCCAACAAAGGCTACACCTTCGTGGCGCACCAGCAGGAAGTGGGCACTGGCTACTTCGACGACATGACCACCGTGATTCAGGGTGGCGCATCGTCGGTGACTGCACTGACCGGTTCGACCGAGGAAGAGCAGTTCCACTGATAGTGGGTTGCTGTTGAAGAAAGGCCCGAGCCTTGCTGAAGCCCCGGGCCTTTCTTTTTGGTCTGTATCACACCCTTCAAGGACAACAGGTTAGCGCCGAACATGTGGGAGCGGCCTTGCGTCGCGAAAGGGCCGCAAAGCGGCCCCGGCAATCTTGCGATGATGCATAAATCCCGGGGGCGCTTCGCACCCCAATCGCGACGCAAGGCCGCTCCCACAGGAGAAATCGCGCCTGTCGGTAGTACCTCAGTGCTTCATGCCCAGCTCCGCATCATCCATCAGCGCCTTGGCCATCGCGCTCAGATAGTGGGCGGCCCAGATCATCATCGGTTTCTCATCCATCAGGCCGGTGATGGTCAGTTCGCGCACGTAACCCATCAATTCCGAGGACTGCTCGCGGGCGTCTCGACAGGGAATGCCTGGTTCGATGCGGAACAGTGGGTGGGTGCCGTTTTCGCCTTGGTAGAACGTGGTCTTGCCGACAGTGAATTGGGTGTCTTCTGTGGTCATTTTTGAATCCCCTGAAAATTCTCGACTGCCTGGACGGGCCCTTTCGCGGGTAAACCCGCTCCCACAGGGACTGTGCAAGCCTTGAAGACTGAGGTGATCCTGTGGGAGCGGGTTCACCCGCGAAGAGGCCCGCCCAGACAACACATCACTCAAGCCTCAGTGCAAAGTCCGAGGCTCTGCGGACATCTGCACCTGGATCACTGCCGACTCAAGCAAAGCCCGCAGCGCCTCAAGCTCATGCATCGAGGTCATCATCAGGATCGACGCCGGTGATTTGGGCTGCAGCAGCAAGGCCTGATGCACCACGGTCGCCGCGCACAGCGCGTAGTCGGTGGCCTGGATCAGGGTGTCTTCGAGGGAATGGGGGTTGTGGGGTGGATCGGGGACAACTTTCAGCATGACTCGCTCCTTTCTTTCCTGTTTGGCTACCATCCGCCCGCTGTCAAACGGTTGGGTGGCAGCTATGCGCGGGTTGACAGACCGGTGGAAAGAAAGAAAGACCGGCGCACGCGAGCGTGCCCACACGCACAGCCGCCATTGAGGCAAAGCGAGTGCACCTTCTTTCAATTCCGGCCTGTCAAAGCCGTGTCGTTGATGTGCAACGACACGCCGAGACTAGAGCGCTGCCACAACAGCCGCAACGGAAAAAAGGCGACAGGAGTATGTTTGGGAAATGGCCTACATGGAAGGGGACAAATCTGTTTTATGCCGCACTTCGGCAGCGCCTGCACCGGCCTATTCGCGGGTAAACCCGCTCCCACAGGGCCTGTGTAAGTCTTGATGACTGTGGTGATCCTGTGGGAGCGGGCATGCCCGCGAAAGGGCCGGTACAGGAGGAAGCAAAACCCACGATCAGGTCTATGCTTGAGGCAGCACAGCCGCAAGGACCGCCCATGCTTCGTCCAAGCCACCTGATGATTCTCGCCCTGGTCGCCGCCGCCCTCTATATATATGCACTGGCCAGCGACAACACCCTGCTCGCCCTGCTGGCCAAACCGATCCCGGTACTGGCCCTGATCGCCTGGCTGCGCAGTGTTCCCGCCACACCTTATCGCCGCTGGATCACCCTCGGCCTGGCATTCTCGGTACTCGGCGACATCCTGCTGGCCATCCCCGCCGACCTGTTCGTGTTCGGCCTGGCTGCCTTCCTCTGCGCCCACCTGGCCTACCTGCGCGCCTATTGCAGCCAGACCCTGCGCCCAGCCCTGCCCGCACTGCTGCTGAGCGCCATCACCGGTATCACTTTGCTCGGCGTACTGGCCAGCCACGGCCTCGGCCCGCTACTGATCCCGGTCGTGCTCTATGCCTTGGCCATCAGCGCCATGCTCTGGCGCGCCTTGGCCTGCGGCGGGCTCGCCGCGCTCGGCGCCTGCCTGTTCGTGCTCTCCGACAGCCTGATCGGTATCGACCGCTTCGTCAGCCCGTTCGCCGCCGCGCCGTACCTGATCATCCTCACCTACTGGCTCGGCCAGTGGGCGATCGCTTCATCAGCCAGTCATCGATCAATCGATAAAGTATTGACCCAGGGCGGGGCAAGCGGCGTCGGAAGCTGCTAGAACAGGCGTTTTTCGCATTTGCAAGTAGGGGGAATCGCCAGATGAACTTTACAAGACGCAGAACAGGGAAATTATCAGGCACCAGGTCAAATGATATCAATTATCATTACGAAACTTGCAATTCGTTACCCGTCGCAAGAAACATAATTAACAAAACCGCACGCAATGCCCGAATCTCAAGGCTTTCAGCCAGTTACAAGCGGCTTTTGTACTTAATCCTACGAATAAATTTGCGACAGAAATTTTACTTGCACGGGGTTTACCCATAAAATCAGCGCGATTGATTCAGCTGCGACATTTGGTCACTGCATGTGCGACACCAAGTCGCCGCTCTACACTTATTTCAGACTGCAGAGCTGGGTCTCTGTATAAGGATCTCTAGCATGTCCGATTCGGCAGGACTCATCGCCCACAACTGGGGCTTTGCCATCTTCCTCCTGGGTGTCGTCGGCCTGTGCGCCTTCATGCTCGGCCTGTCCAGCCTGCTCGGTAGCAAGGCCTGGGGCCGCGCCAAGAACGAACCCTTCGAATCCGGCATGCTGCCCGTCGGCAGCGCCCGCCTGCGCCTGTCCGCCAAATTCTATCTGGTCGCGATGCTGTTCGTGATCTTCGATATCGAAGCCCTCTTTCTCTTTGCATGGTCTGTGTCCGTCCGCGAAAGCGGCTGGACCGGATTCGTCGAAGCACTCGTTTTCATAGCAATTCTGTTGGCTGGTCTTGTCTACCTATGGCGCGTCGGGGCACTTGATTGGGCTCCCGAAGGTCGCCGCAAGCGGCAAGCGAAGCTGAAACAATGAGGCTTTGGCATGCAATACAATCTCACCAGAATCGATCCGGATGCGCCCAACGAGCAGTACCCGGTCGGTGAACGGGAAACCGTCACCGATCAACTGCTGGAGGACCAGGTCCACAAGAACATCTTCATGGGCAAGCTTGAAGATGTGCTGCGTGGCGCGGTCAACTGGGGTCGCAAGAACTCCCTCTGGCCGTACAACTTCGGCCTGTCCTGCTGCTACGTGGAAATGACCACGGCCTTCACGGCACCCCACGACATCGCCCGCTTCGGCGCCGAAGTCATCCGGGCATCGCCGCGTCAGGCCGACTTCATGGTCATCGCCGGTACCTGCTTCGTGAAGATGGCGCCGATCATCCAGCGCCTGTACGAGCAGATGCTCGAGCCGAAATGGGTCATCTCCATGGGTTCGTGCGCCAACTCCGGCGGCATGTACGACATCTACTCGGTCGTTCAGGGGGTCGACAAGTTCCTCCCCGTGGACGTCTATGTGCCTGGCTGCCCGCCACGCCCTGAGGCTTTCCTGCAAGGCTTGATGCTGCTGCAGGAGTCGATCGGCCAAGAACGACGCCCGCTTTCCTGGGTTGTTGGTGATCAAGGTATTTACCGTGCCGAGATGCCAGCCCAGAAAGACCTGCGTCGTGAGCAGCGCATTGCAGTAACCAACCTGCGCAGCCCCGACGAAGTCTGATCCAGCGACCTGCCGCCCGCTCCCCTGGAGCCGGCGGCCTGGCTTCATTCTTAACGTTGACCCAAAGCGACCGAGACCATGACAGCGGACAACGCTATTTTCATTCCGCCCTACAAGGCTGACGACCAGGATGTGGTCGTCGAACTGCACAACCGTTTTGGCGCCGAAGCATTCGTCGCCCAGGAAACCCGCACCGGCATGCCCGTGCTGTGGGTCAAGCGCGAGCAGCTCAAGGAAGTGCTCAGCTTCCTGCGCGGCGTGGCCAAACCGTACAGCATGCTGTACGACCTGCACGGCGTCGACGAGCGCCTGCGCACCCAGCGCCGCGGCCTGCCAGCTGCCGACTTCAGCGTGTTCTACCACCTGCTGTCGATCGAGCGTAACAGCGATGTGATGATCAAGGTGTCGCTCAGCGAAGGCGACCTGAACCTGCCGACCGTGACCGGTATCTGGCCGAACGCCAACTGGTACGAGCGCGAAGTCTGGGACATGTTCGGCATCGACTTTGCCGGCCACCCGCACCTCAGCCGCATCATGATGCCGCCCACCTGGGAAGGCCACCCGCTGCGCAAGGACTACCCGGCCCGCGCCACCGAGTTCGATCCCTACAGCCTGACCCTGGCCAAGCAGCAGCTTGAAGAGGAATCGGCACGCTTCAACCCGGAAGCCTGGGGCATGAAGCGCCAGGGCGCCAACGAGGACTACATGTTCCTCAACCTCGGCCCCAACCACCCTTCCGCGCACGGTGCGTTCCGTATCGTCCTGCAGCTGGACGGTGAAGAGATCGTCGACTGCGTACCGGACATCGGCTACCACCACCGTGGCGCCGAGAAAATGGCCGAGCGCCAGTCCTGGCACAGCTTCATCCCCTACACCGACCGCATCGACTACCTCGGCGGGGTAATGAACAACCTGCCGTACGTGCTCGCGGTCGAGAAGCTGGCCGGCATCAAGGTGCCACAGAAGGTCGACACCATCCGCGTGATGCTGGCCGAGTTCTTCCGTATCACCAGCCACCTGCTGTTCCTGGGTACCTACATCCAGGACGTCGGCGCCATGACCCCGGTGTTCTTCACCTTCACCGACCGTCAGCGCGCGTACACCGTGATCGAAGCGATCACCGGCTTCCGCCTGCACCCGGCCTGGTACCGCATCGGTGGCGTCGCCCACGACCTGCCACGCGGCTGGGACAAGCTGGTCAAGGACTTCGTCGAATGGCTGCCCAAGCGCCTCGACGAGTACGAAAAGGCTGCCCTGCAGAACAGCATCCTCAAGGGCCGTACCATCGGCGTTGCCGCGTACAACACCAAGGAAGCCCTGGCCTGGGGTACCACCGGTGCCGGCCTGCGTGCCACCGGTTGCGACTTCGACCTGCGTAAAGCCCGCCCCTACTCCGGCTACGAGAACTTCGAGTTCGAAGTACCGCTGGCCCACAACGGCGATGCCTACGATCGCTGCATGGTCCGTGTCGAAGAGATGCGCCAGAGTATCCGCATCATCGACCAGTGCCTGCGCAACATGCCGGAAGGCCCGTACAAGGCGGATCACCCGCTGACCACGCCGCCGCCGAAAGAGCGCACCCTGCAGCACATCGAAACCCTGATCACGCACTTCCTGCAAGTCTCGTGGGGCCCGGTCATGCCGGCCAACGAGTCGTTCCAGATGATCGAGGCGACCAAGGGCATCAACAGTTACTACCTGACGAGCGATGGCGGCACCATGAGCTACCGCACCCGGATCCGTACCCCGAGCTACCCGCACCTGCAGCAGATCCCTTCGGTGATCAAAGGCAGCATGGTCGCCGACCTCATTGCGTACCTGGGCAGTATCGACTTCGTTATGGCTGACGTGGACCGCTAAGCATGAACAGCACGCTTATCCAGACAGACCGTTTCGCCCTGAGCGAAACCGAGCGCTCGGCCATCGAGCACGAAATGCATCACTACGAGGACCCGCGCGCGGCGTCCATCGAAGCCCTGAAGATCGTCCAGAAGGAACGTGGCTGGGTGCCGGACGGCGCCATCCACGCCATCGGCGAAGTACTGGGTATCCCGGCCAGCGACGTCGAAGGTGTCGCCACCTTCTACAGCCAGATCTTCCGTCAGCCGGTCGGCCGCCACATCATCCGCGTGTGCGACAGCATGGTCTGCTACATCGGCGGCCATGAATCCGTGGTCAGCCAGATTCAAAGCGAACTGGGCATCGGCCTGGGCCAGACCACCGCCGACGGGCGCTTCACCCTGCTGCCGGTATGCTGCCTGGGCAACTGCGACAAGGCCCCGGCGCTGATGATCGACGACGACACCTTCGGTGACGTGCAGCCGGCTGGCGTTTCCAAACTGCTGGAGGGTTACGTATGACCATTACTTCCTTCGGCCCGGCCAACCGCATCGCGCGCACGGCCGAAACCCACCCGCTGACCTGGCGCCTGCGTGACGACGGCGAGCCAGTCTGGCTTGCCGAGTACGAATCGAAGAACGGCTACGCTGCCGCCCGCAAGGCGCTGGCGCAGATGTCGGCCGACGACATCGTGCAAAGCGTCAAGGACTCCGGCCTCAAGGGCCGCGGTGGTGCGGGCTTCCCCACTGGCGTGAAGTGGGGCCTGATGCCCAAAGACGAATCCATGAACATCCGCTACCTGCTGTGCAACGCGGACGAAATGGAGCCGAACACCTGGAAGGACCGCATGCTGATGGAGCAACAGCCCCATCTGCTGGTCGAGGGCATGCTGATCAGCGCCCGCGCCCTGAAGGCCTACCGTGGCTACATCTTCCTGCGTGGCGAATACACCACCGCAGCGAAAAACCTCAACCGCGCCATCGAGGAAGCCAAGGCCGCCGGCCTGCTGGGCAAGAACATCCTCGGCAGCGGTTTCGATTTCGAGCTGTTCGTGCACACCGGTGCCGGCCGCTACATCTGTGGTGAAGAAACCGCACTGATCAACTCGCTGGAAGGCCGCCGCGCCAACCCGCGCTCCAAGCCGCCCTTCCCTGCCGCCGTTGGCGTGTGGGGCAAGCCGACTTGCGTGAACAACGTCGAAACCCTGTGCAACGTCCCGGCCATCGTCGCCAACGGCAACGACTGGTACAAGTCGCTGGCCCGCGAAGGCAGCGAAGACCACGGCACCAAGCTGATGGGCTTCTCCGGCAAGGTGAAGAACCCGGGCCTGTGGGAACTGCCGTTCGGCGTCACCGCCCGCGAACTGTTCGAAGACTATGCCGGCGGCATGCGCGACGGTTTCAAGCTCAAGTGCTGGCAGCCAGGCGGCGCCGGTACCGGCTTCCTGCTGCCCGAGCACCTCGACGCGCAGATGTACGCCGGCGGCATCGCCAAGGTCGGCACCCGTATGGGTACCGGTCTGGCCATGGCGGTGGACGACAGCATCAACATGGTTTCGCTGCTGCGCAACATGGAAGAGTTCTTCGCCCGCGAGTCGTGCGGCTGGTGCACTCCATGCCGTGACGGCCTGCCGTGGAGCGTGAAGATGCTGCGCGCACTGGAAAAAGGCCAGGGCCGCGCCGAAGACATCGAGACGCTGCTGGGCCTGGTCAACTTCCTCGGCCCTGGCCGTACCTTCTGTGCTCACGCACCAGGTGCCGTCGAGCCGCTGGGCAGTGCCATCAAATACTTCCGCTCGGAATTCGAGGCAGGTGTCGCTCCAGCTGGTGCTGGCGATGCGCTGCGTCCGAACCTGGCGAAGCCGATCGTGGTCGGCGCATAACAAGATGATTAGGCGGGTGGTCCGTGCCACTCGCCAGCTTGGCGGCAGGCCCGAGAAATCGTGGCGTGTCACAAGCTCACCGATTTCCATTAGCCACGCCCGCTCACGCGGGCCAACGAAGAACTTTGAACAATGGCCACTATCCACGTAGACGGCAAAGCGCTCGAAGTCAACGGTGCAGACAACCTGTTACAGGCCTGTCTGTCGCTCGGCCTCGACATCCCTTATTTCTGCTGGCACCCGGCGCTTGGTAGCGTTGGCGCCTGCCGGCAGTGCGCGGTCAAGCAGTACACCGACGAGAACGACACCCGCGGTCGTATCGTCATGTCCTGCATGACCCCTGCCTCCGACGGCACCTGGATCTCCATCGACGATGAAGAGTCCAAGGCGTTCCGCGCCAGCGTCGTCGAATGGCTGATGACCAACCACCCGCACGACTGCCCGGTGTGCGAGGAAGGCGGTCACTGCCACCTGCAGGACATGACGGTAATGACCGGCCACAACGAGCGCCGCTACCGTTTCACCAAGCGTACCCACCAGAACCAGGACCTCGGCCCGTTCATCGCCCATGAGATGAACCGCTGCATCGCCTGCTACCGCTGCGTGCGCTACTACAAGGACTATGCCGGTGGTACCGACCTGGGCGTTTACGGCGCCCACGACAACGTGTACTTCGGCCGCGTCGAAGACGGCGTGCTGGAAAGCGAATTCTCCGGCAACCTGACCGAGGTCTGCCCGACCGGCGTGTTCACCGACAAGACCCACTCCGAGCGCTACAACCGCAAGTGGGACATGCAGTTTGCCCCGAGCATCTGCCACGGCTGCTCCAGCGGCTGCAACATCAGCCCGGGCGAGCGCTACGGCGAACTGCGTCGGGTGGAAAACCGCTTCAACGGTTCGGTCAACCAGTACTTCCTGTGCGACCGTGGCCGCTTCGGCTATGGCTACGTCAACCGCAAGGATCGCCCACGCCAGCCACACCTGGCCGACGGCACCAAGCTGGGCCTGGACGCCGCCCTGGACAAGGCCGCCGACCTGCTGCGCGGCCGTACCATCGTCGGTATCGGCTCGCCACGCGCCAGCCTGGAAAGCAACTACGGCCTGCGTGAGCTGGTCGGTGCCGAGTACTTCTACTCGGGCATGGAAGCCGGTGAACTGGCCCGCGTACGCCTGGCCCTGAACGTGCTGAACAACAGCCCGCTGCCGGTGCCGACCCTGCGCGACATCGAAGACCACGACGCCGTGTTCGTGCTCGGTGAAGACCTGACCCAGACCGCTGCCCGCGTCGCCCTGGCCGTGCGCCAGGCCACCAAGGGCAAGGCCGAGGCCATGGCCGAAGCGATGAAGGTGCAGCCGTGGCTCGACGCCGCCGTGAAGAACATCGGCCAGCACGCGCTGTACCCGCTGTTCATCGCTTCGCTGGCTGAAACCAAGCTGGACGACGTCGCCGAAGAATGCGTGCACGCCGCCCCGGCCGACCTGGCCCGCATCGGTTTCGCCGTGGCCCACGCCATCGACCCGAGCGCCCCTGCCGTAGAAGGCCTGGACGCCGAAGCGAAAGCCCTGGCCCAGCGCATCGCCGACGCCCTGGTCGCGGCCAAGCGCCCACTGGTCGTAGCTGGTACCTCGCTGGCCGACCCGGCGCTGATCGAAGCTGCCGCCAACATCGCCAAGGCGCTGAAACTGCGCGAGAAGAACGGCTCGCTGAGCCTGGTGGTGCCTGAAGCCAACAGCCTCGGCCTGGCCATGCTCGGTGGCGAGTCGGTCGATGCCGCGCTGGACGCGGTCATCAGCGGCAAGGCCGACGCCATCGTCGTGCTGGAAAACGACCTGTACGCCCGCGTACCGGCCGCCAAGGTCGATGCAGCCCTGGCCGCGGCCAAGGTAGTGATCGTTGCCGACCACTCGAAAACCCCGACTGTCGACCGCGCCCACCTGGTGCTGCCGGCCGCCTCGTTCGCCGAAGGCGACGGTACCCTGGTCAGCCAGGAAGGCCGCGCCCAGCGCTTCTTCCAGGTATTCGACCCGCAATACCTGGACAGCAGCATCCAGATCCACGAAGGCTGGCGCTGGATGCACGCCCTGCGTGCCACCCTGCTGAACAAGCCGGTCGACTGGACCCAGCTGGACCACGTCACCAGCGCCTGCGCCGAAGCCGCCCCGCAACTGGCCGGCATCGTCAACGCCGCGCCAAGCGCCGCGTTCCGCATCAAGGGCATGAAACTGGCCCGTGAGCCGCTGCGCTACTCCGGCCGTACCGCCATGCGCGCCAACATCAGCGTGCACGAGCCGCGTACCCCGCAAGACAAGGACACCGCGTTCGCCTTCTCCATGGAAGGCTACTCGGGTTCGGCCGAACCGCGCCAGCAGGTGCCGTTCGCCTGGTCGCCGGGCTGGAACTCGCCGCAAGCCTGGAACAAGTTCCAGGACGAGGTCGGTGGCCACCTGCGTGCCGGTGACCCGGGCGTACGCCTGATCGAATCGCAAGGCGACCGCCTGCACTGGTTCAACGCCATTCCGGGCGCCTTCAACCCGGCCCGTGGCACCTGGACTGCCGTACCGTTCTTCCACCTGTTCGGCAGCGAAGAAAGCTCCTCGCGCGCCGCACCGGTACAAGAGCGCATCCCGGCAGCCTACGTGGCCCTGGCCAAGTCCGAAGCCGACCGCCTGGGCGTCAACGACGGTGCCCTGCTGAGCCTGAACGTTGCCGGTGTGGCCCTGCGCCTGCCGCTGCGTATCAATGAAGAGCTGGGCGCTGGCCTGGTCGCGTTGCCGAAAGGCCTGGCCGGCATTCCGCCTGCCATCTTCGGTGCATCCGTCGAAGGTCTGCAGGAGGCAGCACAATGAGCTGGTTCACCCCCGAAGTGATCGATGTGATCCTGACCGTGCTGCGGGCCATCGTGGTCCTGCTGGCGGTGGTGGTCTGCGGCGCGCTGCTCAGCTTCGTCGAGCGCCGCCTGCTGGGCTGGTGGCAGGACCGTTACGGTCCGAACCGCGTCGGCCCGTTCGGCATGTTCCAGATCGCTGCCGACATGCTGAAGATGTTCTTCAAGGAAGACTGGAACCCGCCCTTCGTCGACCGCGTGATCTTCACCCTGGCACCGGTAGTGGCCATGAGCGCCCTGCTGATCGCCTTCGTGGTCATCCCGATCACCCCGACCTGGGGCGTCGCCGACCTGAACATCGGCCTGCTGTTCTTCTTCGCCATGGCCGGCCTGTCGGTCTACGCGGTGCTGTTCGCCGGCTGGTCGTCGAACAACAAGTACGCCCTGCTGGGCAGCTTGCGTGCCTCGGCACAGACCGTGTCGTACGAAGTGTTCCTGGGCCTGGCGCTGATGGGCGTGGTGGTGCAGGTGGGTTCGTTCAACATGCGCGACATCGTTGAATACCAGGCCCAGAACCTGTGGTTCATCATTCCGCAGTTCTTCGGCTTCTGCACCTTCTTCATCGCTGGCGTCGCCGTGACTCACCGTCACCCGTTCGACCAGCCAGAAGCGGAACAGGAACTGGCCGACGGCTACCACATCGAGTATGCCGGCATGAAATGGGGCATGTTCTTCGTCGGTGAGTACATCGGCATCATCCTCATCTCGGCGCTGCTGGTAACCCTGTTCTTCGGCGGCTGGCACGGCCCGTTCGGCATCCTGCCGCAACTGTCGTTCCTGTGGTTCGCGCTGAAGACCGCGTTCTTCATCATGCTGTTCATCCTGCTGCGCGCCTCGATCCCGCGCCCACGCTATGACCAGGTGATGGACTTCAGCTGGAAGTTCTGCCTGCCGCTGACCCTGATCAATTTGCTGGTGACCGCTGCGATCGTGCTCTACAACACGCCAGCCGTCGCGGCCCAGTGAGGATTTGACCCATGTTCAAGTATATCGGCGACATCGTTAAGGGCACCGGCACCCAGCTGCGCAGCCTGGCAATGGTGTTCTCCCACGGGTTCCGCAAGCGCGACACCCTGCAGTACCCCGAAGAACCCGTGTACCTGCCGCCGCGCTACCGCGGCCGCATCGTCCTCACCCGCGACCCCGATGGCGAGGAGCGCTGCGTAGCGTGCAACCTCTGCGCGGTGGCCTGCCCGGTCGGCTGCATCTCGCTGCAGAAGGCCGAGACCGAGGACGGCCGCTGGTACCCGGAGTTCTTCCGCATCAACTTCTCGCGCTGCATCTTCTGCGGCCTGTGTGAAGAAGCGTGCCCGACCACCGCGATCCAGCTGACTCCGGATTTCGAAATGGCCGAGTTCAAGCGTCAGGACCTGGTGTACGAGAAAGAAGATCTGCTGATCTCCGGCCCCGGCAAGAACCCTGACTACAACTTCTACCGTGTTGCCGGCATGGCAATCGCTGGCAAGCCGAAGGGCTCTGCACAGAACGAAGCCGAGCCGATCAACGTGAAGAGCTTGCTCCCATAAGGACAGAAAGATGGAATTCGCTTTCTACTTCGCATCCGGGATCGCCGTGGTCTCCACCCTTCGGGTGGTGACCGGCACCAACCCCGTGCACGCCTTGCTTTACCTGATCATTTCGCTGATTTCCGTGGCCATGATCTTCTTCGCCCTGGGTGCGCCGTTCGCCGGCGCCCTGGAAGTGATCGCCTACGCCGGCGCCATCATGGTGCTGTTCGTGTTCGTGGTGATGATGCTCAACCTCGGGCCGGCTTCGGTCGCCCAGGAACGGGGCTGGCTCAAGCCCGGTATCTGGGCCGGGCCGGTGATCCTCGCCGCCCTGCTGCTGCTGGAGCTGCTGTACGTGCTGTTCGTCACCCCGAGCGGCGCCGGCATCAGCGGTACCACCGTGGGCCCGAAAGAAGTCGGCATCAGCCTGTTCGGCCCCTACCTGCTGGTGGTCGAACTGGCTTCGATGCTGCTGCTGGCCGCGGCCGTCACCGCCTTCCACCTGGGCCGCAACGAGGCGAAGGAGTAAATCATGGGTGCTATCCCTCTCGAGCATGGTCTGGCAGTCGCCGGCATCCTGTTCTGCTTAGGTCTGGTTGGCCTGATGGTCCGCCGCAACATCCTCTTCGTGCTCATGAGCCTGGAAGTCATGATGAACGCCTCTGCCCTGGCGTTCGTCGTCGCCGGTGCCCGTTGGGTCCAGCCCGACGGCCAGGTGATGTTCATTCTGGTGATCAGCCTGGCAGCCGCCGAGGCCAGTATTGGCCTGGCCATCCTGCTGCAGCTGTATCGCCGCTTCCACACTCTCGACATCGATGCTGCCAGTGAGATGCGCGGATGAACCTTCTCTTCCTGACTTTCGTCTTCCCCCTCGTCGGCTTCCTGCTGCTGTCGTTCTCGCGCGGGCGGTTCTCGGAGAACCTGTCCGCCCTGATCGGCGTCGGCTCGGTAGGCCTTTCGGCCGCCACCGCCGCCTACGTCATCTGGCAATTCAACGTCGCCCCGCCTGAAGGCGGCGCGTACAGCCAGCTGCTGTGGCAGTGGATGTCGGTGGACGGCTTCGCGCCGAACTTCACCCTGTACCTGGACGGCCTGTCGGTCACCATGCTCGGCGTGGTCACCGGTGTCGGCTTCCTGATCCACCTGTTCGCCTCCTGGTACATGCGTGGCGAAGCCGGCTACTCGCGCTTCTTCGCGTACACCAACCTGTTCATCGCCAGCATGCTGTTCCTGGTGCTGGGCGACAACCTGCTGTTCATCTACTTCGGCTGGGAAGGCGTGGGCCTGTGCTCGTACCTGTTGATCGGTTTCTACTACAGCAACCGCAACAACGGTAACGCGGCACTCAAGGCATTCATCGTCACCCGTATCGGCGACGTGTTCATGGCCATCGGCCTGTTTATCCTGTTCGTCCAGCTGGGTACCCTGAACGTGCAGGAGCTGCTGGTGCTGGCCCCGCAGAAGTTCCAGGCTGGCGACACCTGGATGGTGCTGGCAACCCTGATGCTGCTGGGTGGTGCGGTCGGTAAATCGGCCCAGCTGCCACTGCAGACCTGGCTGGCCGACGCGATGGCCGGCCCTACTCCGGTCTCCGCACTGATCCACGCGGCAACCATGGTGACCGCGGGCGTGTACCTGATCGCCCGTACCAACGGCCTGTTCCTGCTGGCGCCGGACATCCTGCACCTGGTAGGCGTGGTCGGTGGCGTGACCTTGGTACTGGCCGGCTTCGCCGCGCTGGTACAGACCGACATCAAGCGTATCCTCGCCTACTCGACCATGAGCCAGATCGGCTACATGTTCCTGGCCCTGGGCGTTGGCGCCTGGGACGCGGCGATCTTCCACCTGATGACCCACGCCTTCTTCAAGGCCCTGCTGTTCCTTGCCTCCGGTGCGGTGATCGTTGCCTGCCACCACGAGCAGGACATCTTCAAGATGGGCGGCCTGTGGAAGAAACTGCCGCTGGCCTACGCCAGCTTCTTGGTCGGTGGCGCTGCCCTGGCTGCACTGCCGATCGTGACCGTGGGCTTCTACTCCAAGGACGAAATCCTCTGGGAAGCCTTCGCCAGCGGCAACACCGGCCTGCTGTACGCCGGCCTGGTCGGTGCGTTCATGACCTCGCTGTACACCTTCCGCCTGATCTTCATCGCCTTCCACGGCGAAGCCAAGACCGAAGCCCACGCTGGCCACGGCATCAGCCACTGGCTGCCGCTGGGCGTGCTGATCGTGCTGTCGACCTTCGTCGGCGCCTGGATCACCCCGCCGCTGGCAGGTGTGCTGCCTGAAAGCGCCGGCCACGCCGGTGGCGAAGCCAAGCACGCGCTGGAGCTCACTTCGGGCGCCATCGCCATCGCCGGTATCCTGCTGTCGGCCCTGCTGTTCCTGGGCAAGCGCCGCTTCGTCAGCGCCGTCGCCAACAGCGGTATCGGTCGTGTCCTGTCGGCCTGGTGGTTCGCCGCCTGGGGCTTCGACTGGATCTACGACAAGCTGTTCGTCAAACCTTACCTGCTGATCAGCCACATCCTGCGCAAGGACCCGGTTGACCGCAGCATCGGCCTGATCCCTCGCCTGGCTCGCGGCGGCCACGTCGCCATGAGCAAGACCGAGACCGGCCAGCTGCGCTGGTACACCGCTTCGATCGCCGTTGGCGCAGTGCTGGTACTCGGCGCTGTGGTAGTGGCCGCGGTATGACCATGAACCTTGCGAACCTTGCGACCCTGCAAAAGGAAACGAACCCGTCATGATTTTGCCTTGGCTGATCCTGATCCCCTTCATCGGCGGCTTCCTGTGCTGGCTGGGTGAGCGCTTCGGCGCCACCCTGCCGCGCTGGATCGCGCTGCTGACCATGTCCCTGCTGCTCGGCATCGGCCTGTGGCTGTGGGGTAACGGCGACTACACCCTGGCCCCCGCTCCGGGCGCCGAGCCTGCCTGGGCCCTGGAATACAAAGTCCAGTGGATCCAGCGCTTCGGCATCAGCATCCACCTGGCCCTCGACGGCCTGTCGCTGCTGATGATCCTGCTCACCGGCCTGCTCGGTGTGCTGTCGGTACTGTGCTCCTGGAAAGAGATCCAGCGTCACGTCGGCTTCTTCCACCTCAACCTGATGTGGATCCTCGGCGGCGTGGTCGGTGTGTTCCTGGCCCTGGACCTGTTCCTGTTCTTCTTCTTCTGGGAAATGATGCTGGTGCCGATGTACTTCCTCATCGCGCTCTGGGGTCACAGCTCGTCGGACGGCAAGAAGACCCGGATCTACGCGGCGACCAAGTTCTTCATCTTCACCCAGGCCAGCGGCCTGATCATGCTGGTGGCGATCCTCGGCCTGGTGCTGGTCAACTACACCAACACCGGCGTGATCACCTTCAACTACAGCGACCTGCTCAAGGCCGAACTGCCAGCCGGTACCGAGTACCTGCTGATGCTGGGCTTCTTCATCGCCTTCGCGGTGAAGCTGCCGGTGGTGCCGTTCCACTCCTGGCTGCCTGACGCTCACGCCCAGGCACCGACCGCAGGCTCCGTGGACCTGGCCGGTATCTTGCTGAAGACTGCGGCCTACGGCCTGCTGCGCTTCGCCCTGCCGCTGTTCCCGAACGCCTCGGCAGAGTTCGCGCCAATCGCCATGACCCTGGGCCTGATCGGTATCTTCTACGGTGCCTTCCTGGCCTTCGCGCAAACCGACATCAAGCGCCTGGTCGCCTTCTCCAGCGTCTCGCACATGGGCTTCGTACTGATCGGTATCTACTCCGGCAGCCAGCAGGCCCTGCAAGGCGCGGTGATCCAGATGCTGGCCCACGGCCTGTCCGCTGCCGCGCTGTTCATCCTGGCCGGCCAGCTGTACGAGCGCCTGCACACCCGTGACATGCGCCAGATGGGTGGCCTGTGGCACCGCATCGCCTACCTGCCAGCCATCAGCCTGTTCTTCGCCGCCGCCTCCCTGGGCCTGCCCGGTACCGGCAACTTCGTCGGCGAGTTCCTGATCCTGATCGGCAGCTTCGCCAGCGTGCCGTGGATCACCGTGATCGCCACCACTGGCCTGGTGTTCGGTTCGGTGTACTCGCTGATCATGATCCACCGCGCCTACTTCGGCCCGGCCAAGACCGACACCGTGCTGGCCGGCATGGACGGTCGCGAGCTGATCATGGTCCTGGGTCTGGCGGTACTGCTGATCCTGCTGGGCGTGTATCCGCAGCCGTTCCTCGACACCTCTGCCGCCACCATGAGTGGTGTGCAGCAGTGGCTCGGTTCCGCTTTCACTCAACTCGCTTCGGCCCGGTAAGAGCGCTATGGAATTCACCACTCAACACTTCATCGCATTGGCGCCGATGCTGATCACCACCATCACCACGGTGGTGGTGATGCTGGCGATCGCCTGGAAGCGCAACCACTCGCAGACCTTCCTGCTGTCCACCGTGGGCCTCAACCTGGCCCTGCTGTCGATCCTGCCGGCACTGAAGGTTGCGCCGCTGGCGGTCACCCCGCTGATCACCATCGACAAGTTCGCCTGCCTGTACATGGCGATCATCCTGGTGGCGACGCTGGCCTGCGTCACCCTCGCCCACGCCTACCTCGGCGAAGGCTCCAAGGGCTTCCCGGGCAACCGTGAAGAACTGTACCTGCTGCTGCTGATGTCGGCCCTCGGTGGCCTGGTGCTGGTCAGCGCCAACCACCTGGCCGGCCTGTTCATCGGCCTGGAGCTGCTGTCGGTACCGGTCTACGGCCTGGTGGCGTATGCCTTCTTCAACAAGCGCTCGCTGGAAGCCGGCATCAAGTACATGGTGCTGTCGGCCGCTGGCTCGGCCTTCCTGCTGTTCGGCATGGCCCTGCTTTACGCCGACGCCGGCAGCCTGAGCTTCGACCAGATCGGCAAGGCCCTGGCCGCCACCAGCATGCCAAGCCTGGTGGCCCAGCTGGGCCTGGGCATGATGCTGGTCGGCCTGGCCTTCAAGCTGTCGCTGGTACCGTTCCACCTGTGGACCCCGGACGTGTACGAAGGCGCCCCGGCACCGGTCGCCGCCTTCCTGGCCACCGCCAGCAAGGTTGCGGTGTTCGCCGTGGTCGTGCGCCTGTTCATGCTCTCCCCTGCTGCCAGCAGCGGCGTGCTGAGCACCGTGCTGGCGGTGATTGCCGTGGCCTCGATCCTGATCGGTAACCTGCTGGCACTGACCCAGAGCAACCTCAAGCGCCTGCTCGGTTACTCGTCCATCGCCCACTTCGGTTACCTGGTCATCGCCCTGGTCGCCAACAAGGGCCTGGCACTGGAAGCAATGGGCGTGTACCTGGTCACCTACGTGATCACCAGCCTGGGCGCCTTCGGCGTCATCACCCTGATGTCCTCGCCTTACGGCGGCCGTGACGCCGATGCACTGTACGAGTACCGCGGCCTGTTCTGGCGTCGTCCGTACCTGACTGCGGTACTGACCGTGATGATGCTGTCGCTGGCGGGCATCCCGCTCACCGCCGGCTTCATCGGCAAGTTCTACATCATTGCCACTGGCGTCGAGTCGCACCTGTGGTGGCTGGTCGGTGCGTTGGTGATCGGTAGCGCCATCGGTGTCTACTACTACCTGCGCGTCATGGTCACCCTGTACCTGGTCGAGCCGAACCTGCGTCGCCACGACGCCCCGCTGAAGTGGGAACAGCGCACCGGCGGCGTCATGCTGCTGGCCATCGCCATTCTCGCCTTCGTGCTGGGTGTGTACCCGCAACCGCTGCTGGAAATGGTCCAGCAAGCCGGCCTGCAACTGATCGGCTAATCGCGCCCCGGTAAAACAAGACACCCCGCTCATGCGGGGTGTTTTTTTATCTGCGCGCTTTTTATCCGTGAGCATGAAGGCTCATTTACCGGGATTGTCCTGCGCGGACCCCGGCAGCGCTGCCTTGCGTAAATCACCATTGGCCGAAGGCAGGTACACTTCCGGGTTGGGCATGCCGCTGGGCGAGAGTTCATGGGTCATTTCGAACTCGGCGCGCACCGACCAGCCACATGCCTCGTTGGTGCATTGCAAATAGGCGATCCGCAGGAAAATATGACGCCCTTCACTGGTGCGTATGCGCATCCGGCTGTGGCAATGCGGGCAAACCAGCTTGTATGTACTCACGGCAAATACCTGCAAACATTGTTCAGGCTTACCTTCTGTGAGAATAATCGTCCGGTTTTGTCAGTATTGGCTGCATATATAGGTGTATTCTTCAGTTTGATGCTTCTCATTGCAGGAACGCTCCTTAAAACGCAGGGCTGTATTCATAACGAGTAGTTTAAGCCCATGGAATATCATTAAACCAGTCATGGATATTTGTTATGAGTACCCACGTACTTGCTTCGGTGCTGGCCAGGCTGAAGCTTCTGACCGCTACGGAATCCGATGCCGAGCTGTCCAGAGCGCTTTCGATCAGCCCGCAGACATTGAGCAGCTGGAAGGTGCGCGACAGCATTCCTTATTCACTATGCATAGACATCGCCAGGCAATACGCATGCTCATTGGACTGGCTTCTGCTGGGTGAACCCGAACGACATCGCGCAGGCCTGGACGAAGACGGCTGGGAACACGACATGCTCGCGCGCCTGCGCACCTTGTCGCTTGCCGATCGCCAGGCCGTTCTCCTGCTGGTCCAGGACAAGCAACGCATCCAGCAGCTGGAACGGCAATTGAGCGCGCTGACCAGTCGCCCGCCCAATGCCGCCAGCGGCTAACCCCGGCGGCGCCAGCGCTGGATGAGTTCGCGCGGGTCCAGGGTATCCAGCCAGACCATCACCTTGAGGCTGATGGGGATCACCACCACGGCAGCCACGAACGCCGCCATGCCACGGCTCAGCAGGGGCACCAGTGACGAGACCAGCGGCTCGAACAGGTGGCCCACCCCCACGGTCACGAATACCAGCAACAGTTTCTTGCCCAGCGTCAGGCGCCTGGCCTTGTTGGTGATCAACCGGTCGCGCGCCGCGCTCACCAGCAAAGCCCCCAGCAGCGCGGCAAACAGGACATTGCCATCCACGCCCAGCAACTCCACCAACGCCGGGGCCAGGCTGTCGAAAACAGATTCTTCAGTCATGGGCAGCCCCTCTGTGTGCGGCGGGCAGGTAGGCGGTCGAGCCCAGGCTATGCATGACCGCGGCTTCGACAAAGCGGATGTAGCACACCCGCAATGCACGCCCCTGGTCATGCCCGGCCACATCCTCGAGGCGCTTGTAGCCCCGTTCTCGCAACACCGCGCGCCAGCGCGCGAATTCGCGTGCCGCGTCGATGGCCGCGCAGCGTGCGGCCACCTCCAGCGCAGCCTCACTGACAGGCCGCTGCAGGTTCAGGCGCTCACGCAGCCTGCCCAGGTCCACCCGTGGCCAGAACGGGTCATGGCAGTCGGCAAAACGCGGTAACCGAGGATCGTTGCCCATGCTTCACCCCCTCACTGCTCGGCCAGCATGCCGTAGCGAATGGCTTTGATCACCGCAGCCACCCGCGTGGGCACATCGAACTTGCGCAGGATGTTCGACACATGGAAGTTCACCGTCGATTCCTTGCATTCCAGGATCCGGCCAATCTCCCACGAGCTCTTGCCGTAGGCACACCACAACAGCACTTGCCGTTCACGTGGCGTCAGGCGAACCGGGGCGTCCGCCAGGGGGGGCTGCGAGTGTCGTGCGTTGTCAGTCATGTTTGAACTCCACGGGTGATTGAGCGAGGCATCGCTGCCGGTCTGCAATCACCTTACGAAGCGCGGGTCGCCCTGCTCCATCGCTACGGCTTGTAAAGAACTTTCGTACAAAACCGTCTGACGAAGGTTGCGCGATATTTGTCGACTTTCCTCGTGCTCCAAGCGGCATTTCGCTCGTCTCAACGCCGTTGTCCATTCGCCTTTCGCCTGGAGTCGTACAATGCGTTGCGTTTTGCCCCCACCATCCTGCCTCGGCCTGCTGGCTGCTTTCGCTGCCTCCCAGCCCGCCCTGGCGGCACCTTCGGTCGAGTTGGGCCAGGTGCTGATCACCGATGAGGAGCAGAACGACCTGACCGCCGCCAGCGAACGCCTGCACGAAGTGCCGGGCGCCAGCAACCTGGTGGACATGCAGCGTGTAGGGCAAGGCCGGGTTGCCAGCAACCAGGATGTACTTGCCTACCAGCCCGGGGTATTCGCGCAATCGGCGGGCAACGATGGCATCAAGCTGTCGATCCGCGGTTCGGGCATCAACCGCGCACCGGGGGCCCACGGTTCCGGGGTGTACACGATGTTCGACGGCCTGCCCCTGACCGGCCCGGGCGGTACGCCCTACGAACTGTTCGAACCGCTGTGGCTGAGCCGTGCCGAAGTGCTGCGCGGCGCCAACGGCTTCGACCACGGGTCCCTCGCCCTTGGCGGTGCGATCAACTACGTCACCCACACCGGCTACGACGCCGCGCCGCTGCAGGTGCGCTACGAAGTCGGCAGCCGCGGCTACCAGCACCGGCACATCAGCTCGGGGCAGGTGCTGGGCAACCTCGACTACTACGTGGCCCTGACCGATTCGGAATATGACGGCTACCAGGCGCACAGCAGCGGCAGCGCCAAGGGGGTTGCCGCCAACGTCGGCTACCGCTTCAACCCGAACCTGGAAACCCGCTTCTACCTGCGCTATCGGGAAACCGAGAACGAGTTGGCCGGGCGCCTGACCAAGGAGCAGATCAAGCACCACCCCCGCGCCGCGAACCCGGCCTACCTGGCCCGCGACGACAGCCGCCCGCAACCGGGCAGTACCTGGGTGGGCAACAAGACCACCTTCTACCTCGACGACGATGCGCGCCTGGAAGCTGGCCTGGTCTACCACGACTACCCGATGGACCTGCGCGAAGGCCCGATGCGCCTGAAGGTGGCCTATACCGATGTGAGCGGCACCTTGAACTACTTCCGCCGCGACACCCTGTTCGGCCACGAGAGCAAGACCACCGTCGGCTGGCGCACCACCAAGCACCTGCCCAACAGCGGTGCTTCACAGTTCGAACGCACGGGCGACGTGTTCGGCAAGCGTACACGTGACTTCACCTACCAGGGCTCGGACACCGTGCTGCATGTGGGCAATGACCTGGAGCTGGTACCGAACCTGTGGCTGACCACAGGCCTGGCGATGATCTATACCCGTCGTGAAAGTGATGTCACTTACCCTGCCGAGGGTGGCAAGGTGAGCATGCACAACTGGGACTATGCGCCACGCGTGGGGCTGCGCTATGACATCAGCCCGGACCTGCAGGTGTATGGCAACTTGAGCCGCTCGGTAGAGCCACCTCACCCGTGGTCGCTGATCTGGAGCTCGCCCAAAGTAGGCGGCAAGCAGATCCAGCCGATCGAGATGCAGAACCAGACCGCCACGACCCTGGAGCTGGGCGCGCGTGGCGATTCGGCGCTTGGCCGCTGGGACCTGGCCTGGTACTACTCGCAAGTGCGCCACGAGCTGCTGGCCGTGGAAGTGGTGCCGAACTTCACCTCGGAATTCAACGCCAGCGCCACCGTGCACCAAGGCGTGGAAGCCGGCCTCGACAGTACCCTGTGGGAACGTGCCGGCACTGGCAAGCTGAGCTTGCGCCAGGCCTACACCTTCAGTGACTTCCACTACCGCGATGACGACAAGTTCGGCGACAACCGCCTGCCGGGCATCCCGATGCACTACTACCAGGCCGAGCTGCGCTATGACTGGCCGAGCGGTTTCTACGCGGGGGTGAACACGCAGATGGCGTCGAAGGTGCAGGTGGACTACGCCAACAGTTACCACGCCGATGAATATGCCCTGCTCGGCGCACGCCTGGGCTGGGATTCACCGAAGCAGGACTGGCAGACCTGGCTGGACCTGCGCAACCTGACCAACAAGCGTTATGCGGCGACGGTGACACCTGGCTACAACGATGCTGGAAAGGATGAGGCCCGTTCGACGCCAGGCGAAGGCTTTGGCGTGTATGCCGGGGTTTCCTACAGCTTCCGCTAGGCCGCCGGGGCCGCTGTGCGGCCCATCGCCGGCAAGCCAGCTCCCACACCGACCGCATCGCTCTCAATCCATGTGAATTTCCTGAAGAAGCAAATCTCCAAAGCCAACGCGGTCGGTGTGGGAGCTGGCTTGCCGGCGATGGGCTGCGGAGCAGCCCCTTTGAAAGCTGACACCGAATGAACAGGCCTCAAACCGCCCTGTTCAACTTCACCCAGGAAGCGAACTTGTCGATAAACGCCTGCAAGAACGGCCGGGTCTTGTCACTGAGCTTGCCCGCATCGTCGAACAGGCTAGCCGCGCCGCCAATGTAGGCCTCGGGCATCTGCATGCACGGCATGTCCAGAAACACCAGCGACTGGCGCACGGCATGGTTGGCACCAAAGCCACCAATGGCCCCAGGCGACACACTGACCACCGCCGCCGGCTTGCCACTCCAGGCGCTTTGCCCGTAAGGCCGCGAGCCCACATCGATGGCATTCTTCAGGCCGCCAGGTACCGAGCGGTTGTACTCCGGGGTAACGAACAGCACCGCATCACTGCGGCGGATCTCGTCGCGAAAACGCTTCCACGCTTCCGGCGGCGCTTCGGCCTCGACATCCTCGTTGTACAACGGCAAATCGCCAATCTCGACGATCTTCAGGGCAAGGCTGGACGGCGCCAGCTCCGAGAGTGCGCGGGCGATCTTGCGGTTGTAGGAGTCCTTGCGCAAGCTACCGACGACCACTGCTACCGAATACACCTGGCTCATGGCAATTTCCAACCTCTGCTGGGTAAAGGGACGTTGTAGTTATAGATGACCGTTCCTCGGCGCTTTGGTTTTTTTTCCGCAAGGCGAAAACTTCCGACGCTGTTCCACGGTCTATGCCTGCAGACATTTCTCACGTAATTCAGAGGTTTCCACCCAAATGGCAGCAGTAATGGTCGGCCAATTCCACGCCCGTGACGCCGAAGGCCGCATCTACCCCGTGCACGAGTTCCAGGAGTCGACCCTGCAAACCGACGGCAGCACGCTGGGCGCCCCCATCACCACCTATCGCCTGGCCATCGGCGACAAGGTCAACCACCTGGGTGAAAACCGCTTCGAACTGGCGCGCAGCGGCGTCGAGATCATTCGCATTCCCTGATGCAATCCACCGTGTAGCGGCCGCTTTCGTTCTGCAGGCCGTGCACGTCGGCGACGAAACCTGGGAAGCCCTGGTTGAACGCCCGGGCGAACGCCAGGTAATCGACTATCGAGCGGGTCGCCTCGGTAAACCGCTCCCCCGGCATGATCAACGGAATACCAGGCGGGTACGGCACCAACATCACCGCTGCCACCCGCCCCAGCAGCGCCTCGATCGGCACCGCCTCCACCTCACCGCGCACCATCTGGTCATAGGCCCGGGCCGGGCTCACGGCTACCTCCGGCAAGCGCGTGAACAGCCGCTTCAGCTGCTTGGCCGTGGCATTGGCGCGGTAGCAGCCATGCAACTGGTCGCACAGGTCGCGCAGGCCCATGCCCTGGTAGCGTGAGGCATCGGCAGCCACCACGCTCGGCAGGCAGTTGCTCAGGGCGGTATTGCCGTCATAGTGGCGCTTGAACTCCAGCAACTCGGTGAGCAAGGTGCTCCACTTGCCCTTGGTGATACCCATGGAGAACAGCACCAGGAAGCTGTACAGGCCGGTTTTCTCCACCACCAGCCCCCGCTCCCAGAGGAACTTGCTGACCACTGCCGCCGGGATGCCATGCTCGCCCAGCGCACCGCCCGCGCTCAGGCCTGGCATTACCAGGGTCACCTTCAGCGGGTCGAGCAGCACATAGTCGTCCGCCACTTCGCCAAAGCCATGCCACTCCGCCCCCGGCTGCAGCAGCCAGTCCTGCGCGGCCAGGCGGTGGATGCCTTCGGCGCTCGGCGGCTGCCAGATGCTGAACCACCAGTCGTCGGCGGCGATGTGCTCGCGCAGGTTGGCCAGGGCACGGCGAAAGCTCAGCGCCTCGTCGAACATTTCTTGCAGCAGCGAACGCCCGGCCGGCCCTTCCATCATGGTCGAAGCCACGTCCAGCGAAGCGAGGATGCTGTACTGCGGCGAGGTCGAGATGTGCATCATGAACGCTTCGTTGAAGCGGTCACGGTCCAGTTGGCGCCTGGCCCCGTCCTGCACATGAATCATCGAGGCCTGGCTGAACGCGGCCAACAGCTTGTGGGTGGAATGGGTGCTGAACACCAGCGGGCTGTCTGCCGCGCAGGCCGTGCCCATGGCATAGCGCCCGGTGAAGAACTCGTGGAACGCCGCATAGGCGAACCAGGCCTCGTCGAAGTGCAGCACCTCGACACTGGCGCCCAGGGTCTGCTTGATCAAGCCGGCGTGGTAGCACAGGCCGTCGTAGGTGGAGTTGGTCACCACCGCCAGCTTGATGCGCTGCCCGCGATCACGGGCGAGAGGGTTGGCCTGGATCTTCGCCTGGATCGCCTCGGGGCTGAACTCGCTGAGCGGGATCGGGCCGATGATCCCGAGTTCGTTGCGCTCGGGGCACAGATAGAGGGGGATGGCACCGGTCATGATGATCGCGTGCACCACCGACTTGTGGCAGTTGCGGTCCACCAGCACCAGGTCGTCGCGGCCGACCATCGCGTGCCAGACGATCTTGTTGGCCGTGGAGGTGCCGTTGATGACGAAAAAGGTGTGGTCGGCGCCAAAGTTGCGCGCGGCCCTGGCTTCCGCTTCGGCCAAGGGGCCGGTGTGATCGAGCAGCGAGCCCAGCTCCGGCACGGAAACGGACAGGTCCGAGCGCAGGGTGTTTTCCCCGAAGAACTGGTGAAAGGCCTGGCCCACCGGGCTTTTGCGATAGGCCACGCCGCCGCCGTGGCCCGGGGTGTGCCAGGAATAATTGGACTGCGCGGTGTGCTGCACCAGGGCCTTGAAGAACGGCGGCAGCAGGCCGCCCAGGTAGATATGTGCGGCACGCGCCACCTGGCGCGCAAGAAACGGCACGGTGTCTTCGAACAGGTAGAGGATGCCGCGCAGCTGGTTGAGCTCGCTCATGGCTTCGGCGGGGGCGTTTTCCAGGGTCACCTGTTCGCCCAGGGCGAAAATCGGCAGGTTGGGGGCACGCAGGCGGGCCAGGCGGATCAGCTCGGCCATGTTCTGCAGCAGGTGGGTATTCTCGCCGACGCCCTCGGCGGCAATCAGCATGCAGGCCAGGCCATGGTGGGTGGCGGCGACCAGGCAGGCCTCGGCATGGTCGGCGGCGGCGAGGATGGCAAAGCCGTCCTGACGCAGTTCCTCGGCGATGCCCCGCACACGCTCGCCAGCGACGCTGTCGGCCTTGATGGCGCGGTGCACGATGAGGATGGGGAACTTGAGGTCCTTGTACATCAGGTGGCTACCTCCGAAGGACATGACGTCCATTTCAGGGTAGTTGAGCCTTGTATTGCCTGTGCAGGCCTCTTCGCGGGTGAACCCGCTCCCACAGGGACCGCATTGCATTCAAGGCCAGTCGATTTCCTGTGGGAGCGGGTTCACCCGCGAAAGGGCCGGAGCAGGCGAAAAATCAGCCAGCAGGTGTCTCGGTCAGAGCCTGCCACATGGATGGCCCACCCGCCGACTTGGCAATGGCCGCCAGGCGCTCGGCATGCGCCTCCAGCTCCTCGGCACTGGCCATGATCACCCGCCCGGGCGCCCGCCCGGTAATACGGCGAATCTCGCTGCCACCAGCACCCGCCCCTTCATCCCCGGCCTCTGCACCATGCCCGGCCAGCGACAGGCTGGTCTGGCCACCGGTCATTGCCAGGTAGACGTCAGCCAGCAGTTCCGAGTCGAGCAATGCGCCGTGCAGCTCACGGCCCGAGTTGTCGATGTCGTAGCGTTTACACAGCGCATCCAGGCTGTTGCGCTGCCCCGGGTGGCGCGAGCGCGCCAGCAGCAGGGTGTCGAGGATGGTGCAGTGCTGCGAAATGTCCGCGCGGTCCTGCTGGCCCAGCAAGGCAAATTCGTTGTTGATGAAGCCAACGTCGAACGCCGCGTTGTGGATGACCAGCGTGGCGCCCTGGATGAACTCGAAGAACTCCTCGGCAACATCGCCAAAGCGTGGCTTGCCGACCAGGAAGGCATCGGTGATGCCGTGGACGTTGATGGCGCCCTCGTCACTCTCGCGGTCCGGCTGCAGGTAGACGTGGAAGTGCCGCCCGGTCAGGCGCCGGCCGATGACCTCGACACAGCCGATCTCGATGATCCGGTGGCCTTCGCTGACCGGCATACCCGTGGTTTCGGTATCGAGAATGACGAACCGTTTATCTTGCTGCTGCTCCACGCGGGGCGCTCCAACTTGCATCAGTTACAAAGGCCGGAATTGTACCCCAGCTCAACGCTTGGCGCGCACCTCATCGACCCCACGGTTGGCCAACTGGTCGGCGCGTTCGTTGCCGGGGTGGCCGATATGCCCGCGTACCCACTTCCAGGTCACCTTGTGGCGGTTGACCTGCTCATCCAGCTGCTGCCACAGGTCGGCGTTCTTCACCGGCTCCTTGGCCGCGGTTTTCCAGCCGCGCTTCTTCCAGTTGGTCATCCATTCGTTGATGCCCTTCATCACGTACTGCGAGTCGGTGGTCAGCACCACTTCGCATTCGCGCTTCAGCGCCATCAAGCCCTGGATCGCGGCCATCAGTTCCATGCGGTTGTTGGTGGTTTCGCGTTCGCCGCCCCACAGTTCCTTCTCGACGCCCTTGTAGATCATAAGGACGCCCCAGCCGCCAGGGCCAGGGTTGCCCTTGCAGGCACCATCGGTAAACATCTCGACGTTTTCGCTCATGTACCACTCATGTTCAGTGCTTTTCAGTATCCGGGTTGGCTGCCGCGCGGTTGACCTTGGCCAGTGGCAGCGGCAGCAGCTTGCCCATCGGCTCGCGACGCTCCTGGCGCAACGGCCGCAGACCCACCACCATCTTGCGCGCTACCAGCAGGTACACCCCGCCACCGGAGCCCTGCCAGCCGCCGGCCACCCGTTCCCAGCCCGCCAGGCGCTGCTGCCAGGCCGGTGAGGCAAGCGGCGGACGATAGCACCCGAAGCGGCGTTTCTCCAGCGCGAAGCCCAGCAGGTTGAGCCAGTCGCCCACCCGTGACGGCGAGATGCAACGGGCCTTGCGCAAGGCGCCGTGGCTGAAGAAATGGCGCATGCCCCAGCTGCTCCAGGGGTTGATCCCGACGATCAGCAGGTGCCCGCCCGGGCGCACCGCGCTGGCCGCCTCGCGCAGCAGGCCGTGGGGCGAAAGGCAGAAATCCAGGCCATGCTGCAGCACCACCACGTCGGCGGCGTGCTCGCTCAGCGGCCAGGCCTGCTCTTCGCAGACAATCTCCACCCCCGGCAGCGGGGCACCGAGGCGCACGTTGCGCTGCACCTGGGGCGCGCTGGGCGGTGGCTCGGAGCAGGGCCCGTAGTGCACAAGGTAACCCCCGAAGAAGCGCCCGAGCTCTTCTTCCAGCAGTTTTTCCTCCTCCTTGAGCATCAGTTGGCCGAGTGGGCCGTTGAACCACTCACGGGCCAGGCTGATCAGCTTGACCCAGTCCGGGTCGGCCTGGGCAAAGGCTTGGTCGGTCATTGCGCTCTCCCTCGAAGGTTCTCGCACCGCGCCATCGCGGATAAGATGCCTTCATGTGCCACGCTAGGCGAATCGGATCCGCACCATGATACAGATCGATGCTCTCCCCGCTTTCTCCGACAACTACATCTGGTTGTTACAGGATACTGCCAAACGCCGCTGCGCGGTGGTCGATCCGGGTGACGCCGGCCCAGTGGAACGCTGGCTGTCGGCCAACCCCGGCTGGGTACTGAGCGACATCCTGGTCACCCACCACCACAACGACCACGTCGGCGGCGTGGAACGGCTCAAGCAACTGACCGGCGCGCGGGTCTGCGGCCCGGCCCACGAGCGCATTCCCTGCCGTGACCTGGCGCTGGACGAAGGTGACCAGGTGACGGTGCTTGGCGTGACCTTCCAGGTGCTGGCCGTGCCCGGCCATACCCTGGGGCATATCGCCTTGTTCAGCGACCAGCCGGCAACGCCGGTGCTGTTCAGTGGCGACACGCTGTTCGCCGCCGGTTGCGGGCGCATGTTCGAAGGCACCCCCGAACAGATGCAGCCAGCCCTCGCCCGCCTGGCAGCCCTGCCAGAGCAGACCGAGGTGTACTGCGCCCACGAATACACCCTGAGCAACCTGCGTTTCGCCAAGGCGGTGGAACCCGACAACCCGCACGTTCAGCAGCGGTTCGAGGACGTTACCCGTTTGCGTGCCGACAATCGCATCACATTGCCATCAACGATCGGTCTGGAGCGCCTGACCAACCCCTTCCTGCGCACCTCTGAAACATTAGTTAAACAAAAAGCAGACGAATGGAAGGGACATTCAAACCCCTCGCATGTCGCTGTTTTTGCTGCCTTGAGGTCTTGGAAGGACGCCTTCTGATAACCTCAAGATATATCGCAAGCGATGGTCAAAGGTTGACCAGGCCCGGAGCGGTTTCTAGAATCGCCGAAATTTTTCGCCCGGAAACCTGTGTCAGCCGATGTCTTCCCGTAGCCGCAGAACCTCTCATTCCGTCGCCCTGACGCGCCTGGCCCAAATCAGTGCGCTGGCCCTGGCCGCCACTTTGGTGGGCTGCCAGAGCACCCGTCAGCTCGACGAATCCGATAGCGTTCGCGCGCACAACTACCAGGCGCGGATCAAGCACAAGCCTTCACCACTGCTGGTCAAGCCGGCCGAGCAGGCACCACAGGACGTGTGGGAACGCATGCGCCAGGGCTTTGCCCTGCAGGACAACATCGACGTCAACCCGCGCATCGAGCAGCAGCGCCTGTGGTTCGCCAGCAACCCAAGCTTCATCGAAAGCGCCGGCGAGCGTGGCAGCCTCTACCTGCACTACATCGTCGAGCGCCTCGAAGAACGTGACATGCCACTGGAGCTGGCCCTGCTGCCAGCCATCGAGAGCGCCTACAACCCGATGGCCTACTCGCGCGCCCATGCCGCGGGCATGTGGCAGTTCATTCCGTCCACCGGCCGCCACTTCAACCTGCGCCAGACCAACTTCTACGATGGCCGTCGCGACGTGACCGCCTCGACCAACGCCGCGCTCGACTACCTCAGCCGCCTGCACGACATGTTCAACGGCGACTGGCTGCTGGCCCTGGCTGCCTACAACGCCGGCGAAGGCACGGTCAGCCGCGCCATCGAGCGCAACGAACGGCTCGGCCTGCCCACCGACTACTGGAACCTGCCGCTGCCGCAGGAAACCCGCGACTACGTGCCCAAGCTGCTGGCCCTGTCGCAGGTGGTACTCACGCCGGAAGCCTATGGCGTGAACCTGAACCCGATCGCCAACGAACCCTACTTCGAGGCGGTGGCCATCAACGACCGCCTCGACCTGTCGCGGGTAGCGGCCTTCGCCAACATCGACGAAGACGAGCTGATCCAGCTCAACCCGGCATTCAAGAAGCGCATGACCGTGGATGGCCCGCAGCAGCTGCTGGTACCCACCGCCAAGGCGCAGCTGCTGAGCGACAGCCTGTCCAACCTCAAGCCCGAGCAACTGGTCAGCCTGCAGCCGAACAAGGCGGTGTTCGCCCGCGCCGTGGCCGAAGCCAAGGCCCCGGTGGCGGCGCGCAGCTACCGGGTCAAGCGCGGCGACAACCTGGGCGCCATCGCCAAGGCCAACCGCGTTTCGGTCAAGGACATCAAGCGCTGGAACCGCCTCTCCGGCAACAGCGTGCGCGCTGGCCAGGTCCTGGCCCTGCGCGGTGGCAGCGCGCCAAGCGCTGCTGGCAATCGGGTAGCCGCCTCCGGGCAGCGCTCCACGCAGTACAAGGTACGCAAGGGCGATTCGCTGTACCTGGTGGCCAAGCGCTTCAACGTGGAAATGAAGCACCTCAAACGCTGGAACCCGCGCAGCGGCCATGCCCTGAAGCCAGGCCAGACCCTCACCGTTTACCTCTCGCATTGATACGAAGCCCGGGGCCTTTGCGCGGCCCTGTGGGAGCGGCCTTGTGTCGCGAAAGGGGCGCGAAGCGGCCCCAGGATTTCAGCTTCGCCGCGTAAACTGCCGGGGCTGCCATGCAGCCCTTTCGCGACGCAAGGCCGCTCCCACAGGTACCGCGTCACCCGCAGCGACCGGCAACTGGCTGAACCACTCGCCCCACCTTCAAAACCTCTCTTTTTCCAACCCCACCAAGCTGTTACTGTACCCCGATCAAAGCCCAACGCCTCTGGATCGGATGCCGACTTGATACGTCCCCTCCTGCTGTCACTCAGCCTGGCCTTGAGCTTTCCCGCAGCCGCGATGGTGAGCGAAAGCCACGGATACGCGCAGTTCGGCACGCTCAAGTACCCAGCCACATTCACCCATTTCGACTGGGTCAACCCGCAAGCGCCCAAGGGCGGCACCTTGCGGGCCATGGCTTTCGGTACCTTCGACACCCTCAACCCCTACACCTTCAAGGGGTCGAGCCCGATTACCACGCCCAATTTCCAGCAATACGGCATCAGCGAGCTGAACGAGCCGCTGATGGTCGGCACCGGCCAGTACGACCCGTCCGGCGACGAGCCGACCTCCAGCTACGGCCTGATCGCCCGCTCGGTGGAGTACAGCGAGGACCGTAGCTGGGTGGTGTTCAACCTGCGCCCGGAAGCCCACTGGCATGACGGCAAGCCGATCACCTCGGCAGACGTGGCTTTCTCCTACCGCACGCTGCTCAAGGATGGCCACCCGATCTACCGCACCAACCTGCAGGAAGTGCAGCGGGTGGACATCCTCGGCCCGCTGCGCATCCGCTTCGTGTTCAAGCGCGCCGGCAACCCGCTGCTGATCCTGCGCCTGGGCGAAATGCCGGTGCTGCCCAAGCACTACTGGCAAAAGCGCGACTTCAAGGCCACCACCTTCGAGCCCCCGCTGGGCAGCGGCCCCTACCGCATCACCCAGGTCCAGCCTGGGCGCAGGCTGGTGTTCGAACGGGTGAAGAACTACTGGGGCAAGGACCTGGCGGTAAACCGTGGCAAATACAACTTCAACCGCGTGGAATACGAGTTCTACCGCGACGCCACGGTCGCCTTCGAAGCGTTCAAGGCCGGCGAGTTCGACATCTATATCGAGCACCAGGCGAAGAACTGGGCCAACGGCTACAACTTCCCGGCCGTGCGCCGGGGCGAGGTGATCAAGGCGCAGATCCCGCACCGCATCCCCACGCAAACCCAGGGCCTGTTCATGAACAGCCGCCGGGCCACCTTCAGCGACCCACGGGTACGCCAGGCGCTGGGGCTGATGCTCGACTTCGAGTGGACCAACCGCGCGCTGTTCAGCGGCGCCTACCGCCGCTCGACCAGCTACTACCCCAACAGCGAGTTCGCCGCCACCGGCCTGCCTACCGGCAAGGAATGGCTGCTGCTGGCGCCGTTCCGTGACCAGTTGCCGGCCGCCTTGTTCAGCGAACCCTACAAGGTCAGCCAGACCGATGGCCGTGGCATCAGCCGCCAGACCTTGCGCCAGGCCCTCGGCCTGCTCGCCGAGGCCGGCTGGAAGCTGAACGGCCAGCGCCTGGTCGACAGCAAGGGCCAGCAACTGCGCATGGAGCTGCTGCTGGTAAACCCCAACCTTGAACGCATCCTGCAACCGTATGTCGAAAACCTGGCCAGCATCGGCATCGATGCGCGCTTGCGTACCGTGGACCGCGCCCAGTACAAACAACGCCTGGACCAGTTCGATTTCGACATGATCCTGATGACCCTGAACCAGACGCTGAGCCCCGGCCTCGAACAGTGGCTGTACTTCCACTCCAGCCAGGCCACGACCAAGGGCAGCAAGAACTATGCTGGGGTCAAGGACCCGGTGGTCGACCATCTGCTCGACACCCTGCTCGCCGCCCGTACCCGCGATGACCAGGTCGCCGCCGCCCGCGCACTGGACCGCGTGCTCTCATGGCAGTACTACATGATCCCCAACTGGTACCTCGACAATCATCGCCTGGCCTACCGCAACCGGTTCGCCTTCGTCACCACGCCGCCCTACACCCTTGGGCTGAACAGCTGGTGGATCAAGACTTCGGAGAAAGCCCAATGACGCCAACGCACCGACTGCGCCGGCTGGCCGGCAGCCTGTTGCTTGCCTGCCTGAGCCTTCCCGCCCTGGCCGCACCGCAACATGCGCTCACCCTGTACGACGAGCCACCCAAGTACCCCGCCGACTTCAAGCACTTCGCCTACGTCAACCCTGACGCACCCAAGGGTGGCACCTTCCGCCAGTCCAGCTTCGGCGGCTTCGACAGCCTCAACCCGTTCATCAACAAGGGCGTGCCGGCCGAGAACATCGGCAGCATCTACGACACCCTGATGCGCCAGAGCCAGGACGAGCCGTTCACCGAGTACGGCCTGGTGGCCGGCAAGATCGAAAAGGCCCCGGACAACAGCTGGGTGCGCTTCTACCTGCGCCCCGAGGCACGCTTCCACGACGGCCACCCGATGCGCGCCGACGACGTGGTGTTCACCTTCAATGCCCTGATCAAGGACGGCGCGCCGCTGTACCGCCAGTACTACGCCGACGTCGCCGAAGTGGTCGCCGAAGACCCGCTGACGGTGCTGTTCACCTTCAAGCACAAGAACAACCGCGAGCTGCCGCTGATTCTCGGCCAACTGCCGGTACTGCCCAAGCACTGGTACGAAAGCCGCGATTTCAACCGCGGCAACCTGGAAATCCCGCTGGGCAGCGGCCCGTACAAGGTCGCCGAGGTCAAGGCCGGGCGCTCGGTGCGCTACGAGCGAGTCAAGGACTACTGGGCCAAGGACCTGCCGATCAACCGTGGCTTCTACAACTTCGACGTCATGACCTTCGACTCCTACCGCGACACCACCGTCGCCCTGGAAGCACTCAAGGCCGGGGCGTTCGACTATGCGCTGGAAGTCAGCGCGAAGAACTGGGCCACCGCCTACAACGTACCCGCCGTGCGCGATGGCCGCCTGATCAAGGAAGAGTTGCCCAACGGCAACCCCACGGGCATGCAGGGCTTCATCTTCAACATCCGCCGCCCGGTGTTCCAGGACGTGCGCGTGCGCCAGGCGCTGAGCCTGCTGCTGGACTACGAGTGGACCAACAAGCAGCTGTTCAACGGCGCCTACACCCGTACCGGCAGCTACTTCGACAATTCGGAAATGGCCGCCCGCGGCCTGCCCGGCCCCAGCGAGCTGAAAATCCTCGAACCGCTGCGCGGCAAGGTCCCCGAGCAGGTATTCAGCGAAGCCTTCCGCAACCCGGTCAGTGACGGCAGCGGCATGATCCGCGAACAGCAGCGCCAGGCCTACAAGCTGCTGCAGGAAGCCGGCTGGAAAATCGTCGACGACAAGATGGTCGACGCCCAGGGCAAGCCGGTGAGCATCGAGTTCCTGCTGGCACAGACCGAGTTCGAACGCATCCTGCTGCCGTTCAAGCGCAACCTCGCCGACCTTGGCATCGACCTGAATATCCGCCGGGTCGACGTGTCCCAGTACATCACCCGCCTGCGCTCGCGCGACTACGACATGATCGTCGGTGGCTACCCGCAGTCCAACTCGCCGGGCAACGAGCAGCGCGAGTTCTGGTCCAGTGCCGCCGCCGACAACCCCGGCAGCCGCAACTTCATCGGCCTGCGCGACCCGGCCATCGACCAGCTGGTGGAACAGCTGATCAATGCCGATTCGCGGCAGAGCCTGATCGACCACTGCCGGGCCCTCGACCGCGTACTGCTGTGGGGCTACTACGTGATCCCAAACTGGCACATCAAGACCTGGCGCGTGGCCTACTGGAACCACATCGGCCACCCGGACGTCTCGCCCAAGTACGACATCGGCATCGACACCTGGTGGATCAAGCCCGGCGTAACCCCGGCCGTCAGCGAAACCACTGCGGACGAGGCCGAATAACATGCTGGCCTACATCCTGCGCCGCCTGCTGCTGATCATCCCGACCCTGTTCGGCATCCTGATCATCAACTTCATCATCGTCCAGGCCGCCCCCGGCGGCCCGGTCGAGCAGATGATCGCCAAGCTCGAAGGTTTCGAAGGCGCCACCAGCCGCATTGCCGGTGGCGGTGCCGAAGTGTCCGTGGCCGGCTCCAACTACCGTGGCGCCCAAGGCCTGGACCCGGCACTGATCGCCGAGATCGAACGCATGTACGGCTTCGACAAGTCGCCGCCCGAGCGCCTGTGGATCATGATCAAGAACTACGCCCGGCTGGACTTCGGCGACAGCTTCTTCCGCGATGCCAAGGTCATCGACCTGATCATCGAGAAGATGCCTGTGTCGATTTCGCTGGGGCTGTGGAGCACGCTGATCATGTACCTGGTGTCGATCCCGCTGGGCATTGCCAAGGCCGTGCGCCACGGCAGCCATTTCGACGTGTGGACCAGTTCGGCGATCATCGTCGGCTACGCCATCCCGGCGTTCCTGTTCGCCATCCTGCTGATCGTGCTGTTCGCCGGCGGCAGCTACTTCGACTGGTTCCCGCTGCGCGGCCTCACCTCCAACAACTTCGACGAGCTGAGCACCACCGGCAAGGTGCTGGACTACTTCTGGCACCTGGTGCTGCCGATCACCGCGCTGGTCATCGGCAACTTTGCCACCATGACCTTGCTGACCAAGAACAGCTTCCTCGACGAGATCAACAAGCAATACGTGGTCACCGCCAAGGCCAAGGGCCTGAGCCGGCCACGGGTGCTGTACGGCCATGTGTTCCGCAACGCCATGCTGCTGGTGATTGCCGGTTTCCCTTCGGCGTTCATCGGCATCTTCTTCACCGGTTCCTTGCTGATCGAGGTGATCTTCAGCCTCGACGGCCTCGGCCTGATGAGTTTCGAGGCAGCCATCAACCGTGACTACCCGGTGGTCTTCGGCACCCTGTTCATCTTCACCCTGCTGGGGCTGGTGGTGAAACTGATCGGCGACCTGACCTACACCCTGGTCGATCCACGCATCGACTTCGCCAGCCGGGAGCACTGACATGGCCTTGTCCCCCCTCAACCGCCGGCGCTTCGAGCGCTTCAAGGCCAACCGCCGTGGCTGGTGGTCGCTGTGGCTGTTCCTGATCCTGTTCGGCCTGAGCCTGGGCGCCGAGCTGATCGCCAACGACAAGCCGATTGCCGTGCGCTACGACGGCGAATGGTACTTCCCGGCGTTCAAGCGCTACCCGGAAACCACCTTTGGCGGCGAATTCCCGCTGGAAGCGAACTACAAGAGCCCGTACATCCGCGAACTGCTGGAGAAGAAAGACAGCTTCGTGCTGTGGGCACCGATCCCGTTCAGCTACCAAAGCATCAACTACGACCTGCGCGTACCCGCCCCGGCCCCACCGTCGGCGGACAACTGGCTGGGCACCGACGACCAGGGCCGCGACGTGCTGGCGCGGGTGATCTACGGCTTCCGCATTTCGGTGCTGTTCGCCCTGACGCTGACCCTGCTCAGTTCCATCGTCGGTGTGATCGCCGGCGCCTTGCAGGGCTTCTATGGCGGCTGGGTCGACCTGGCCGGGCAACGCTTCCTGGAAGTCTGGTCGGGCTTGCCGGTGCTGTACCTGCTGATCATCCTCGCCAGCTTCGTGCAGCCCAACTTCTGGTGGTTGCTGGGCATCATGCTGCTGTTCTCGTGGATGAGCCTGGTGGACGTGGTGCGCGCCGAGTTCCTGCGCGGGCGCAACCTGGAATACGTGCGCGCAGCCCGCGCGTTGGGGATGCGCAACGGCGCGATCATGTACCGGCACATCCTGCCCAACGCCATGATCTCGACCATGACCTTCATGCCGTTCATTCTCACCGGCGCCATCGGCACCCTCACCGCCCTGGACTTCCTCGGCTTCGGCCTGCCGCCGGGCGCACCATCGCTGGGCGAACTGGTGGCCCAGGGCAAGTCCAACCTGCAGGCCCCATGGCTGGGCATCAGCGCCTTCGCCGTGCTGGCGCTGATGCTGAGCCTGCTGGTGTTCATCGGCGAATCCGCCCGCGATGCCTTCGACCCGAGGAAGTGACATGAGTGAACAGAACCTGATCGAAGTGCGCGACCTGGCGGTGGAGTTCGTCACCGGGGACCAGGCCCACCGCGTTGTGAACGGCATCAGCTTCGACATCCGCAAGGGTGAGACGCTGGCACTGGTGGGCGAGAGTGGCTCGGGCAAATCGGTTACCGCGCACTCGCTCCTGCGCCTGCTGCCCTACCCCCTGGCCCGCCACCCCAGCGGCAGCATCCGCTACGAGGGCAAGGACCTGCTGCAGCAGAACGAGAAGACCATGCAGCGCATTCGCGGCAACCGCATTGCAATGATCTTCCAGGAGCCGATGACCTCGCTGAACCCGTTGCACTGCATCGAGAAGCAGATCAACGAAATCCTCCTGCTGCACAAGGGCCTGACCGGCAAGGAAGCAACCGCTCGCACCCTGGAACTGCTGGAGATGGTCGGCATTCCCGAGCCACGCAAGCGCCTGAAGGCCCTGCCCCATGAGCTGTCGGGCGGGCAGCGCCAGCGGGTGATGATCGCCATGGCCCTGGCCAACGAGCCGGAACTGCTGATTGCGGACGAGCCGACCACGGCGCTGGACGTGACCGTGCAGTTGAAGATTCTCGAACTGCTCAAGGAACTGCAGGCGCGTCTGGGCATGGCCCTGCTGCTGATCAGCCATGACCTGAACCTGGTGCGGCGCATCGCCCACCGTGTGTGCGTGATGCAGCACGGGCAGATTGTCGAGCAGGCCGAATGCGCCAGGCTGTTCAGCGCCCCGCAGCACCACTACACACAGATGCTGATCAATGCCGAGCCCAGCGGGCTGCCGGCGCACAACCCGGTGGGCGCGCCATTGCTGGAGGTGGATGACCTCAAGGTGTGGTTCCCGATCAAGAAGGGCCTGCTGCGGCGCACGGTCGACCATGTGAAGGCGGTGGACGGGATCAACTTCAGCTTGCCGCAAGGGCAGACGCTGGGGATTGTCGGCGAGTCCGGGTCGGGCAAGTCGACTTTGGGTTTGGCGATCTTGCGGCTGATCTCCAGCCAGGGCGGCATTCGCTTTCATGGGCAGGATCTGGAAGGGCTGAACCAGAAGGCCGTGCGCCCGTTGCGCCGGGAAATGCAGGTGGTGTTCCAGGACCCGTTCGGCAGCCTGAGCCCGCGCATGTGCGTGGAGGACATTGTCGGCGAAGGGTTGCGCATCCACCGCATCGGCACGGCGCAGGAACAGGAAGCGGCGATTATTGCGGCCCTGGAGGAAGTGGGGCTGGACCCCCGCACACGGCATCGCTATCCGCATGAGTTTTCCGGTGGGCAGCGCCAGCGCATTGCCATTGCCCGGGCGTTGGTATTGAAGCCGGCGCTGATCCTGCTGGATGAACCTACCTCGGCGCTGGACCGCACGGTGCAGCGGCAGGTGGTGGAGTTGCTGCGCAATCTGCAGCAGAAATACAACCTGACCTACCTGTTCATCAGCCATGACCTGGCGGTGGTCAAGGCGTTGAGCCACCAGTTGATGGTGATCAAGCATGGGCATGTGGTGGAACAAGGGGATGCGCAGGCGATCTTCCATGCGCCGCAGCATCCGTATACCCGGCAGTTGCTGGAGGCGGCGTTCTTGGAAGTGGATGCGGCTAGTTAGCTTTTGGGGGCTGCTGCGCAGCCCATCGCCGGCAAGCCAGCTCCCACACCGACCGCGCCGGCTTCAAGCCATGCGCTATCCCTGTGGGAGCTGGCTTGCCGGCGATGGGCCGCAAAGCGGCCCGAACCCATTCCCTCGAAGACACCCTAATCCAGGCCACCGACTACGCGCTATGCGCGGCCACCGTGGTGCATCAGGCCTTGCTACTGCAGCCCAAATCGCCGGCTTCGATCCTGATGATGACCTCGATGCATGAGCTGGAGGTGCTTCGGACTTTGCTTGAGTCGGCACTGGTTCAGGTGCAGATGCCCGCTGAGCCTCGGACTTTGCACTGAGGCTTTAGTGTTGCGTTGCCTGGGCTGGCCTCTTCGCGGGTAAACCCGCTCCCACAGGATCTCCACAGGCCTTGAGGTAGATGCAGTACCTGTGGGAGCGGGTTCACCCGCGAAAGGGCCCGTCCGGGCAGTCGATAATTTTGAGGGCAAAACCTCTTTTTTAAGAACGACTTGGTCCCTGTCCTGTAAACAGGCTTTTGCCGGTGCCACAAGCGTGCCGGACAGGGACTATGTCGAATTCTTGCTCAAGCGGCTCGCAAAAGATGGCCCGGGCAACTTGCCGTCGCTGGATGTCGCGGCACAGGCATTCAAAACGCTGGGCAGCAGGCCCGAGTAGTTCATTCGTGCACTTCGGCAGTTGGTTCACTCACCTGCGTCTGGGATGGGGCCGGATGAGGTGCTGCCGGTAATCGCATCAACGCTGCGTTCGGCGGCTGCTGGTCCTGCGCAGCCCGTAAAAAAAAGCCCTGATTTCAGGCCGATATCCAGGGCGGACGGTTTCAACAGCTGCCTGGCCATGTCGGCAGCCAATCCACGGCGCGGGAAGATGTTGATCATGGCTTTATTGGAAATTATTGAATACCAATAATTATTGGCAGCGAATAATTTAATGTAACGGTGTACAGGCAGGTCGGCTCGAAAGCCATCATCAAATTTTCTGACAACAATCGTCTTCCATCATCAGCCAGATCGGGCATAAATTCTCCACCGTCAACCCCAGCAGCAACGGTAGAGCCCCATGTCCAGCCCACAACACCAGCCCGCCTCCCCTGCCCTGACCACGCTGATCCAGCGCTCCGGCCTGCCCAGCCCTGCGCTCGGCGAAGCCCAGGCACATGCCGTGCTGCAAACGCACTACGGCATTGCCGGCAACCTGACGGCACTGGGCAGCCAACAGGACCTGAACTTCCGTGTAGACGCACCACAAGGCCGTTTCGTGCTCAAGGCCTGCCACGGCAGCTACGCCCAGCTGGAACTCGAGGCCCAGCACGCGGCCCTGGCCTACCTGCGCGAACAGGGCTTGCCAGTGCCCGCCGTGCGCCCGGCCAGCGATGGCCAGATGCTGCTGGCGTTGGAAATAGACGGGCAACCGCTGCGCATGCGCCTGCTCGACTACATCGACGGCCAGCCACTGACCCGCCTCAAGCACATGGAACCACGCCTGATGGCCGAACTCGGCGGGCTCTGCGCGCGGCTGGACAAGGCCTTGGCCACTTTCGACCACCCGGGCCTGACGCGCACCCTGCAATGGGACCCGCAACATGCCCAGGCACTGATCCAGCACCTGCTGCCCGTGCTGGGCAACGCCGAGCATCGCGCCCGCATCGAGCAGGCCACCCAGCTGGCCGCCGAGCACCTGGCGCCGCTGGTCGACCAGCTGCCAAGCCAGGCCGTGCACCTGGACATCACCGACGACAACGCCGTCTGGGCCCGCGACAGCGAGCGCCAGTGGCAGTTGCAAGGGGTGATCGATTTCGGCGACCTGTTACGCACTTGGCGCATCGCCGACCTGTCGGTGACCTGCGCGGCGCTGCTGCATCACGCCGAGGGCGACCCGCTGCGCATCCTGCCGGCCGTGCGTGCCTACCAGGCGCTCAACCCTCTGAGCGAAGCCGAACTGCGGGCGCTGTGGCCACTGGTGCTCAACCGCGCCGCCGTGCTGGTGCTGAGCAGCGAGCAACAGCTCGCCGTCGACCCTGGCAACCAGTACACCCGCGACAACATCGCCCATGAATGGGAAATCTTCGACACTGCCACCGCCGTACCCTTCGCATTGATGGAAGCGGCCATCCTGCAGGCTGCGGGCCTGCAGCCTGCCACGCCGGACCTGAGCGGCTGCGCCCCCCTGCTCCCGGAACTGGATGGGCACGCAGTGACGCGCGTCGACCTGGGCGTGCTCAGCGGGCATTGCGAGGCGGGCAACTGGGAGCAACCAGGCTTCGACCAGCACCTGCTGACCACGCAACCAGCCCCGGCCTGCAGCCTGCACGGGCAGTATCGCCTGTCGCAAACCCATATCGACCGCCCCGAAGAGCCCGCCACCTGTGCCCTGGGCGTCGAGCTGCATGTACCCAACGGCAGCCTGGTGCAAGCACCAGATGCCGGCACCTGGCAGCGCCATGGCGACGGCCGTGGCTGCCTGCGCAGCGCGCACTGGGCGTTGTGGCTGCAAGGCCTGGAAGATGCGCCTGCAGATGGCCAGGCCGTGGAAAAAGGCCAGTCGCTGGGCAGCAGTTGTGGCTTCCTCAGCGTGCAGCTGTGCCTGGATAGCGGCATTCAGCCGCCGTTCTTCGCCACCCCATCCCAGGCGGCCGCCTGGCTGGCCCTGTGCCCGTCACCAGCTGCGTTGCTGGGCTTCGACTGCAATGCCGAGCCGCTGCCCGACCCACAGGCCCTGCTGGCCCGCCGCGATGCCAGCTTCGCCCGCTCGCAGAAGCACTACTACGCGCAACCGCCTCACATCGAACGCGGCTGGCGCAACTACCTGATCGACATGCAGGGCCGCTCGTACCTGGACATGCTCAACAACGTCGCGGTGCTGGGCCACGGCCACCCGCGCATGGTCGCCGAGTCGGCACGGCAGTGGTCGCTGCTGAACACCAACTCGCGCTTCCACTACGCGGCCATCACCGAGTTCTCCGAACGCCTGCTGGAGTTGGCACCCGAAGGCTTCGACCGGGTGTTCATGGTCAACAGCGGCACCGAAGCCAACGACCTGGCGATTCGCCTGGCCTGGGCCTACAGCGGCGGGCGCGACCTGCTCAGCGTGCTGGAGGCCTACCACGGCTGGTCGGTGGCCACCGATGCCATTTCCACTTCCATCGCCGACAACCCGCAGGCCCTGGAAACCCGCCCGGACTGGGTGCACCCGGTCGAGGCGCCGAACACCTTCCGCGGCCGCTTCCGTGGCGCCGACAGCGCCACCGACTACCTGCGCGACGTCGACGCCAAGCTGGCCGATCTCGACGCCCGTGGCCGCCAGTTGGCGGGCATCATCTGCGAGCCGGTGTACGGCAATGCCGGTGGTATTTCGTTGCCGGCCGGTTACCTGCGCGAGGCCTATGCCAAGGTCCGCGCCCGGGGCGGTGTGTGCATCGCCGACGAAGTGCAGGTCGGCTATGGCCGCCTGGGCGAGTACTTCTGGGGCTTCGAGGAACAGGGCGTGGTGCCCGACATCATCACCATGGCCAAGGGCATGGGCAACGGCCAGCCACTGGGCGTGGTCATCACCCGCCGCGAGATCGCCGAAGCGCTGGAGGCCGAGGGCTACTTCTTCTCCTCGGCCGGCGGCAGCCCGGTCAGTTGCCGCATCGGCATGGCGGTGCTGGATGTGATGCAGGAAGAAGGCCTGTGGGACAACGCCCGCGACACCGGGCGCTATTTCAAGGCGCGCCTGCAGGCACTGGTGGACAAGCATCCGCTGGCCGGCGCGGCACATGGTTCGGGCTTCTACCTGGGGCTGGAACTGGTGCGCGACCGCGCAACGCTGGAACCGGCAACCGAGGAAACCATGGCCCTGTGCAACCGCCTGCGTGACCTGGGCATCTTCATGCAGCCGACCGGTGATTACCTGAACATCCTCAAGATCAAGCCGCCGATGTGCACCACCCGGGCGAGCGTGGACTACTTTGTCGACAGCATTGATCGGGTGCTCTCCGAAGACCTGTAAAGCATTGCGAAGCTGGCCGAGGAGTGTTCATACTTTTCGGCCACAACGCTTCCTCGTCATCAGGTTTACTGACAATGGCCTTTACCAGCGACTCCCTGGCAATCTTCCTCGCGGTGCTGGAGGCAGGCTCGTTCTCTGCCGCCGCGCGCAAGCTGGGGCGTGTGCCTTCGGCCGTGAGCATGGCCATCGCCCAACTGGAGGCGGAACTGGACCTGGTGCTGTTCGACCGGGCCACGCGCAAAGCCTTGCCCACCAGCGCCGCCCTGGCCCTGGAACCTCAGGCCAGGCAGGTAATCTGCCAGCTCAACCTGCTCGACGCCCAGGCCCTGCAACTGCACAAGGGCCTGGAAAAGCGCCTGACCATCGCCATGGCCCCCGAACTGCAGACCGGCCGCTGGAGCCAGCCGCTGGAAACCCTCGCCCAGGAATTTCCCAGCCTGGAAATCGAAGTGCGCTCGGCCACCCAGGCAGAAGCCATCCGCCTGCTGCATGACGGCAGCGTGCAACTGGCACTGGTCTTCGAACGGCCTGGCATAGACGAGCGCGAGTCATTCCTGGAGGCCGACAGCCAATTGCTGGTGGCCGTCGCCTCCCCCCGTCATCCAGCCGGGCAGAACAACGGCATGCCGTTGCCGGAAGAGGCTTTCGCCGAACAGCGGCAAATCATCGTGGCTTCGGGCAAGGCCACCGGGTCTGACCCGCGCATGGTGCTGTCGCGGCGCATCTGGCTGACCGACAGCTACCTGGCCACGCTCGACCTGGTGCAATCGGGGCTCGGTTGGGCCTACCTGCCGCAGCCGTTGGTCGAGCCATTGATTGCTTCGGGCGCGCTGGCGGAGGTGCGCTTCGACAACATGGCCAGCCGGTTGCGCTTGTGGGTGGACATCATCTGGGTCAAGTCGCGCCCGCTGGGCCTGGGCGCCCGGCGTTACCTTGACGTGATGCGCCAATGCTTTGAAACAGAATCCCCGAGGTCCTGAGTGATACGACTGCCTCGTCCGAAAGCGAAAAATCCTACAACTGGTTAGGAAGCCAATAACTACCTGCGGCATTGATTCCCCGTTAGGTTTCTGCTCGCCATCAAGAAGAAAAGGAACTTCTCATGTCGAGCCAGTCCGCGCAGGGCTACGTGCAGTCGGTCGATCACTTCGCCAACCAGCAGCGCCAACCAGAAGAGGCCCTCTACCTTTTACTGGACCCATTCGCCGGCTGCCCGCCTGAACACCCGCTGGCCATAGCTGCCCTCAACGAAGCGCTGGGTAGTGATGCCGTAACGCGCGTCGACTGCAGCGGGCTGGTGCAGGATCCTGAGTGCTGGCCAGCTCTGGTGCGGCTCGCCAAACCCGGCGATGCGCCCACAGCCCTTGCCCCATTAAGTGCGACCTGCGCCGCTCGTGAATCGGCAGCTACCTGGCACTACGTGTGTGGCTGGCTGACCAGCGATCAACCCGCCGACCTCATCGCCCAGCACATCAGCCAGCAGTGTCAGGTGCTGCACCAACCAGAACCGCACGGTATCACCGCCTGGTTCGAACCCGTGCGGCTGGCGCTGCTACGCGCGACTCTGAAAAACGCAGGCGAAGTCCTCGGGCCTGTTCGCAGCTGGCTACATCCCGATGGTTGTGGCAGTTGCGAGGTATTCGAGCGAGAACCCATGGTTGGCGAACTGGCCGTCCCCGAGGCCGTAAGGGCGACCCAGCATGTCGCACCACAGATCATTCAACTGCTCGGCGCCTGGCATCGCCTGAGTGCCGTGCAGCATCCCCATGCACCCTGGCACTTCGCAGGTTCCTCAGGCTTGCCGGAAAACGCCCCCACCCATGCCATGAACCTGATCCTCAAGGCGTTCAAGCAGGGCCTGCGCGACCGCGCCGATATCCAGTGCATGAGCCTGCACATGCTCATGATCCACCCACTGCTCCTTCAGCACCCGACCATCCAGCACGAGGTGGAAAAGGCAGCGGCCGGCGAGCAGCGCCTGGCGGACCGCTTCGCCAGCTACGACGACTGCACCTGGTCGCACATCGTCGCCGGCCTGCCGAAGGCAAGGAGTTACTCATGAGCATCAGCAAAGCCATCCACATCGCCATGCAGGAAGAGATCCCCAACACCTACGGCACCTGTAATGCCTGCGAACGCTCCGGCCTGCCGATTCTGCTGCTGCGCGAGGCCTACGCCCCGCGCCCGGATACAGGGCGCCCCTATCGCCTGGCAGACGATAGCGAAATCATCTTCCACCCGATGCACACCGACCAGTTGCGCCTCCTGCGCCAGGGTTATGTCTACGTACTGCTCGACCAGGAAATCTGGCAGGCCTACGAGGTAGCGGCGGAAGGTACCTTGCAGCGCTTTCCGGTGTCGCAGATGCCCTTGGGGCCACCCAGGTCGTTACCCAAGGTATGCGCCACCGAAGGCCACGATGTGATCGCCTCGTTCATCAACATCGATACCCTGCTCCACCGCAAGGCCTGGATCGCCTTCGCCAACGACC